>JAALLE010000151.1 GCA_011087605.1 Hyphomicrobiales bacterium
AAATTGTCGCACCTAATGGCAGCAGAAATAGGGTAGCTGAGTAGTTACGAAAATAGAAACCAATCGTGCCATCGTCATGACGGATAAACACATAATTGGCGTCTTGCTTGAAGCGACGGCTGGGACCACCGCGGTTTGAATCCTGCTTGACCGCCGCCACGGTTCCCGCCCGGGCCGCGTGTACCGGTGTGTTTTCTGGCAGATTGAAATCCAACGCATATTTTTCGTCCCCCTGATGGGAAAATTCTCCGTTGCAACCCTGCGAAATTTTAAACCTTTCCCCCGCAGCAAATGGCAACTGATACATCTGATCTGGATCATGTACAGCGTCGAGATCACCATAAACCCATTTATAATCAAATGAATAGCGCCAGGATCGGTCGCGGCGCTTTGGCTTTAAGGAGAATACCTGCCTTGCTTCACCGCCCTTTAAGACAAATATTTCGTCTGAATCGCCGACAACTTTCAGGTTTTTCAGTTTCAGCTGAATGGCAAATGTAACCGGCATATGAGGCAGTTTATTGATTGCAGTAAAATGGGTCGTACTGCCCGAGCGTTGAGTGGAAATACACATGACCATGTTGGAACATTCCAGTTTCGCTTGTGCGTGATTGTACCAGATGAGCGGCGCCAGGCAGTTGGCGACAATTATCATCAACATTAATCTTACGCGCATCTGCCCCGCTGCCCCCTGTCGCCGTGGAGACGGCTGTGAACCCAAATGAAATTAAAACAGATTGACCACCGCCGTGCCAATCCCTAAATTCTCCAGGTGGTGATTTGGCCGGTCGGCTTGCAGCCACGTTAAAGAAATCGCTAAAGGGCCGCTCCTGTTTCAAGGCTCGTTCCATTTGCGGTTTCGCCGTTGATCAAAAGCCAGGTGAACCAGCCATGCCGATACGTATTCCAAACGCGCTTCCCGCCCGCCAGACTCTGGTCGACGAGGGCGTTATGGTGATGGATGACAACACTGCTGCCCGCCAGGATATCCGACCCTTGCGCATTGCCCTGCTCAATCTGATGCCCAACAAGATTCGGACTGAAACCCAGATCGCGAGGCTTATCGGCGCGACGCCGCTGCAGGTGGAAATGACCCTGGTGCGCGTGGCCGGACATAAATCCAAAAATACCGCCGAAGATCATCTGATTTCGTTCTACAAAACCTGGGATGAAATAAAGCATGAGAAGTTCGACGGTTTCATCATTACCGGCGCACCAATCGAACTGCTTGACTTTGAAGACGTCGATTACTGGCCGGAACTGCAGCAGATCTTCGAATGGACCCGCACCCATGTCCATTCAACGTTCAACATTTGCTGGGGCGCAATGGCGGCCGCTTATCACTTCCATGGCATCCCCAAATATGACCTGGCGAAAAAGGCTTTTGGCGTTTACCGCCACCGCAACCTGGATCCGGCGTCACCCTATCTCAGCGGTTTTTCCGATGATTTTCAAATACCTGTCTCGCGCTGGACCGAAATGCGTTCCGCCGATATCCAACAGCATGAAGGCCTGCAACTGCTGATGGACAGCGATGTTACCGGCCCCTGCCTAATTTCAGAAAAAGAAGGAAAGCGTCTCTATATCTTCAATCATATCGAATATGATTCCTTCTCCTTGAAGGAAGAATACGACCGGGATATCGCAAAAGGCTCGCCGATTGAGGTGCCGCACAACTATTATCCCTCCGATGATCCGGTGCAGGACCCGCAAAACCGCTGGCGCAGTCATGCGCATCTGTTGTTTGGCAACTGGATCAATCAGATTTATCAAACGACCATATTCGACATCGAAAAGATTGGAACCCAGGGCTGATGTTCACCAATCTGTTTTTTGGTCTCAAACAAGCTTCTGTTCCGGTTTCTCTGCGCGAATACCTGACGCTGCTGGAAGCCATGCAGCGCGGCGTTGCCATGTGGGATGTTGAGGAATTCTATTTCCTCGCCCGCGCGGCGCTGGTCAAGGACGAGCGCAATATCGACAAGTTCGACCAGGTATTCGCAACCGTCTTCAAAGGCCTGGAAACGGTCTCCGGTGGTGGTGGCGACGGCGATGCCGCCGCCGGGGCGGAGATTCCCGAAGACTGGCTGCGCAAGATGGCGGAGAAACATCTCAGCGACGAGGAAAAGGCGCAGATTGAGGCGCTCGGCGGGTGGGACAAATTGATGGAGACGTTGAAGAAGCGGTTGGAAGAGCAGGAAAAGCGCCATCAGGGCGGTTCCAAATGGATCGGCACTGCAGGTACTTCTCCGTTTGGCGCCTATGGATATAATCCCGAAGGGGTGCGGATCGGCCAGAAGGAAAGCCGCCACCGCCGCGCCGTCAAAGTGTGGGACAAGCGCGAGTTCAGGAATTTTGACGACAATGTCGAACTCGGCACCCGCAATATCAAAGTGGCTCTCAAGCGCTTGCGTCGCTGGGCGCGTGAAGGCGAGGCGGACGAATTCGATCTTAACGGCACCATTCGTTCAACTGCTGAAAACGGCTATCTCGACGTCAAGACCCGCCCCGAACGGCGCAATGCGGTCAAACTGCTGCTGTTTCTTGATGTCGGTGGCTCAATGGACGGCCATATCAAGGTTGTCGAAGAACTGTTTTCTGCCGCCAGGTCCGAATTCAAGCACATGGAAAATTTCTATTTCCACAATTGCCTGTATGAAGGTGTCTGGAAGGACAATCACCGCCGCTATGGCGAGCAGCTGGATACCTGGGACGTTCTGCGCACCTATGGCCCCAGCTATAAGTGCATATTTGTGGGGGACGCGGCGATGAGCCCCTATGAGGTGGTCTATCCCGGTGGTGCGGTTGAACATTGGAACAAGGAAAGTGGTGAGACCTGGTTGCGGCGAGCCACCGATCAATGGCCGTCAATAATCTGGCTCAACCCGGTGCCCGAAAATGGCTGGCGCTACACCCAGTCCACCGCGATGATCAAGCAATTGTTTGATAACCGCATGTACCCACTGACCCTGTCAGGGATCAGCGATGGCATGAAGGAACTGACGCGCTAGCGGCGGCGAGCGGTGAGCGGTGAGCGGCGACATATTTATTTTTGCGCTCACGCAGGCGGCTTCGCCGCACCCGACAGCGTGAGCGCAAACGGCAAAGCCGCGAAACAAACATCTCGCAGCGGTTTACTCATTCTTCCCGGTGATCTTCCTCTGGCGTCACTTCCAATAGCTGCAATCGCCGCTTTGGCGCACGCGGCGGCGTCCGCCCCGACAGTGTCAGCAAAGCCTAGACCCTTGCGTCATCGACGAACTGCAAACCCAGGAAAGCATCTTTTCGCCAAACGACTTTACAGGCATATATCTGATCGGTTTCAGGTACATACAGCATGAACTGTACCGGAATGATATCGATTTCCGGAATTTCCACCTTGGCGCCCCCTTCGGACAAATCGAGAATCGTGCAGTCGAACGATGTCTCCGAGTTCGCCATAATGGCATTTGCACCAATTTCCACGGGCAGGCGTTCGAATTTGCGACGTTCTCTAAACTGCAACTCGACATTGCTTTTTGAAGACATGCATAAACTCCTTACAGTTCAAATATCCCAACATTGTGGAGTAAAAATCTCTACGTCGACTGTTCGAACATTTTACAATTTATTCCTTAATGAATTCAAATTGTAGTGAAGTTGAATTGGGATTAATTTGAGGACTTAATATTGCTTTGAGTCTGGAAATTGTCGGGTTGGCGCCTGGCGATCAGGCGTTTTCGGTTTAAAATCCCCTGGCAAGTAGCCCTGTTGGCAGGTTTGATGTGCTCACTATGGTCCTGAGATTTACCCGCCTGAAAGCAATTGGGCAGACAGGCCGGTTCGGTAGACATGTCCTCACTGCGCAATGCGGATAGCCGAACGGCAGCAATGCGGATCAAGGCGACAATGCTGCGGTTATCGGTTGTCGAATTTACGACACCAACTATCCCAAGATCGCAACCGCTGTTTTGGGGGTCCATTCAAGGTCGCCGGAAATACTGGCGAAGGCAATCTCGTTTGCTAGTCAAAACAATTGTCAAACGTTGCCCGAAGACTAAGTCGTGGTTCGCGAAATTCGCATTAGAAGTATTGCCAGGCCCGCGCCCGCCACGCCACCGGCGCAGATTAGTGCGCCAGAAAAGCCCAATTGATCGACCAGAAAGCCCAAGGCAATCGCCCCGATCGCAGCGCCACCGATACCAACCATCACCCATAGACTCATGACGCGACCACGAAGGTCATCATCAAGATCGGTTTGAATCGCTGTCTGAAATGACACGGCAGACAGCGTTCCTGCGAAACCCAAACAAGCAATTAGTCCCACTGATAGTACCCACGATATTGAAAGGCCAACCAGGGGTACCAGGCCGATGCCAACCAGCGCGCTGACGAGTGCGGTTTTGGGCAATCGCCCGGCAATCTGAATTGGCATTACGATCTTCGCAACGCCGGCGGCAAGAGCGCCAAGCCCCGCGCTGGATGTCAAAAGCCCAAGTCCCACCGCGCCTTTTTCAAACACACCGTCGGCAAGCACCGGAAGAATTTCCAGAGTGCCCCGAACAACGACCGCAAACAGCGCCGTTATCAAAATTGCATGTCGGATCAGCGCATGGGTAAGAACGTGTCTGAAGCCATCGGCCAAAGCACCCAGGAACGATCTTCCATCGGTTATTGACGCTGAACGCTGCCGCGTACACAAAAAACCAATCGCAAGTATAAAAGGCAAATAGCATAAGGCTTGCACAAGCAATGCCGTGCTGACACCCCAGACCGCGATTACCCATCCTCCCAGTGCGGGGCCTGTCAATCTTGCCAAGCTAAAATTGATGGCGGCAATATTGATCACCGACCCTACAGCTTCACGGTCGACTAACCGCGGAGCCAGCGACATCCTCACGGGATGATGCGCTGATGCGACTATCCCGGACAACCCCGACAGGACTGACAGTGCCAGCGTATTGAGAAGCCCGAAACTGAAGAGAAGATAGATGGCCGCAGCAATTGCGAGCATCAATGATTGAGTTACCAAAGCGGCTCGCTTGACGCGAACCCTGTCGATCCAGACCCCGAACAAGGGGCCGGACACCAATGTTGGTGCAAAGTTCATGAACGCAATGAAACCCACAAAGCTGGATGATGCGGTCAGGTCCCAGGCGATCCATCCGATTGTGACGCGTTGCATCCACAGCGCATTCAGCGCGAAGATATTTCCACCGAGATAAAGGCGAAAATCTCTAAAACTCAGTGCAGCAACATTCATTCACCCCGCATACAGTATCGCAGGCTTCGATGCCATGGCTCTCAGTGTGACTGACGTTTGCCTGTGCTAACGACGACCCCACGCATCGAAGTCGGCTCTGCGGGGATTTTGCTTTTGGGTTTCGCAGCGACAAACGAACCATTCCAGCTGCTCCGATAACAACATGGCAAATTTGGTAAGAGTGGGCTCCAACCAGACATTGAGCCTTTGATCGGCCGCACCCGACCCAATGACCGGTATGCGGAGAGGCTGTGTGGAAAGTCGGGCATTTTATAGGGTTTGCTTCGGGTTTT
>JAALLE010000152.1 GCA_011087605.1 Hyphomicrobiales bacterium
ATCAAATTGTCGCACCTAATGGCAGCAGAAATAGGGTAGCTGAGTAGTTACCGAAAATCAGCCTAAACGAGAACAGGATGCGGAATTAAATAGGGACAAGTCCATCGCCCTAATTAAAAATGGCCCCACTTTGACCAATAGCTCATATTTTGGGGTCATTTCTGGTTATCGGCGGCAAATAAATCAGCAAGTTGGAGTGCCCGCGTTATCGAGCATTTACCAGTCAACGATCAGGCGTCTGCGTGATTTGAATCTGGTGTCAATCCAAATTAGTGCCATTTAAATTCCGATCATAAACTCAATTTGAATTATTGATGCTGAAAAGAACACTTGGTGTACTTGGATCACTTTTTGGGCTGATCATCTTTTCGCCTATTCTGATTGCCATCGCTATACTCATAAGAGCCAAAATGGGGGCGCCCGTCCTTTTCCGGCAAACGCGCCCAGGCCGTGACGGAAAACCATTTCGTATGATCAAGTTCAGAACAATGTTAGACGCAGTCGGCTCGGATGGAACTCCCCTGCCCGACGATCAGCGCCTAACCGGCTTAGGCCGATTTCTTCGAGCAACATCGATGGATGAATTGCCAGAGCTCTGGAACGTCTTGAAGGGTGACATGAGCCTGGTAGGCCCGCGCCCCTTATTAATGGAATATTTGCCCCTATATTCCCAAGAGCAATCAAGACGTCACGAAGTTCGTCCCGGCATTACCGGTTGGGCTCAAGTAAATGGGCGAAATGCAATATCCTGGGATGAAAAATTTGCGTTGGATATTTGGTACGTCGACAATCGATCGATTTGGTTGGATATTAAAATCCTTTGGTCAACCGTCAAAAAGGTTATTGCTGTTGAGGGAATTACAGCCGATGGCGAAGCGACAATGTCGAAGTTCAAGGGAAAAAATGACCCAGCTGCGAATAATAGGTGCAGGTGGTCATGGCAAAGTAGTTGCCGAAACAGCCGAGGCTTGTGGTTACTCTGACATCGCTTTTCTTGATATTTCATGGCCGGAACGACACAGTAATGGATGTTGGCCAATTGTCGGTGTTCCTCAGCAAATGAAGACAAAGTTGTTTTGCGCAATTGGCCGAAACAACCTTCGAGCTCAATTTTTTAATGATCTCAATCTAAACGATAGCCCAATCTTGTTACATCCTACTGCCGTCATCTCACCTACTGCCAATTTGGGAGCAGGAACACTGGCCGTAGCTGGCAGTATTGTGAATGCAGATGCAGAGGTCGGACGAGGAGTAAATTTAAATACAGGCTGCAGCGTCGATCATGATTGCAGAGTGGGTGATTTCGCACATATTTCTCCAGGTGCTCGGCTTGCTGGTGGCGTAAGTGTCGGCGAACAAACGTGGATTGGGATTGGAGCAGTAGTGCGAGAAGGTATAAAGATTGGAAATAATGTTTTAGTGGCGGCTGGCGCTGCCGTGGTGAGTGACATTGAAGACGGAGCCCAAGTTGGTGGCGTTCCGGCTCGTAAGGTTTGAATAATCGATGCTGAACGGTCCTTTTTCTCCCTGGCCATCCTTCACGCAGGATGAGGCTAATTCAGTTTCCAGTGTTCTGCTGTCAAATCAGGTTAATTATTGGACCGGACAGGAATGCAGGAAATTTGAACGGGAATTTGCCGATTGGTGTGAGGCCGATCATTCCATTGCACTTGCCAATGGCACAATGGCACTTGATCTTGCGTTGGTAGGATTGGGAGTTGGCTCCAGAAATGGTGGAGCACCTGAGGACGAAGTTATCGTAACCCCTCGCACCTTTCTTGCATCTGTTTCCACTGTGGTGAACGCTGGCGCTGTCCCTGTTTTTGCAGAAGTAGATGCAGACAGCGGCAACATAACCGCCGAAACAATTCGGCAAGCCCAATCACCGAATACCAAAGCCATAGTAGTTGTTAATCTCGCTGGCTGGCCGTGTGACATACATCCGATTATGGAACTGGCGAATAGACATAACATCAAGGTGGTTGAAGACTGTGCGCAGGCTCATGGTGCCCGTTATAAGGGGAAGCCAGTGGGCTCAATCGGCCACGTCGGAGCTTGGTCCTTCTGTCAGGACAAGATCATGACCACCGGGGGTGAAGGTGGCATGGTCACGACCAACGACCGCGACTTGTGGTCAAAGATGTGGTCCTACAAGGATCACGGCAAAAATTGGCAAGCAGTTTACGAGCGCGAGCACCCACCAGGTTTTCGTTGGCTGCATGAGAGTTTTGGCACCAACTGGCGCATGATGGAGATGCAGGCAGCGATTGGTCGTATACAGCTCAAACGGATGCCGGAATGGACCCAAGCCAGATCAAAAAATGCGGAGATTATCACCGACGCACTGCAGCCATTTTCTGACGAAAATGGTCCGATCCGTGTGCCGAATTTCAGATGCCCAAGCTGCGATAGCAGTACAAATGATAATGGCTGCACGCATGCATATTACAAATATTATGCATATGTCCGCTCCGAAAACCTTAAGCCAGACTGGAACCGTGACCGGATAGTTGATGAAATCAACTTAAGAGGAGTCCCTTGTTTTCAGGGCAGTTGTTCAGAGGTCTATCTGGAGAAAGCCTTTGACGGCACAGGCTGGCGACCAAAAAATCGCCTGCCAATAGCGAAAGAACTTGGCGAATCCAGCCTGATGTTTCTCGTTCATCCCACCCTGACTGATCGCGAAATCTCGAAGACAGCGAGTGTAATTAAGGAAGCGATGACACTCGCCTCTATCAGATGAGGTATATTTCGTTCGTAGGACGATGAAAGTCACGACATTGGATAGAGAGGTGGTCGCAAAATTTCGGACCAGTAGTTAAGATGGATCGGCTTATAAGAAAGACGATTCAACATGACGAAACGAAAAAACCATTCGCCCGATTTCAAAGCCAAGGTAACGCTCGAAGCCATGGGTCCCGGCAGATGGCACGTTACATCCTCACCAGATTATCGTTGAAGCGTTTGATCTCACGCCCAAACATTAGAGTTCGTTGACGGGACGTCTGAGCGAACCATCCGAAACATTGTACGGAGATTCGGTTTCCCTGACCGATTTCTTATCTGATTTCTCGTTTGTTTTTTTGGCCATTCAGACTAGATGGGACAATAAACAGCAGATTCAAAGGGAAATCTCTACTGTGCAAGGGGTTGAATTCGATTTTTGGGACTAATACCCCCTCCCCCCAAGGTCAAAACACTGCAAATGCCCGATAACGTGAGTACTCGACCACAGGCGGATCTATTCCACAACCGGCAAAAAACCGCCGGCGAACTGCAGAATCTTTGGGTCAAATTTGATAGCCGTTCGTCATAATCACACCAATATCTAACAGTGAATTCAGACTCATTGATGAAAAAATAACCCCTTGGCCACAGAATTGGGCAGACATTTAGATTCGTCGATGCGCACCGAGCCAGGACAACCAAAATGATAACACCCGTAATACTGTGTGGAGGATCAGGCACTCGACTTTGGCCTCTGTCACGCAAAAGCTACCCCAAGCAATTTGCGCCATTGATGGAAGAGCAATCACTGTTTCAAGCATCAGCAGAACGACTTTCAGGTGAAGAATACTCACCCCCTCTGATACTGACCAATTCCGATTTTCGCTTCATCGTCACCGAACAGCTTACTGCATCCGGAATAGATCCGGGAACCATTATCATCGAACCGGAAGGGCGCAACACGGCTCCGGCAATATTGGCCGCAGCACTGCAGCTGCAGAGCAACGATCCAAATTCGATCATGTTGGTTGCTCCATCGGACCACGTGGTCCCGAACCCTGCAGCTTTCCGTAAAGCTGTCGACCACGGATTGTCGGCGGCAAAATCAGGAAAGATTGTCACCTTCGGCATAACGCCGACACACCCGGATACCGGATATGGGTATCTGGAGCTGAGTACTTCCTCGACGTCAGAAGATAACGCGCCCGTTCCTCTAACGCGGTTTGTTGAAAAGCCGGATGCCGAGCGCGCGCAGGACATGCTCGACGCCGGTAACTTCATGTGGAATGCGGGTATATTCCTGTTTTCCACAAAAGCCATTATTGATGCATTTGACGTCCATTGTCCTGGCATGATCGCACCGGTTTCTGCAGCTGTCAGTGGTGCTCAGCCCGATCTTGGCTTTTTGCGCCTGGCACCAGAACCCTGGGCCGAGGCCGAGAGCATATCAATTGACTATGCGGTCATGGAAAAAGCGGACAATCTGGCTGTTGTACCGTTTTCGCAGGGATGGTCGGATCTTGGTGGCTGGGATGCTGTATGGCGTGAGAGCCCAAAGGATGACGCCGGGGTTGCAACCTTTGGTCAGGCCACCGCCATTGATTGCTCGGATACATTATTGCGCTCGGAAGATGATGGTTTGCAGGTTGTCGGTCTGGGATTAAAAAACATTGTTGCGATAGCCATGCCAGACGCCGTACTGGTGGCGGATGCAGCGCGAGCACAGGACGTCAAAAAAGTCGTCGACACGTTAAAGATCAAAAACATCCGTCAAGCGGAATCATTTCCGCGCGACCACCGTCCATGGGGATTTTTTGACAGTCTGGCCATGGGGGATCGTTTCCAGGTAAAGCGCATTGTCGTGAACCCCGGGGCTGCCCTTTCCCTTCAGTCGCATCATCATCGGGCTGAACACTGGATCGTTGTGGAAGGCACCGCCGAAGTAACGATAGGCGATGACGTCAAACTGGTGAGTGAAAACGAATCTGTCTACGTGCCACTGGGTGCCGTTCACCGCCTGGCCAATCCGGGCAAGGTGCCCGTCGCCATGATTGAAGTACAAACCGGGACTTATCTGGGTGAAGACGATATCATTCGCTATGAGGACGTCTATTCCAGGGGGTAATAAACAAACGGCCCTCAAACTCAGGCCCAAATCCATCAAAATGGTGCGGGTGAAGGGACTCGAACCCCCACATCTCTCGATACCAGAACCTAAATCTGGCGCGTCTACCAGTTCCGCCACACCCGCAGGGATTCAGCTGACGTCCCCTGCCCGATCCGATTGCATTTGGCAAGCCATTGTAGCCAAATTTTTCCAGCAAATCATTCCATCCGTTCAATTCGACCAGGCAACGGCGGGCACATCATCGTAAGCCCGCTAAACAGCCGCCAAACCACACCTCTGTGAGCGCCAAATATTTATTGCCATTGAAATCGTAATCCTGCAAAATTATAAGAACCTTGTAGCCCCTTCAATATGTGTTGGCGAGCTCTTGGTGCCGGTCCCCAGAGACATCTCGAAGAGGGTTGGACAAATCTTCTGATTGAGACGGATGCCGTGAATGAACGACCCCTCAAATGACGAAAGTGGGGAAGCCGCAGCGGCTCAATTGCAATCAAAACAGCATCTTTTTGATCAATTCCAACTCCTGATGAAGGATGATCGTAACTACCCAGCTACCCCAACCTGATGCTTTTATAGACGGCCCATCAGACG
>JAALLE010000004.1 GCA_011087605.1 Hyphomicrobiales bacterium
AATATGGCGCATTACGACGCCGATGGTGCAGGAGCCATCCACACCATCCGCATGTTGGGCGTTCATCACAAGGAAATGAATGCTGCTGAATTTGGCGAACCTCTGGCCTTTGCCGTTCATCGCATGGAGATTGATTTCAAAGGTGCTGCGCGCATTGATGACGTTTTGACAATTGTAACCCGGCGCGGAGAGCTGCAAGGACTGCGCCTGACATTCAACCAGACGATCAAGCGTGGCGATCAAGTGCTGTTGGAGGCTGTCGTCACCGTGGTTTTGATGAACCCGCAGGGCAAACCACGGCGTTATCCTGCCGAATTGCTGGAGCGTCTCGGTGTCTCGTAGAGCGCAATTGGCACGCCGCCTTATTTCCTAACGCTTCGTTAACCATAAATCTGCCAATATATTGCGACGCTTATTCGATTTTGAGTCATTGGACAGATGGCCATCGTTTCACCCCATTTTACGGCAATGCAGGGAAACGAAATTGCGACAGATCATAATCCTTGTTGCCTTTGTTTCCCTTCCCTTTGAGAACCAAATTCATGAATGATTCCCCACACAAATCTGCTGCAGTCAGAGCACTTATACTGATCGCAGCCCTAACCGTGCCAACCGCCGCTACAGCGCAGGTGGCAGGCGGGGATCTGACCGCACCCACCGTCGACACGTCGCTGTTGAGCCTGTTTTTGGATGCCTCTGTGGTGGTTCAGGCGGTTATGGTCGGGTTGCTGCTGGCTTCCATCTGGTGCTGGGCGATCATCATCGACAAGACATTGCTGTTTGCCCGCTCAAAACGGCAACTCAATCAATTCGAACAGGTTTTCTGGTCTGGGCAAAGTCTCGAAGAATTATATCGCACCGTATCGGAGCGCCCAAATTATGGCATGGCGGCGCTGTTCGTTGCCGCTATGAGCGAATGGAAGCGGTCATTTGAGCGCAATGCCCGTTCACCAATTGGCTTGCAGACTCGTATCGACAAAGTACTGGATGTTGCCATGGCGCGGGAAATGGAACGATTGGAAAAACGCCTGCTGTTCCTTGCCACGCTGGGTTCGTCGGCGCCGTTTATCGGCCTGTTCGGTACGGTTATCGGGATCATGACGTCGTTCCAGGCGATCGCCGGTTCGAAGTCGACCAATCTTGCTGTTGTCGCCCCCGGCATTGCCGAAGCGTTGATGGCTACTGCGCTTGGGCTACTCGCGGCGATCCCTGCTGTGGTGGCCTATAACAAGCTTTCTGCAGATGCGGGGAAAATCGCAACGCGGCTGGAAGGTTTCGCTGATGAATTCTCAGCCATACTTTCGCGCCAAATCGATGAGAAAAATGCGTCCTGACTTCATCAGGCAATTTTGGATGGATGAATAAGCATGGGCATGTCAGTTGGAAATGGCGGTGGATCAAACGGACGTAGGCGACACCTGCGCCGTCACGCACCGATGAGCGAAATCAACGTGACGCCATTTGTCGACGTGATGCTCGTGCTGTTGATCATTTTCATGGTGGCCGCGCCATTGCTGACTGTTGGTGTCCCGATTGATCTGCCGGAATCCCGTGCCAAGCAACTGAATTCGGAAACCCAACCGATTACCATTTCAGTTCGGGCCGGTGGCCAGGTATTTTTGCAGGAAACTGAAATTCCCGGCGATGAACTGATCCCCAAACTGAAGGCAATCGCCAAAAACGGATATGATGAGCGGCTCTATGTCCGTGGAGATAAGTCAACCGATTACGGTTCTGTCATGCGCATCATGGGGGCATTAAATCAGGCCGGATATCGAAAAATTGGACTGGTGACTCTGCAGGAACAGGACGGTTAGGTGAAGGCGGGCCTCACAACATCTGCGCTTGCGCATGTTGCCGTGCTGGCTTTTGGCATTGTGTCTCTGGCTGCTCCCAAACAGCTGGAAGTCCCCGACATTGAGGCCCTGCCAATCGATATCGTCCCTTATGAAGAACTGACCAAATCGATTGCTGGCGCGAAGAAGGCCGACCCGTCAACAAAACCCACTCCCCGGCCCACCAGAACTGTTCGTCTTGAGGAGCCTGCCGTAAATGTCGGCGACACCGATAAAGACATCAAGGCCGATGCACCAAAGGACAATAAGCAACCGCCAAAGGAAAAGGTGGAAGCCCCTGCTGCCGAACCCGACCCAACACCACCGAAACCCAAAACCCCTGTCCCGACACCTGATCTGGCACCTGAGCCAAAGCCCAAGACCGACATCGCATTGCTGTTGAAGCAGAACCAACCCGACGAGGCCGAAACCCCTGAGGAGGAAAGCCCCATCGTATTGCCCAAGCGCGTGTCGGTCCCTAAGAAGCGACCTAAACGTCCAAAGGCTGAAACTGCTCAAACCAACAAACGCAAGGATGAAGTAAAGCCAACCGAAACCACCAAAGCCAAGGCTGAAGAATCGAAAGAATCAGATGCCACAAAAAAAGCCGTGCTGGATAAGGCGAAGACGAGCGCCGGTGGTGCCAAACGATCCACCGAACAGGCGTCGCTTGGAACAAAGAAATCCAACAACGCAACCAAGTTGTCACAAAATGAGATGGATGCCCTGCGCAGCGCACTTGAGGGGTGTTTTAATGCTGGTGATCTGCCTGGACATCAAGATGCTGCAAACATGCGAGCGCGGGTGACTTTCAAATTAACTCTGGCTGGTGAGATTGAGGGACTGGTCAGGGCGAAGGTGACGGGCACCAGCGGGGCTACAAGGGCGGTGTTTTCACGCCGGGTGAAGAACGCGGTAAAAGAATGTGCACCCTACAAACTTCCAGCCGACAAATACGATACCTGGGCCGACGTGGTCGTCAATTTTTCTCTCACCGATTTGCTGTAGCAATGAAAATACAGGACTAAATTCATGAAACATGTGAAGAACCACCATTCCCTTGCAATGCTCCTGCTGAACTGCATTTTGGCTGGTCTGATGATGGCCGGCATGGCGACAATTGCACAGGCAAAAATCGAGATTGATGTGACGCGCGGCAATGTTGAGCCTTTGCCGATTGCCATTCCTGTATTTCTTGGCGACGCAAAACTTGGACGCGATATTGCATCGGTTGTGGAAGCTGACCTTCGGCGCTCGGGACTGTTCGCACCAATCGATCCGGCGGCGCATATCGAACGCATCAGCGACACCAACCGCCGCCCGGAATTTGCAAGTTGGACAGCGATCCGCGCCCAGGCATTGGTGGTCGGACAGGTGATCAGCGAAGGTGGCGGGCGTTTCCGCACCGAATTCAGGCTCTGGGATACCTATGGCGCCGAGCAAATCCTCGGCCAGCAGTATTCCACCGACCCAAACAACTGGCGCCGCGTCGGACACATCATATCCGATGCCATTTATAAGGCTCTGACCGGGGAAAGCGGATATTTCGATACCCGCATCGCCTATGTTGCGGAGTCCGGTCCGAAGAACAAACGGGTCAAGCGTCTGGCAATCATGGATCAGGATGGCTTCAACAATCGTTTTTTGACCAATGGGCAAGATCTGGTGTTGACCCCTCGGTTTTCACCATCGCGTCAGGAAGTCACTTATATGTCTTTTTCAGGTGGACGTCCGCGCGTCTATCTGCTGCAAATCGAAACCGGCCAGAGAGAAGTTGTCGGCAATTTTCCCAACATGACATTCTCACCGCGATTCTCACCCGACGGGCAGCGCATTATCATGAGCCTGGAACAGGGTGGAAATGCCAATATTTACACAATGGATTTGCGTTCCCGCAACACGACAAGATTGACCAGCACGGCGGCAATCGATACGTCTCCCTCCTATGCACCAGACGGACGGCGCATCGTCTTTGAAAGCGACCGGGGCGGCCGTCAGCAACTCTATGTGATGAATGCCGACGGGACCAACCAACAGCGTATTTCGTTTGGTACCGGCAGTTATTCAACTCCCGTGTGGTCGCCGCGTGGCGATCTGATCGCATTTACCAAACAGGCAGGTGGACAATTCCTGATCGGTGTCATGCGGCCAGACGGCAAGGGTGAACGTATCCTGACCGAAGGGTTTCACAATGAAGGGCCGACATGGGCACCCAATGGACGAACGCTCATGTTTTTTAGAGAATCGCCCGGTGCCGGTGGAGGTCCAAGATTGCATACGATTGATCTGACGGGCCGTAACGAACAACAGGTCAATACCAAGTCTTTTGCATCCGATCCGGCCTGGTCGCCTCTGTTGGACTAGACAAAGGCATCTATCGCCCTAAGTCTCAGACTTTAGCGCAGCAATCAGGTTGGAAATATCGGAAGGTGGCTCGGCACTAAAACTCACGGTTTCACCGGTGGTCGGATGTCTAAACCCAAGTGTACGTGCATGCAGCGCCTGTCGTTTGAAACTTTCAAACAGTTTTGCCGCGCCTTCCGGCAGACGCACACCCCGATTGGCGAACTGTTTGCCGTATTCCTGATCACCCAGAAGCGGATTTCCCATATGCGTCAGGTGGACACGGATCTGGTGAGTCCTGCCTGTCTCCAGCCGACATTCGACCAGTGAAACCAGTGCATCTCCGTTGGCCTTGGGATCCTCGAAACGTTGCAGCACCTGATAGTGTGTTATGGCATGTTTTGCGTCTGCCCCGTCTTCCTCCACTACCGCGCGTTGCAATCGTTTGGTCGGGTGGCGTCCCAGAAAGGTTTCAATTGATCCCTTCATCCTCGGTGGCGCTCCCCAGCACAGGGCCCAATAGGAGCGCTCCAATGGCCCGGTCCTGCCGTGATCGGCAAATTGTTCCTGCAGATCCAGATGCGCACGATAGCTTTTGGCCACCACCATCACACCGCTTGTATCCTTGTCTAGCCGGTGGACAATGCCGGGCCGCTTAACCCCACCAATGCCCGACAGAGTACCGTGACAATGATGCAGAAGCGCATTGACCAGCGTGCCGGACCAATTGCCGGGAGCCGGATGAACGACCATGCCAGACGGCTTGTTGATGATGATCAGATCATCATCTTCGTGGAGAATATTCAAAGCTATGTTTTCGGGCAGCGGAACAGCTTCCTCCGCCGGGGGCATGGCAAAACGGACAACATCGCCTGCTGCAATGCGCGTGCTGGTGCCACGTGGCAAGGTGCCGTTAATCGTGACATGCCCCTTGCGAACCAGCGCTTGTACCCGGGCACGTGAAATATCGTCCGACGCGTTAGCTGAAATGAACTTATCGACCCGCTTGCCGTCGTCTGAATGAGGAACGATCAAGACTTCCATTGCCGGGGCTGATCTGGTGGCAATTCATCTGGGGCTTTCATTGTCTCTCCACTATCGCTATCACCCACAGGAACACCCCAATTATTCAGTTTGATGAGCCGCAAAGCATGAGCCAGCAGGAAGAAGAACCCCTCGACCCGGCAGTTGAAGCCATTCGGGTAAAAATGGTCCGATTGCTGGCCATCTCCGGTGGCATCATGATGATTGGGCTTATGGCCGTCCTTGGCAGCATTGTCTACAAGGTCACTCAGGATGACGTGCCGAAGGCCACGCCTGTCGCCACCGATACCATCAACGAGCTGGTAATTCCCACCGGGGCGCGGATTGTTCAAAGCAGTCAGGCTGACGGTCGGCTAATGCTGACTTTGCAACTATCCGACGGTTCAACCCGCATCCAGTTACACGACCTCAAAGGTCGACTGATTTCTTCCTACACAATTAGGGAACAATAAACCCGTTCACCTTAGTCTTGTAGCCTCAATTGTGCGATGCAAAGCTAGGATATGCTGTGAACAACGATAACAACCGACTGAATTTGCCCGTATTCCTCACTCTGCAGGACGGTCGAGAGCTGACAGTTGATCTTATCGTCAATCTTGGTGGTGCCATTGATCGGACAATGAACAACGATGCTCGCTTCGTGCTTATCGGCGATGCCGACGGAAGCGAACGCCTGATCGCCAAAAGCATTATCACTGAAATTCGAGATGCCAAGAAATCCCGGCAGGCATCAAACGCTTCTCCCGTGGCAGCCACGGCGACGACGGCGGCGACGGCGGCGACGGCGGTTGCTGCTCCTGGCATCGTCCCGGAAATTTTCGATCCGCATCAGGCGCTTGGTGTGTCACCCATGGCCGGCGCAGACGAAATTCGCAATGCATTTGTCGAGCAGGCGCAGGCCTATAACCCCGACCGGCTGGCACATATTGACCTGCCGGCCGACGTCACAGAATTTTGTGCCAACAGATATCAACAGATATCAAAAGCCTATGCCACATTGACCGAAGGTCAGACGCCTGTTCTTGCAGACCCCGCACTAATGGCGTCCTGAATGGCGCTCGGGTGAGACACTTAACCTGCCGGCATTGATCGTTCGGCTATTTTTGCCCAATAGCTCGACCCGACAGGAATTGCTTCGTCGTTGAAGTCGTATTCCTCATGATGCAGACCAGCGGAATCGCCATTGCCCATGAAAATGAAAGCACCTGGACGCTCCAGCAGCATGTAGGAGAAATCTTCTCCACCCATAACCGGCGCTCGGTCCACATTAACCTTGCTGTCACCAGAAATTTCTTTGGCAACTCCGGCAGCAAAATTTGTCTGCTCCGCGTGATTGGCGGTAACCGGATAGCCTTCCTTGATATCTATGTCGACTTTCGCCCCATAGGCCTGTGCGATGCCTTCCACAATCGTTTTCAAGCGCGCAATCACAGTATCCCGCACTTCCTGTTCCAGGGTCCTGATAGTTCCATAGAATTGAGCTTCCTGGGCAATTACATTGTAGGCCTTGCCTGCATGAATTGCGGTCACCGTCAGAACCGCCGATTTTAACGGGTCAATGTTACGCGATACGATGGATTGCAACGCCTGCACCATCTGAGTGGCGATTATGATCGGATCATTGCCACCATGCGGCATTGCGGCATGGGCCCCCAGACCCGTGATTGTAATAGTGAATTCGTCTGTACCGGCCATGATCGGTCCAGGCCGAATGGCAAATTCGCCCACGGGAAGTCCTGGCGCATTATGCAATCCATAAACTTCCTGAATGCCGAACCGCGCCATCATGTCGTCTTCACACATGGCCAGGCCACCTGCGCCGCCTTCTTCGGCCGGTTGGAAAATCATTATCGCCGTTCCGTCAAAATTGCGGGTTTCAGCCAGATATTTTGCAGCTCCCAGAAGCATCGCAGTATGCCCATCGTGGCCACAGGCATGCATCTTGCCTTCATATTTGGACTTATAGGGTGAATCGTTTTTCTCGACGATTGGCAGTGCATCCATATCCGCGCGCATTCCGATCACCCGACCGGACTCGGTCTTGCGCCCTTTGATCACCGCAACGACTCCCGTGCGGCCAATGCCCTCGACTACTTCATCAACACCGAATTCACGCAGTTTTTCGCTGACCAAAGCAGAAGTTTCCTCAACATCATAAAGCAGACCGGGATGTTGGTGGATGGTGCGTCGCCATTCGGTGATTTCATCATGAAAATCGGCAATACGGTTGTTAATGGGCATAATCTGTTCCGAGGTTGTTGGGGTGCGGCTAAAATGCGTATGTTGGCATCGAAGCGCAACCCTAAATATTCACCTGTTGGCCTTCCGATCGACCACATTTGGAACACATAGAGATGATGATGGGTGCCGTATCAAGGATATTTCGAGAACAATCATCATCTCTTAACTAATTGATTTTTATAGATATTACAAATTTGTAATGCAAAAAACTCAGATTCATCGTAAAATTACGATGAAAAGTCGAAATTGGTTCCTATATGTCTATTATCGCACACCGGGGATTTCACCTGTGCGCAACAACACCAACAAGGTGTAATTTTTGAGAATTGCGATAACCGGTCGAGGTTACCGTGAAAATTGGAGAGGACCAACATTATGGCAAACGCACTCCCAACCATTTCCGCCAGCGGCAACGGCCTGCAGCGCTATATGGATGAAATTCGCAAGTTTCCGATGCTGGAGCCTCAGCAAGAATATATGCTGGCCAAGCGCTTTGCGGAACATGACGATACCGATGCTGCCCACAAATTGGTAACCAGCCATCTGCGTCTGGTAGCCAAGATCGCTATGGGATATCGCGGCTACGGACTGCCCATCGGCGAAGTCATGTCAGAAGGTAATGTCGGTCTGATGCAGGCGGTCAAAAAGTTTGACCCCGAAAAGGGCTTTCGACTGGCAACATATGCAATGTGGTGGATCAAGGAGTCTATTCAGGAGTATGTTTTGCGCTCTTGGAGCCTCGTCAAAATGGGCACCACAGCCAATCAAAAGCGCTTGTTCTTTAACCTGCGCAAGCTGAAAGGCAAACTCAAGGCGCTCGAAGACGGCGATCTGAAGCACGAGAACGTCACAAAGATTGCCGATACACTCGGTGTCAGTGAGGAGGAAGTGCGGTCTATGAACCAGCGCCTCTCGGGTGACGCGTCACTCAATGCGCCGATTAAGGCCGCAGAAGGTGAGTCAGGTCAGTGGCAGGATTGGCTGGTCGACGAGAGCGAAAGCCAGGAAACCACGCTGATTAAGCAGGATGAACTGGAAGTCCGTCGTGAAATGTTGACCGATGCAATGGATGTTTTGAACGAACGCGAGCAGCGCATCTTTGTTGCCCGCCGCCTGTCTGAGGATCCGTTGACACTGGAGCAATTGTCCGGCGAGTTTGACATTTCCCGCGAACGGGTACGCCAGATCGAGGTGCGTGCATTTGAAAAAGTGCAAAAAGCCATGGTTGGTGCTGCCAAGGAACTGGCCAAGCCAGTTGCGCAGATCGCGGTTCACTAAGTCACGCGTCCGGTGAAAGGCTTTTCACTGGAACTATCGAGACCCTACTGTGTTCGGCCCGGCCTTTTATAAGGCCGGGCCGTTTTATTATTTCAATTCAACTGCATATGATTCAAGTGGTGCAATTGAGTCGATCAATCCGCTTTCCTTCATGAATTTGGCGAAACGCTTATAGCGCCCCCGATCCAAAGCCGCTGGCCGCTTGGCGAAACGCGGCAGGGTGTCGACCCAGGCACGTCGGTTCAACTCATTATCGAGATCCGGATAGGCCTTCAGAAATTGCTCCAGCGCTTCATCTGGGTGGTTGGTCAGATAAAGCGTGGCCTTCTCTACTGCGTCGATGAAGGGGCGAAAACGGGCATCGTCAGCCCGGTCGTTTTTGGCGATGAAAATCAGTTCATCGTAAACCGGCACACCATTTTCTTCCGGATAAAAGGCAATACCGGGATGTTTTTCGATGTCGAGTTGGTTCAGCTCAAAGTTACGAAACGCCCCGATGACGGCGTCCACTGAACCGGTAATCAGTGATGGAGACAAAGAGAAGTTGATATTGATCAGCTCCACATCGTTCAGGGTCAATCCTTCCTGTTTCAGCATCGCTGCCAACAGCGCGTCTTCAAAACCCCCAACGGAGAAGCCAACCTTTTTGCCCTTCAGATCAGAAATTGATTTGATCGGGCCGTCCTTCAATGCCACCAGTGCATTGAGCGGCGTTTCAGCAATGGTCCCGATACGGATCAACGGCAGTCCCTCGGCAACCTGCACGTGTAACTGCGGCTGATAGGAAATTGCAATATCCCCTTGCCCGGCAGCAATTAGGCGTGGAGGTGCGCTTGGATCAGAGGGAGCTATCAACTCCACCTCAAGCCCGTTCTGCTCAAAATACCCCTGGCTCTGGGCGATCACCAGAGGGGCGTGGTCCGGATTGACAAACCAGTCGAGGTAAACGGTCAGCTTTTCGGCGCTGAACGCCGAACCGGCACTCAATGTCAGTGCCAGTATCAAGGTAGATAAAAATTTCAGGTGTCGCATTGTTAATTCCTTCAAGCGAATGGCATGTTGGTTCTGGGTGCCCAGAAAATCAGTTTGTCGAGGGTGATATCGATGATGAGGCGCAAGACCACCACCATCAAAATGAGTAGTACGAGCCCGGCGAAGACCGTGTCGGTTTGCATCCGCGCATTGGCCTGATTGATGACGTAGCCAAGGCCTCCAGATGCGCCGACCCACTCGCCAAAAACCGCACCAATGGGAGCCACCGTTGCAGCTACACGAATGCCTGATGCCAAAGAAGGCATGGCAGCTGGCATTCGGAATTTTATCAAAGTTTGCAGAGGTGAAGCACCATACATCCGGGCAATGTCAATGAAATTTCTATCCGCCCGAGCCAGACCGTCATTGAGCGCCGAAGCTACAGGGAAATAAATGATCAGCGTCGCCATTGCGACCTTGGAGCCCAGACCCAGCCCGAACCACAACACCAAAAGCGGTGCAATCGCGAATACGGGGAGCGCCTGGCTGGCAAGAATGAGTGGCAACACATAGCGCCGGGCGAGAGCCGACGCGTTGACCAGCAAGGCAGTCGTCACACCAAATACCGTTCCAAGAACCAGACCCAGAATAATCTCAACCAGCGTAATGCCAGCATGGTAGAGCAGCGAGGCCGATTGCCCGACAAGCGCTGATAAGACACGGTCGGGGCCGGGCAAAATAAAGGGTGCGGGTTTGAAAATTGCGACTGCGATAGCCCACAAACCCACAAGCACCAGCGCTGTTGCACCCCCACGCATCAGTGGTGCAAACCGGCCGTCTCGATCTAACTTTTCCCGTTCGTTGCCAAACAGCATATCGTCCAATCCGGTTTTGACCGACACCTGAGAGACATGCAATTGAAGAAATCTGACCAATTCGACCGGACGAATTCATATTCATCACCATGGCCAATATGTCCTGTCCCTTCGCCGGCATGACCCGGATCAGGTTCCCGATCGACTATACGATCAAGGGTCCGGCCATAAGCCATCTCAGCCGCGCAAAACGACACCCCTTGGAACTGGACAAGTTGTGACCAACAAAGGCCTGCATTGCAAGTATTTTTGACCCGCGGGTCAGAGTTTGGACCAGGCCTCAAACACTTCATCGAAGACTTTGGTCCCGGGCACACCTTTTTCTATGGTCATCAGTGCCCGGCGCCCGGTGCGATATTGCAAAGGAATATCAATCCAGTCGCGTGATTTCAGCAGCGACTCATTCTTGGTTCTGGCCTGCTCTAGATTATTTAACGCAATCAGGAAAATACCGTCTGCAATCCGCGCTGGTACACCTACCAGACCTTCTCCCCGCCCCTGCTCGCTTTGTTTGAGCACAAATCGGCTGACCTGACCGACCGCCCCCCCCCGGCAAAATCATCGGGCACAGCAAACACCAGTTCAATCAAGTGACTGGCTGGCAGAGCTTTGTCGGCGTTGCGCATTATTTTCATAATCAGGACAACATTTCGGCCGGGGATTTCAATTTTCGCCTGAATTGCGGGTTCCTTGGCGGCACCACTGGCCGGTTCTTCCTCAATCACGCTCCAAACCACCCGACCAGAGTCTATCGTGTTATCAGCCGCTGTCGCCCCTTCCTCATAGAGGATGGCGTCCTGGGCAACTGGCAATGTGCCGTTGGTGGGCTGTTGGGAAGTCGGTGTTTCAATTACCGGCTGTAACGCTGGCGTCGGTGGCGGCGTAGCGGCCGGAGTTGCAACTTCCTCACCCTCAGCATTTAACCGACTTTCCACTTTCGGGGTTGAGATGGTTTCCTCCGGGGCTTCAGCTTCCGGAGTTATGGTTATTGTTTTGACGGGTTTGGGACGCGTTGGGTCATCAAGCAGATCACTCATGCCGACCGTTTCCAACACTGCGTCCTTGTATATCCATCCGGTAGCGCCCGCGCCTCCCAAAAGCACTACGGCGAGAGCAATCAACACCCACTTCATAACGCCCGAATTGCGTCGACGCTGGCTGCCGCCGCTGCCGAAGCCAGGTGCCGGTGGAATTTCTAAGCCATCGCTTGAACTTGCATCAAATGACTGATCGAAATCCGGAAGAGCAGCAACCGCTGCTGCCGCGCCTGCTGGCGGAGGTGGGGGTTGTTGATCAACAGCAGGGTCTGTCAGATCAGCATGGGGAATCGGTGGCTGGATTGGATCCTGTACTGGCTCAGCAGGCTGCGCATGCTGCACCTCTGCGGGCAAGGGAATTTCCGCCGTTTCGGGAGGAATTGCCATATGGGTCGGATCGGCTAACGGAGGCTCTGTTTGGGGAACCGTTTCGGGGCCGGGAGGATGAGATAGAAATTCCTCTGCCCATTGATCAACAGCTGCGTCATTGACTGCCTGTTGTTCAGGTGTCTCAGTCTCTTCGACAGTTTCAACTGCGGCGCTCGGCGGCTCCAGAGGTTGAAAATCCGGTGGTGGAGATTGCGGCTGAGCATCATTTGTAGCAGCGATTTCGCCTATGTCGGCACCCGGATCCGAAACCTGGCCTGCTTCATCAGGGGGAGCCGCTGGAGTATTGGCAAGTGTTTCAGAAAAACTTGGCTGTGCCGGTGGAGCTGGCACATCGGGCGGTTCGCCCTGCTCGAACACGACTTCCGGCAGTGCTTCATCTACCGCTGTTGAGGCGGGGGCCTCTGCCGCCTCTGTCGCCTCTGTCGCTGCAGGTTCATCATCTACTGCTGGATCTTGAGCTTGGGGCGCGACTTCAACCGGTGGCGGGTTTTGCAATACGGGCTCGGGATAGCCGGGATCGTATCCCCTCTCAATTTGAAAAATTGCATATTCCAGCTTGTCGAGTTCGGCTGTTAATGCATCTCCTGTCACTGCTGGGGAACGGTTTTCCAATTGCCGGGCAATAGTGGTGCGCGCCCTGTCATAAAGCTTGAACCTCAGTTCGGGTTTAGGCTCGCTAAATCCCGAAAGGGTTCGCATTAGGACAGCATGATAATCAGCCATAGGGTCGCCAGTCTTGTGACCGAGGATCGGTCAATCAGTAAATTCCAGTATTAGGTGACAAGTTAGTCATGAAATGGGTCTTCAACAAGTATTGTGTCATCTCGCTCGGGACTGGTGGACAACATGGTGACCGGAGCGCCGATTAATTCCTCTACATGGCGGACATATTTGATCGCCTGGGCAGGCAGATCATTCCATGTGCGGGCGCCAACCGTCGGCTCTTTCCAGCCTTCCAAGGTCTCATAAACCGGCATAACCCGCGCCTGCTGCCCCTGACTGGCGGGCAAGTGATCTATGGCCTCGCCATCGATGGTGTATCCGGTGCAGATCTTGATTTCATCCATGCCGTCCAGAACATCGAGCTTGGTGAGGGCAATACCAGTTATGCCATTGGTGGACACTGACTGGCGCACCAAAGCGGCGTCAAACCACCCGCAGCGGCGTTTGCGTCCCGTAACAGTACCGAATTCGTGACCTTTCTCGCCAAGAAACTGGCCAATTTCATTTTCCTGTTCGGTTGGAAATGGCCCTTCCCCAACACGTGTCGTGTAAGCCTTGGTGATGCCGAGAACGAAATTCAGCGAACTTGGACCCAATCCTGAACCTGCCGCCGCCTGGCCAGCAACCGTATTGGAAGACGTCACGAACGGATATGTTCCGTGGTCAATGTCGAGAAGCGTACCCTGTGCCCCTTCAAACAATATGCGTTTGCCATTGTGTTTGGCGTCGGCCAACAGTTTCCAGACGGTTTCTCGGAACGGTAATATCTGCTCTGCGACGGCCATCAATTCGTCAAAAATCGCCTGTTCTGATATTTCGGGCTCGTTGAGGCCACGACGCAGTGCGTTGTGATGGGTGAGCAATCGCTCGATCTTGCCACGCAATGATTCGGGATTAGACAGGTCCATCACCCGAATCGCGCGCCGCCCGACCTTGTCCTCATAGGCAGGACCAATTCCGCGGCGGGTGGTCCCTATCTTGGTTCCTGATCTTGCAGCATCCTCGCGCAGGCCATCCAATTCGCGATGCAGTGACAAAATCAAAGTGGCATTGTCTGCAATTCGCAGATTTTGTGGCGAAATCGAAACGCCCTGTTCTCCCAGACGTCCAATTTCCGCAACCAGTGCATGCGGATCAATCACCACACCATTGCCGATTACGCCCATTTTTCCCGGACGTACGACACCCGACGGCAGGAGGCTTAATTTGTAGCTAACCCCGTCAATAACCAAAGTGTGCCCGGCATTGTGCCCACCTTGAAACCGAACAACCAGATCTGCCCGTTCGGACAACCAGTCAACAATCTTACCTTTTCCTTCGTCTCCCCATTGGGATCCAACAACAACCACATTAGCCATGATTTTAGTACCTTCATCATTTGGCGCTGCTTACGGTTTGATTTCCGCCACCGGGCGGAGAAGGTCAAGGGCAATTGCGGTTTAATTGGCGTCGTCCAATACAGATATGCAATTTGGCGAGCCCAGACGGCCAAATCGGACACTTCGGCACCAATTTGTCACCCTAATTTCTGAGCCTCAGTCTGGCAGTTCAATGTCATATACAAATATGCCGGCCACCCCCTGTTTTGCAGCGGCAACCAACCCGGCACCGGCTTTGGCGTGGTCAGCATCTGCCAGGTAGGTGTCTCGGGCAGCGGCATCCAAAAAATCAACCATGAAGCCGTCGGAAAATCCCTTGTCCATGCCCTCCGGGCTGACATTGGTGCCAATATGGACCGCCAGAATACCGGGCAGATGCGCCCGCAGGGCCTCGATATTGCTGAAAAGTTCACCTTTATGAACTTCGGTCACGTCATCTTCGAAATTTATGAATACACAATGTCTGATCATCGCAGCAACATCCTCACAAACCCATCTGGGCTTTGCCCAGATCCGTCAGATCATCAATCGTCGCGCGTCCCCGAAAATCCACTTCATAATCTTCTGCAGCAAAGTCTGGCGCACTTTCGCCGGCCAAAAATTTGGCCGCCTGTTTGCGAACATAGGCTTCATTCTTGCCGCAACGGGGTGAAACGCCGATATAAATCACATTTGCATAATCCTTGCCGGCATGTTCATCCGCGACCGAGTGCACCACATCAGGATGCCACCAGACCGTATCGCCCGGTTCGACGGTCGGAATGGAAACCAATCCCCCCATAATGTCTGCATGCAGTTTGGGATCAGCCGACAGGGCGCGGCCCGGTACAGCGCCACACAAATCGTCTTCCGCGATATCGTCCTGCAACGCCCGAAGCAGAAAATACGCAATGCCCCTGGAGATCGGAATGAGGCTCAAAGTGCCATCATCAGGTCCCTGAGTTGTCAGACAGGTCCACCCCTGAAAAGTTCTGAACATGGAACACACGGCCGGTGAGGAATATTCCCGCGTCTGTGTTCTGAATGTCGCTTTCCAGGGATCATAATTTTGCCAGTCGCCCTCGAAAATGGATCCATAAATACGCTGATAGGCAGGATCAAGCCAGCGTTCATAGGAACCGGAATCCATATGAGGAGACAAACCAAGCGTCGTGTCGCCCGGCTGGCGACGTCGGGTGCGGTCGGCATAGGCATAATCATTGTCGGGGTCGAACTCATTGCCCATCGGCCCGCTGACATCCCAAAGCGAATTTAGAAATCGTTTTGTCTGAGCCATGCTGTCAGCTTGTCGCGCCATGACCTGCGGTTTTGACCAGTACAGCCCATAGATCTGGGGCCTGCCGGCCTTCAAAGAACTGAAATATTTATCCAATCCGGCTTTTTCTTCGGCCTTGGTCAGGTAATCATTGGCATCGATATATTCACCAAGTTCTGCATTCCACTCCTCCGCCTGAGACTCGGGAAAAACACCGCGGACGATGGCAGTACCGGCTTTCTTGATCGCCGCTATCAACTCATCATCGACGCTGCCAGACTGGATGGCTCGATAGTCAATTTCAGGCACATTGGGTCGGGCATTTTCTGCGTTGTCGCGGATCACTTCAACGTCTTTCAAAATCTGATTGCGAACAGAATTGAAAGCTGCCTCAACGTCCTGCTTACTGCGCAGGTATCTCTTCGTATTCACAACGAATGAGCGGATTATATCGTCCATATCAAACTCCTTGGCGTGCTGAACAAACGCTGGCCTTGCAAATCCAGCGTGACAAGCCCCAGATTTTGACCAATGAAACTTGAGAACAGTTTCGACTGTTCAACTCTTGATAAAACCATTCGATTGCGCGCGAAACAGCGATGCCCGCACCCTGGCTCAAACTTATGGTCTTGTTGGGTGGCCTTAGTGTGATATGGCTGGCGCCTGTTTGAACTGGAAGTTGACGTTTGTCTCTCATCCGCAATCCACATCTGTTGCTCGCCTTGACGGCATTAATCTGGAGCGGAAACGCGATTGCCGGAAAATTCGCCGTTGGCCACGTTTCACCCATGATGCTGACCGTGAGCCGGTGGGCTGTCGCGCTGTTGATTATTGGCTTCATCGCACATCGACAGATTCGCGAAGACTGGGACATTATCCGAAAAAACTGGCTGTATCTGCTGCTAATGGGGGGACTTGGATATACCGGGTTCAATTACTGCCTTTATTCCGCCCTGCAGCACATTTCCGCCATCAACGTGACGCTTGAACAAGGCGCCATGCCATTGGTGATATTTGTCCTCAGTTATGCAATCTATCGAACCGGGGTTACATGGTTGCAGATCGCCGGTTTCATTCTCACTTTGCTGGGGGTGGTAATTACTGTCAGTTCCGGTCAACCACTCAACCTGTTTTCCGGAGAAGGTTCCGGCATTAATATCGGCGATGTTTACGTGTTTTTTGCCGCGATTTTCTACGGCGGCTATTCCGTCGCACTGCGGTCAAAGCCCGACATGAACTGGCAAAGTTTTCTAGCCTGTCTTGTGACCGGCGCGTTGATATTTTCAACTATTGGTGCCCTGGTTGAATTTCAGGCCGGTCATCATCAAATCTCGATGACCTGGCAGGGAATATCAGCCATTTTGTTCGCGGGGATTGTTTCGTCTCTTGTGGCGCAGGGATTATTCATCAAAGGAGTGGAGACGTTGGGGGCCAATATAGCGGGCTTGTATATCAACCTGGTCCCGGTATTTGGGGCCCTACTGGCAATCATCATGTTGGGTGAAAAATTATACCTGTTCCATGCGGTGGCATGTGTGCTTGTGGTTGGCGGCATCATGATTGCGCAGCGGAAATCGGCGACCCGTTCCACCGCGCAACCACCAGTTTCGAACAAAACCTAAATGGCAAATTCAAGTGGTTTGGCAGAATCGATTTCTGGTGTGTCCTGGAGCTTTTTCAAAAATTCCGCTGTAACTGGCTGATCCAGTTCGACAAGTGCGATTGCGTCACCCCCCTCGTGGTTTCGGCCGAGGTAAAAATTTGCAATGTTCAGCCCTTCGTCGCCGAACATTCCACCCAATCTACCGATAATGCCGGGCACATCGCGGTTGGTTGTATAGAGCATGTGAGCCCCGGCCTCCGCCTCCATGTTGATGCCCTTGATCTGGATGAATCGAGGCTTGCCGTCTGAGAAAACCGTACCGGCGATGGAGCGCGTCAGACCGTCAGCGACGACGTTGAGTTGAACATACCCCTCAAATACACCGGACTTTTCACGCGTCATTTCCAGCAGTTGAATGCCCCGTTCACTAGCCATAATCGGCGCCGAAACCATATTGACTTCAGAAACCTGTGCCCGCAACAAACCGGCCAGCACGGCACTTGAAAGCGCCTTCGTGTTCATCGAAGCAACGTGGCCATCATAAAGTATTTCAACCTTTTTGACCGGTGCATCGGTGACCTGGCCGACAAAACTGCCCAATGTATCAGCGAGTTTTACAAACGGGGTGAGGCGCGGCGCTTCTTCGGCCGAAATTGACGGCATGTTTAGAGCGTTGGTAACAGCACCGCGTGTCAGATATGCCGACATCTGCTCGGCAACCTGAAGTGCTACATTTTCCTGGGCCTCAGATGTGGCAGCACCCAGATGTGGCGTGCAGACGACATTTGGCAGGCCAAACAACACACTGTCCTTAGCCGGCTCCACTTCAAATACGTCGATACCGGCACCGGCCACTTTGCCGGCATTTATGGCGTCGGCCAAATCAGCCTCGACGATCAGACCACCACGGGCGCAATTTACAATGCGCACCCCGTCTTTCATTTTGCCAATGGCGGCAGCGTCAATAATATTACGTGTTTTGTCGGTCAGTGGCGTATGCAGGGTGATGAAGTCGGCACGCGGCAGCAATTCGTCCAATTCAACCTTTTCGACACCCAGTTCCTGCGCCCTTTCCTGTGAAAGGAACGGGTCATAGGCGATAACCCGCATCATCATTCCGATGGCACGGCTGGCAACGATTGAGCCAATATTGCCAGCCCCAATCAGGCCCAGTGTCTTGCCGGTGAGTTCAACCCCCATGAATTTCGATTTTTCCCATTTCCCCGCCTGTGTGGAGGCATCAGCAGAAGGTATCTGGCGCGCTACGGCCATCATCATGGACATGGCATGTTCAGCGGTTGTGATGGAATTGCCGAACGGTGTATTCATGACAATGATGCCGCGACGGGAGGCGGCTTTGAGATCAACATTATCGACGCCAATACCGGCGCGTCCGATCACTTTCAGATTAGTGGCTGCGTCGATGAGTTTCTCGGTTGCTTTGGTGGCGGAGCGGATCGCCAATCCATCATAGTCGGCAATTTTGGCAAGCAAAGCGTCCTTGTCCTTGCCGAGATCAGGTTCAAAATCGACGTCGCATCCATTATCCCTGAAAATCTGAACTGCCGTCGGTGACAAGGCATCTGATACGAGTACGCGGGGTTTTGTATTGGTCATTGGTATATCTTTCAAAAACAGCAGGCCACCGATCAGCCCATCGATGGGCCTGCTGGGATGCAGGAAATCAAGCAGATTTGGCGGTGGTAAATGCCCAGTCGAGCCAGAGGGTAAGCGCTTTCAGATCAGAAACCTCAACGGTGGCGCCGGTCCAGATCCTTAGACCGGGAGGTGCGTCTCGATAGCCGCCAATGTCGAACGCCACAGCCTCGTCGTCCAGCAGTTTTGTCAACCGCTTTACGAAAGCGTTTTGCTCGGCATCGTCTTGCGAGGCAATGTCTGCATCAACAATTTTTAAACAGACAGACGTGTTTGATCGGGTCTGCGGTGTTTCTGCCAGAAAATCGATCCACGGTGTCTGGGATACCCAATTTGCCAACACGGCGAAATTGGCGTCTGCCCGAGCCCGCAATGCATCCAGGCCACCGAGCGACTGCCCCCAGTTGAGAGCATCGATATAGTCTTCGACACAAAGCATCGAAGGGGTATTGATTGTGGCACCGGAGAAAATGCCTTCAATCAATTTGCCCCCCTTGGTCAGGCGGAAGATTTTTGGCAGTGGCCAGGAAGGTGTATAGTTTTCAAGGCGTTCTACCGCACGGGGAGAAAGGATTATCACCCCATGGCCACCCTCGCCACCCAAAACCTTTTGCCATGAAAAGGTTGTGACATCGAGTTTATCGAATGGCAGATCCTGTGCGAACGCCGCAGAAGTCGCATCACACAGGGTCAACCCCTGGCGATCGGCAGGAATGAAGTCGCCATCCGGCACGCGAACACCGGAGGTTGTGCCATTCCAGGCAAAACAGACATCGCCAGCGAAATCGATCTTTTCAAGGTCAGGCAATTGGCCATATTCGGCGCTCAGGCTGATGGCATCTTTCAGTTGCAACTGTTTGACCACATCCGTAACCCAGCCGGAGCCAAAGCTTTCCCAGGCCAGCATGGTGACTGGCCGTGCACCCAACAACGACCACATGGCCATTTCAAACGCGCCTGTATCGGATGCTGGCACGATACCAATACGATAATCGTCCGGCACCTGCAGGACCGCACGGGTCAGATCAATTGCTTTTTGTAATTTGGCTTTTCCTTGCGCTGCCCGGTGCGATCGACCGAGCCAGGCATCACTCAAGGCGGCCAATTCCCAACCAGGGCGCTTGGCACAGGGGCCAGATGAAAAGCGGGGGTTTTGCGGACGCACCTGTGGCGCCGCGACGTTAAGTCTTGCTGTCATATTCTATCCTTCCAGATAGCAAGCCTCTCGTTGGGGAGAGGTGTCCCGCCGCTGGCTTTATTGAATGGCGCGCATGGCGTCAACCGGAAAATGACGCATTTGACAAACTTGATGTCGGTAATATTAAGCGACGAATAGGTAGACCTGAAATAGCAAAAGGCCGAAACTCAGTTCCGGCCTTTTGGGTTTCTGGTCAACTTGACGGGAGTCCTACCAGATTTCGTAACGCAACCCCATGCGCACTTCGTGAATATGCGTATTGCCGACGGTCAGGTCTGAAAATATTCCTGAATTGTCTGCTGCCCGAGCGACACCCGCTTCACCGAGATAGGTGTAGCGATAGCCTACATCCAGGTTCAGACCACGGCTCAATTCATAGGAAACGCCCAGCATTGCATTTGCGGCAAGTGTCCAGGAGTTTTCGGTTGTATAAGTACCCTGATAACGGGTGTTCAATCCAACTCCACCGCCAGCGCCGCAGTCGGTGGACTGGCTTCCATCGCAATAATCGGAAATCGTGAAATCGTTCCAGGAAACATATGCGGCGCCTAAGCCGGCACCCACATAGGGCCGAATGCCCCAATAAGTTCCAAGATCGGCATAGACATTTGCCATCAGAGACGACGCGTTGACCTGCGCATTGGCGGATGAATAGCACGTTCCCGTTACCGGAACCGGGGCAGTTGCGGTAAATCCACCGAAACCATCGGGAATGTCTACCGGACTTCCGTCTCCATCATGATCTTCTAGGCCACAATCGGCATAAAAAGTGCGGGAGGCGAAAGCGAGGTTGTTGAAATGATTTAAACCGACTTCTGCCCGCAAGCCTTCAGCAAACGTGTATCCGGCAGCCACCCCTATGGAGATGGGGGTGCCCAGGTCTGCGTCCCCAGAGATAAAATTGGCTTCGACGCTGACTTCTGACATGCCTGCACCAATATCGCCGCGCAGATACCATCCGGTGCCAAATTCAACTTCGGTATAATCGTAGGTATCATCAGCCAACATATCGGCGGCAGAGGCATTCTCAGGAACTGTCATCGCGCCTGCAACTTGGCCCATCAGGGCAATTGTTACGGCAATCGAAGTTAGTTTCAGGCTGGATGTTGTCATCACAGCAACTCCCCTACTACACGGTACGATCAAAGGTCGGGTAAATTACACCGAATCCGATGGAGCTGGATTTCTGGGTGGTGGTTGGGGGCAATATTTGCGCCCCCAACAAATTCAAGGTTCAACCCGGTCGGGCTGTGATCCGGGGCCTACCAGATCTGGTAACGAATACCGGCGCGGATAACGTGGCTATCAATGCCTTCGTCATATCCCTGGGTGCCACCGGCACCTGCCCATTCAAACATGTCGCCACCTTCGATGCGGCTATAGGTATAGCCAAAGTCGAGTTTGGTGTTATGTGCAACGTCATATGAAAAACCGGCATGCAGGGCCCAGGCAAAGCGCCAGGATTCTGTTCCACCCTGCGTCGCGGTGGTTGTTGTGGTGGCTGGGATGCCGCCAGGACAAGCTACAATGCCGCTGAAGGTACAGGTGTTTTCGCTGGTTGTATCGTCCCAACGGACATATGCACCACCGAGACCGGCACCGACATATGGTGTGAAGTCACTGAAGTTTCCGAGATCGACATAGGCGTTACCGAGAAGCTTAAAGGCATCAAAGCTGGATGAATCAACGGACGAACAGTTGAGATCGCCGGCCAGGAATGCGCCGTAATCACAATATCCCTGAGTGGTTCCGTTGAAATCTGCCTCGAAGACATATTCTCCGGTCAGATCAACGCGAAAGTTCTCGTTGATCTGGTAACCGATACCAATTCCGAGATCAAAACTATCGTCGGCTTCCGTGGTGGCAAATGATGTATTGCCCCAACCATTGGAGTAGTGAGCGCCATCAATCTCATGGAAGTCATAGGTGATGTCACCGCGAAGGTACCAACCGCCAGACGCATAAGTTACGATTTCCGGTGCTTCCACAACCGGAGGATCTATCAGCAAATCGGCGGCAGTCGCCGTGCCGGTATGGACAACAGCAGCCGCTAACATCGCAGCAGGCACCATTGCCATCAGTTTCTTAGTGCTGCTCATTGCAACATCCTTCCTACTAAACAATCCCACCACAACGCGGGAACCCATGAATTTCGGAGACCAGCATGAGCGAATTTGGTTAAAGGTGAATTAACTGTGTTTTTTAACCGAGATTTTTAACGTTAACAGGAGGTTAAGCTGCAATTTAAACAGGAGGTTGGCGCCAGAATTAGGCTCAAATTTGGCGGTAATGCTGTTTATCTGCCGGCCCAGGGATGTCAAAACCGGCTCGCCAAGGCCTTTACAACGGGGCAATCCCGACGGGATTTCGCCTACATTGATGCTGCAACGCCGGGTGTCGATAAGCATGTCGCGTTGACACCGGAGTTTCAGTCCCTACCCTAGCAATGCATGAAAATAAGATTGCTATGTGAAAATTCGGCAAGTTGGCTTGTTTGGCAGGCCGAGTGGGGATTTTCGGCTTTTATCGAATACGATCAACACAAGATCCTTTACGATACAGGTTATTCAGACGTCTGGCAGCGCAATGCAAAAATCGCTGGAATCAATCTCAACGACGTGGATATCGTGGCTTTGTCCCACTTCCATGACGGTCATACACGGGGTCTGCTTTCGCATCAATTTGATCAACCCAAACGGGTAATCTGTCATCCAAGGGTCCTTACCGAATCCTATGATTCAGACGACCCGGAAGCGATGCAGGATTACCGTGACATCCGGGCGACGCTGAACAGGGACTTTATTGTCGAAACCACACGAGATCCGTTGGAATTTTATGACGGTGCGTTTTTCCTTGGTGAAATTCCTCGCGTGACACCTTTTGAAAAGGGCGTGTGCTTCGATGATCCAATGGAAGACGATACGGCAATTGCTTTTAAAACCGACAAAGGTGCAGTCGTCATTGCCGGTTGTTCCCATGCAGGCATCTGCAACATTGCCGCCAGAGCCCGTGACGTGACCGGCCAGCACTTACACGCCGTAATCGGTGGCTTTCACATGATGAAGGCGGAGGCACCACCGGTTGATGAAACGATACAATGGTTTCGCGATGAAAAGGTCGAGGTTATTCTGCCAATGCACTGTGTGGAATTTGAATATCTGGCAAAGTTTCATGCGGCGTTCGCCATGCCTAAGCTTGCAGCAGGCGATGTCATAGAATTTTGATTTTACACAGATCGAGGGCCTGTCGCTATTCCGGCGGATATAAGTGCCTTCATACCGCCTTCGACAAAACTGACATTGGCAAATCCCATTGCGGTCAACACATTTGCTGCCGATGCCCCCCTGAAACAGGGCGATCCACCGCAGGTCGTCAATATCCGTATCGACCGGTCCTGAAGTCGGTGTGATCTGTATTCACTCTCCAGATCGGCCAACCAGGCAACAGAGCGGCCCGGCGCGTGAAAGGCACCCACACCCATTCCGGTAGCATCGACTTCGGATTCGTCCCGCACGTCCACCAATAGCGAATTGGGTTGATCATTGAGAATTTGGAGCGCTTCCTCAGCTGTCACATCATCGGCATTGGAAATTTCGTGGTGCTCCATTTGTGCATATGTCTGTGCCATATCAATTACCCCTGCTCCCAGTTAGGGGCAGTATGGCGGTAATTGAACCAATGGCAAATTATTGTGCAGCGAGAACCACGTCTTCACCGTCCACCGTGGCGCTGAGGCTAAGTCCGGAATCCTTGGCCAACAGTATGGCATAATAGGGCTGAATGGCGTGGGCAGACATTTCGCCCTCCAGCGTTCCATTTAACATATCGAGAAATTCCCCCGGTACACGGGCTTTTGGCCCGGAGCAACGCAGGGAAAAAGTAGCGTCGTCACCTTCTCCATTAATGGTCACAGCAACTGTTCCGCCACGTGGGATTGCGCCAAGCGACGTCAGCACCAGATTCAGCAGCAATTTAACCCGGTTCTTGGGAACCAGCGATCTTGCGCCGTGCCAGGTATAGTCTGCTTTTTCGCCATCCATGAACAGACCAACCACTTCTTCGGCCTCACCAGTATCGATTGAAGCTCCGGCCGAACCGGAAGCACCGAATGCGAGTCGGGAAAATTTCAACTTTGCAGAGGCGGATTTGGCACTTTTGGTGATCAGTTCCATGGCGAACTGGCGCATTTCCTCACCCTGGTCCTCTTCCAGAACTTCCAGACCATTGGCCAAGGCGCCCACTGGCGAAATGATATCGTGACACACACGGCTGGCCAGAAGTGCGGCAAGGTCCAGCGTGGAAAGTGTTGGAAGTTCTGGCATGTTAATCCCTGTGATTTTATCTCAATAGGAAGAATCAAAACGAATCAATACTTCCGCAGCCCCTTCTTTCGATACACAAACAGGCGAATCCTGAAAAGCCCGCAGGAATATCGTTTGTCTCGAAAACCGAAAATCCGCCGTTGTACGCTGCCAAACGCGGCAAATTGCGCTTAATCACCGCCAATCGTGCCCGGTCAAGCATTTGTTTACCCTATCGCAAACCTTTTGATTCAAATTGTTGGTAATTCCCAGAAACGGTCGCAATTCCGTTTCATGACTATTGGAAACAGATTCACGAATCCCCCAAGAATTCGCGTCAAACCGTGAAGGAACAAATGAGATGAAACTCTTCAAGTCTCAAAATCTTAAACTCGACATGCGCGGCATTGCCATGGCTGCGTGCATTGCGGTTGCCGCTTCATTTGTGGCGCCGTTGCTTGCACCGGCATCAACAATGCAGGCCTTCGCCCGCGATAGCCAGCGCTATGCCAGCAACGAATTGGTCGATGCAGGGCATCAGTTCTTCGGCGCCGCTTCCAGCGGACTGGCAACAGTTGTCGAAAGAGCTGTGGAAGAATATGGCCTACCAAACGGATATGTGCTTGGTGAAGAAGCCTCCGGTGCATTGGTTGCGGGTCTGCGCTATGGCGAAGGCAAACTGTTCACCAAAAATGCCGGTGATCATCCGGTCTTCTGGCAGGGACCTTCGGTCGGCTGGGATTTCGGTGGTGACGGAAATCGCACAATGATGTTGGTCTATAATCTGACCGATACTCAAAAGATCTACCGTCGCTTTATCGGCGTTTCCGGTTCAGCCTATTTTGTCGGTGGCCTGGGTATGACGGTACTGAAAAATGGCGACACTATTTTGGTTCCGGTCCGCACCGGAGTTGGGGCCAGATTGGGTGTTAATGTCGGCTATTTGAAGCTGCGCGAATATCCAACGTGGAATCCATTTTAACCGAAACGTTAAAATGTCAACGATTCTGTTTACGTTAAACGCGCAAAACAGTGGGAAAAGCCTGCACATTGTGGCAGGCTTTTTTTGTAACCTTCAGCGGAACCTGCCGGAGGTTGCGAACCTATGCGGTAACAACGAGGACATGATACACCGTGCTTGAAAGTGGTCTGTTTTTTACACTTGGATTTTTATGTTCAGCACTGCTGGCTTTGATGGTTGCCCCGGCAATCTGGCGGCGTGCCGTAGTACTGACGCGCAATCGCATTGAAAGCTCGGTGCCGCTGACCCTGAACGAGATTCAGGCAGATAAGGATCAACTACGCGCCGAGTTTGCGATGAGCACCCGTCGGCTTGAAGTCAATCTGGAGACTTTGAAAGAACGCGCGGCAGAACAACTGATTGAAATCAACAAAAAACGCGACGAACTGCTTTCGCTGGAAGATCTTCACAGCGAGAAATCTCAACGCATCACGGAACTGGAAGCTCAGTCCAGTGAATTGCGCAGCGAATCGAAAGAGCAGGAAAGCCAGTTGAATTCCACTTCCACCGACCTGGCGGCAGTTGAACTCAAACTCGAAGAAAAAGCATTTGCCTATGAAGAATTGGAGCGCAAATTCCGCTCCGCTGTTGAGGATTTTGACAGCAAGAAAGTACAAATGGTTGCACGCGAAAGCCGCATGGACATCGTTGAAGACGAAGCCCGTCTGGCCAAGCAGGTCGGCAAGGATGAAGCTGCAGAAAACGCCAAACTTCGTAAAGAACTAAAAGCCTCTGAAACGGCCCTGTCGAAAGATCGCAGCAAGCTTGAAAACCTCAACAAAAAACTTGAGCGCATGCAGGCTTCTTTTGCAGACATGGAAAGCCGGGTTGAACGTCGCGATGCAGACCTTGCCCGCCTGCGCAGCAAGTCAGGTGATTCCGGTAGCCAACTGCTGACCTTGCAAAATCAAAACGACAAGCTGCAGGCAAAATGCTTTGAGCTGGAAGCGGAAGTTGCTCAAACGACCTTGCGCATGGAGGCGTTGCTAAAAGATGCCTCCGGTGAAAATGTCGAGAACGCCATTGCAACTTTTGAATCGGAACGGCAGGAGTTGAAAGACCAGTTGAAAGCGGCAGAAGTCGATCGGGACGCCCTGAAGGTAGAACTCAACTCAATGCTACTATCAAATGGTGAAGACTGGCAGGTCGAGCGCCGCGAAAACGCGGTTATGCGGGAACGCATCAATGATCTTGCCGCTCAAGTCACTGCGATGACTGCGTCACTCGAAGGACCGGATTCCCCGATTAACAATGCCATTGGCAAAAAGACAACGGCCCGAGGCAAACGGTCTGCCAAGGCCGACGACGACGCCAAATTGCCCACCAATCTTGCCGAGCGCATCCGCGCATTGCAGGCTGCTGCCGAGCAGGCGTGAGGCTGGCGCTTTCATGGCAAATGGCCATTTTTGAACTTTTAACCGCTAATTGAACCACAATTGGGTGGACTTGAACCGCTAACCGGGGCATTCGATCAGTAGATCGCAAACAGGGACCGGTCGCGGTGTTAAAAGCCTTTAACGAAGATTTGCCGCTGTTACGGACAATATGTCTGTTAATTGCGTTTGCCTTTGTGTCGGCCAATCCGGCAGGCGCCGCTCAATTGCAAATCACACCGACGCTGGGTCTGGCGGCATTTGCTCTGCCTGATGGTTCCTTACCTGTAATTTGCTTTGGCAACGGTGAACCTTTGAGCAGCGCCGATGATCATTGCGATGCGTGTCTGCAATCACAATCAATCCCGCATGCGATAGCCGGTCCAGATAATGATTTCGTGGTTCCTGTTGGTGCCGGTGGATTGTCTGCTAATCGAATGTCGGGGTTTGATGATTGGCGTGAATTAGCTGCCAATCCAGCCCGTGCTCCGCCTGTTTCCTGACTTTGATCACCGCATAGTCAAATTTATTCGGCATTATAGAAATGCCGATACTTTCAGGATGTAAACATGCCTAAAAACTTATTTGTGGGCGCTGCCCTCTTTGCCGTAATGGCCACTACTGCTCTAGCTGACGGCATCATGCTGGGCGAGTTAAAAATAATGCACCCAATACTCCGCGCAACGGCACCTGGCGCCAACGTTGGAGCCGGATATATCAGCATCACCAATACCGGCAACTCTGCCGACCGTTTGGTGGGGGGCGCGGCTGAATTTGCCGGAAAACTTGAGCTCCATGAAATGAAGATGGAAAATCAGGTGATGAAGATGAAGCCGTTGGAAAATGGCGTTTCTATTCCGGCCGGAGCTACGATTAAGCTGAAGCCCGGCGGAAATCATCTCATGTTCATGAAACTGAATACCGCGCTCAAGGAAGGCGAAGAGCACAAGGCGACACTGATTTTTGAAAAGGCCGGGGAGAAAGAGTTTACCTTCAAGGTCAAATCAATTGCCGAAACACTGAAGATGAAACACAGTCACTAGTACGTTCACATTGAACACGGCAGCCCCATCGACGTAATGATCCGAAAAATGCAATCGATCAGAAAACAAACTCAGTCGGTCTATCACAACCGGGCGCGCGACTTCGATAAGGAGCGCTCCCGGTCTCTTATGGAGAAGTCATGGCTTGATCGATTTCTTGCCGACCTGCCGGAAAGCGGAAACATCCTTGATCTGGGCTGTGGCAGCGGGGAACCAATCGCTGCATATCTGATTCAACAGGGGTTCAAATTGGTTGGTGTCGATTACGCAGCCGCGATGATTGAAATTGCTGAACGGCGTTTCCCCGACCACACGTGGTTGGTTCAAGACCTGCAACAGCCAATCGACGGTCGAAAGTTCAACGGTGTTATCAGCTGGAATGGCTTTTTTCACCTGTCCCCGGATGAGCAGCGCAAGGCGCTGCCGATGCTTGCCAATTCAGTTGAAGCTGGTGGCAATATGATGCTCACCATTGGCGATGTTCCTGGCGAAGTCACTGGAACGGTGGCCGGTGAGAAGGTTTATCACGCCAGCCTTGATCCAACCGAATATCATACGGTGTTGTCGCAGACCGGGTTCAGCGAAATCGAATTTCAGGCGCAGGACCCTGAATGTGGTTATCATTCGATCCTCCTGGCCAAGAACAAGCAGGCCTAATTCAACCTGCATGCTCCTTCCAACTGGCTCTGATTTCATCCAGAATAGCCGGGTCATCGATGGTGGCCGGAGCCTCAAACTGCTCGCCATCAACAACCTTCTGCATCGTCGCGCGCAGAATTTTCCCCGATCGGGTTTTCGGCAACCGGGCAACCGGAACGGCAATCTTGAACGCGGCAACCGGTCCAATTTTTTCACGCACAAGTTTCACGACTTCCGATTGAATTTCTGGAATTGGCCGATCCACCCCCGCGTTGAGGATTAGGAAGCCAGCGGGCAATTGCCCTTTTAACTTGTCGGTGATCCCAATCACTGCGCATTCTGCAACATCGGGGTGTTCGGCAATAACCTCTTCCATCCCACCCGTCGACAGGCGATGGCCAGCCACGTTGATGATGTCATCGGTGCGCGCCATGATGAACAAATAACCATCTTCATCCATGATCCCCGCATCAGCCGTTTTGTAATAGCCGGGAAACTCGTCGAGATAAGCTTCGCGCATGCGCGCCTCGGCGTTCCACAAAGTTGGGAAGCAACTCGGCGGCAACGGCAATTTGACGACGACATTGCCGAGTTCTCCGTGCGACATTTCTTCGCCCTCATCGCTCAATACCTGAATGTCATAGCCGGGCATGGCCACAGTCGGTGATCCGTATTTGATGGGCATCAATTCAATGCCAGTTGGGTTTCCTGCAATCGTCCAACCGGTTTCAGTCTGCCACCAATGATCGATAACCGGGGTTTTCAGCACCCGCTCGGCCCAATGGATAGTGTCCGGGTCAGCGCGTTCGCCGGCAAGAAAAAGCATCCGGAATTGGCTGACATCATAATCATCGATCAGCGCGCCTTCAGGATCTTCCTTTTTGATGGCCCTAAAGGCGGTTGGCGCGGTGAATAGCACCGCTACTTTATGATCGGCTATAACACGCCAGAACGTTCCAGCGTCTGGAGTGCCCACGGGCTTGCCTTCAAACAATATGGTTGTGTTACCGGCAATCAGCGGGGCGTAGACGATGTAGGAGTGGCCAACGACCCATCCTACGTCTGAAGCTGCCCAGAAAACCTCCCCCGGATCAACACCGTAGATGTTTTTCATTGTCCATTGCAGCGCAACCATATGACCGCCATTGTCACGGACCACGCCTTTCGGCTGGCCCGTCGTGCCGGATGTATAAAGGATGTAGAGAGGATCAGTTGACTTGAGGTCGACACAGGAGACTTCAGTTCCGGCCTCGCGATGCCGGGCGACCTCACCGGTATAGTCAAAATCACGCCCTTCAATTCTTTCGCAGCTGAGTTCGTCTCGTTGCAAATTGACTGTGGATTCAGGTTTGTTGGAAGATAGTTCGATGGCTTGGTCAAGAAGCGGCTTATAGGCAATTACCCTGCCCGGTTCGATTCCACAGGAAGCTGAAATAATGCATTTGGCCGCACAATCGTCGATGCGTGTGGCTAGTTCCTTGGCAGCAAAACCTCCGAACACCACTGAATGGACCGCACCAATTCGGGCACAGGCCAACATTGCAAAGGCAGCTTCCGGAACCATCGGCATATAAATAATGACTCGGTCTCCCTTGGTCACACCGCGATCCAACAAGACCGCAGCAAGTGCCTCAACCTCGGCCTTTAGCTGTCCATAAGTGTAGCTGCGCTGACTGCCGGTAATCGGGCTGTCGTAGATTAAGGCGTTCTGGTCAGCCCGACCCGCTTCGACATGACGGTCAACGGCATTGTAGCAGGTGTTGCACAGCCCATCGGCAAACCAGTGACCATAAGGGCCCTCATCAGGAAAATATGCTTTGCTGGGCTTTTTTGACCAGTCAATTGCCTCAGCAGCACCCATCCAAAATGCTTCAGGATCATTCTTCCAACCCTGATAGATGTCGGCATATGCACCCATGGTAAAACCTCCAAATCAAAACCTTAGCCAATTGGGCTGATCTAACAGGCAGGGCAGGCTTGAGTCTATCAGGCATTGGTTGGATATGGCGTCACACAGAGCGGATTGTTCAAATAAACGGCGCGGCAGCAGGACTGGTGCGAGGCTCATAATCGAAATGCTCAATCATATGATCGGCCCAGGCGTCGTAACCCAGTTCACTGGCGTGAAACCCGTCACGGCAATAGCCTTCAGGCCGTACATCCTGGAGCGGAGGCACGCAGACCGCGCCCCTTTCGACACACAGTTGAGCTCCCTTTCGGTTGAGCAAACCCGCACGCAGGTTCAATATATATCCCAACGCTGAAGGCAAAGCTGGCACTTTGCGCATGTCGATCGCTTGATGCCAGAACAGCTTCGCCTCGGGGTAACGTGTCCTGACCGAATAGAGCAATGTTCCAAATTCTTTCTTCCAGCGTTTCACCGTATGCCAGTTTTTCATGTCATTGGTGCCGAGCATGATGATGATATGTGTATAATCTGCTGTCGGTAGATTTGGCACAACATGGTCCCTTATTTCTCCAGCCACGGCACTGTTGTGCCCGGAAATATGCCAACTGACTGTATTGCCTGATTTCTCATGCAGTTTGCGCGCAATCTGCGGTCCGATGGCACCCAAAGTGTGGTCGATGCCGACCGCAGCAGCGGAAGAATCTCCCAACGCCAGAATTTTGATGACGGGTTTGCCTTTGCCAAACTGACCAGACCGCGGGCCCACTGCGGGTGACAGGCGCAATGAGTTCTGGCGAACATATATGCCCTGGACGACATAAAGCGGGAAACAAAGCCAGGACAAGATTGAAGTGAGAATTGGAGACATGGATTAATGATGCTCGGTCAAACAGGCTTCTTAGCAACCACAAATTTCGAGCCGCGTCATCCCCGGGATCGTTTCGATCAATCAAATTCCTCGCGCAGGGCCGCACCATGTTGATCCAATTTTGGGACAGCGCCAAACCGAGATCTGACACCATCAACAATCGCTGCCGGCGACAGAATTTCAATTTCTTCTCCAGCCGCTTCAACCGTCACCCAATTATTCTGGGGATGAGCCACAAAGTCATCTAGATCCGACAAGCGGCCAAACGCAATTTTTGCCTTCTGAAGCAGTTCGATCATGGATTCTCGATCAAGTTGGGCAAAACCAGACGCGACGAAACCGTCAACCGCGTGACGATTTTCCACACGCTCAGAATTGTTGCGGAACCCAACTTCTGATGGCAGGTTTTCATCGTTCAGCACCGTGCAGAGTCGCTGCCATTCCTGCTCGTTTTGAATCGAGATCAATAGTGGTTTTGAATCGCCACATTCAAACACACCATAAGGCGCAATAGTCGGGTGTTTAAGACCAAGGCGTCCTGGGGTTTTGCCACCATATCGGTGCTGCATCATCGGCACGTTCATCCAGTCGGCAAGGGAATGGAACAGCGATACAGCAATTGCCCTGCCCTGCCCGGTGCGGCTTCGCGCAAACAGGGCTTGCAGAATGGCGGCGTGGGCGGCCATGCCAGCAGCAATATCGCAGACCGATACACCGACGCGCGCTGGGCCTTCCGGGGTGCCATTGATGGCACACAAACCACTCTCGGCCTGGATCAGTAAGTCATAGGCTTTCTGATCGCGGCGCGGCCCTTCTTCGCCATAGCCCGAGATTGAGCAGGTAACCAGTGCCGGATTGGCCAAACGCATGTCCTCCAATCCCAAACCAAGGCGCTCCAACGCACCCGGAGCCAGATTCTGAATGACGATGTCAGCCTTTGCGACGATGTTCTTCAAAATATCGAGGTCCTGAGGCGTTTTCAAATCCAACGCAATGCTTTCCTTGCCGCGGTTCAACCAGACGAAATAGGCGCTGTTGCCTTTTGCCAGAGAGTCATAGCCTCGGGCAAAATCACCTTCGGGACGTTCAACCTTGATGACGCGGGCTCCAGCGTCGGCAAGTCGGCCGGACGCATAGGGTGCTGCCACCGCCTGTTCGATGGCAACAACGATAATGCCTTCAAGGTCTTTCATGGCCAACTACTTTTGTGCGGTTTGAATGCTGCATAACATTTCTATCCAAAAGCCATTGATTTGATCACAAATCAATCGACTTTTACTGGACAAGCAGTCCAACTGATTTCAGCATGGGCCTATGGTCGTCCTCAAAATACTCCAGACTGCGGCATTGGGAGCAGCTTTCCTGTGCTCCAGTCATGCCAAAGCTGCCGATACCGAAGTCGATGTTGAGCTGGTGCTCGCGGTTGATGTTTCCCGTTCGATGACGCCGCGGGAGCTGGAAATTCAGCGGCGCGGTTATGCCGAAGCACTGGTTAGTGATGAGGTCATCGGTGCGATAAAAGGGGGACTGATTGGTCGCGTCGCGTTGCGCTATATCGAATGGGCAGGTCATGGATCACAAAGGGTGATTGTCGACTGGACGTTGGTGAAAAACCGTCAGGACGCAGAACAAGTTGCAGCTCAATTGGTCGCCAAATTTGATTCGTCCCTGCGTCGGACTTCAATTTCCAGTGCCATTGACCATGCCCGTCGCAGCTTTGAAGAAAACAAATTCACGGCGATGCGCCAGGTGATCGATATTTCCGGAGACGGACCCAATAATGCGGGCATCCCGGTTCTGGAGGCCCGTGCTGCGGCTCTCGCTGCAGGCATTGTCATCAACGGACTGCCACTGATGACCAAGGACGGGTATTACAGCCGCTTCAATCTTGATGATCTGGACGAATATTACCGCCAATGCGTGATCGGCGGACCCGCGTCATTTGTAATTCCGGTTTTGGAATGGGAGCAGTTTTCAGCAGCGGTGCGCCAGAAACTTGTGCAGGAACTGGCGTCATTCGAGACTGCGCCCATTCTCAACGCAAGCTTTCATCAAACTCCCAATTCCGACTACGACTGCCTGATCGGGGAGAAAATCTGGCAGCGACGGCGGCTGGATTGGGGAGATGATCTCTAGAACCTGTTAAAATCAACCAGCTTCGAGACCCTCATTCCATTCACCTTTGGCGGCCAGGCTGTTCATTTTGGCCCTCTGGGTGAAAGCGGAGCTTCCAGCTTCAATGTTATCTGCGTTGCCCTTCCACGCCTGAAGAGCCGATGCCTGCAAGGCACGACCGTAGGAATATGTCAGCGCCCATGGAGTGTCGTAGGCGGCGTTCATTGCGTTGAGATTGGTGGTCGCCTCAAGCACTGACTGGCCGCCGGACAGAAACGCAATGCCCGGCACGGCAGCTGGTACAGCTCTTTTCAATACAGCAACGGTATGGTGGGCAACTTCTTCTGGTGAATTTTGTGTAGAGCATTTACTACCAGGCACCACCATGTTTGGCTTCAGGATCATGCCCTCAAGTTTCACATTCTGGTCGTGCAATTCCGTAAACACCGTTTGCAGCACGGCACTTGTGACCTCGTGACAACGCTCAATTGTATGGTCTGCCGGATCAGCATCCATTTGCACTTCTGGCTCAACGATTGGCACGATTCCTGCTTCCTGGCACAGCGCCGCATATCTAGCCAAAGCATGCGCATTGGCCTTGATGCCGCCATAGGTTGGACGAACCGCGTCAATCGAGATGACAGCACGCCATTTTGCAAAACGGGCCCCGGCCTCGTAATACTTAGCCAGCCGGTTGCGCAGTCCATCGAGACCTTCCGTCACGGTTTCCCCTGGCGCTGAAGGCAAGGGATGGGCGCCCATATCAACCTTGATGCCAGGAACGGCACCTGCGGCCTTGATCAAATCGACAAAGGGCGTGCCGTCGGCAGCTTTTTGATAGAGGGTCTCTTCAAACATGATGACGCCGGATATGCAGTTATTCATTGCTTCTTGCGAACGGAACAACATTTCGCGATAGGCTTGGCGATTATCTTCTGTATTTTCCGTTTCAATGGAATCAAAACGCTTTTTTATGGTGCCGGTGGATTCATCCGCCGCCAATATGCCCTGCCCCGGCTGCACCATGGCTTGTGCAATATCTTCTATCCGCTCGGTCATCGAGGCATTCTCCTGGTTGGTGCTGGTTGCAAGGTTCGTATCAGGGTCGCTGGCCTGTGGAAATATCGATGTGATGATTGAATCGATTGAGTTGGCATAAATTCAACAAGAAATGCCCCAATCTATCGCGACAAAGCCACAACTCCAGGAAGTTCTTTGCCTTCCATCCATTCCAGAAAGGCACCACCGGCGGTGGACACATAGGTAAAATCATCTGCGACACCCGCATGGTTGAGCGCGGCCACCGTATCTCCACCCCCGGCAACAGAGACAAGTTTACCTTGGCGCGTTTGATTTGCCGCAGCCTTTGCTGCCTGCACGGTCGCCGTGTCAAATGGTGGGATTTCGAACGCTCCCAACGGCCCATTCCAGACCAAAGTTTTTGCTGCAGCTATGCGCTCGCAGATTGTTGCAACAGTGTCTGGGCCCGCATCCAATATCATGCCGTCACCGGATACTTCATTCGCCCCCATAACCTGATTTGGCGCATTGGCCTTGAAAGCTTCTGCCACAACCACGTCGCTGGGCAGAATGATCTCACAATCATCTTCAACCGCCCGCCGCAAAATACTTCTCGCAGTTTCGGCAAGGTCGTGTTCGCAAAGGCTATTGCCGACAGGCTTGCCCTGTGCGGCCAAAAATGTATTGGCCATGCCCCCGCCGATGACCAGATGGTCCACCCGGCTGACCAGATTTCCCAGCAGATCCAGTTTGGTCGATATTTTTGCGCCACCAACAATAGCGATAACCGGGTGGGCCGGAGCACCGAGACCGCTCTGCAATGCTTCAAGTTCGGCCTGCATGGTGCGCCCGGCATAGGCAGGCAGGTGTTCTGCAATTCCAACTGTCGACGCATGGGCCCGGTGGGCAGCACTGAAGGCGTCGTTGACATAGATGTCGCCGAGATTAGCAAGCTCCTTGCCGAATGGTGGATTGTTCTTTTCTTCGCACGGATGAAAGCGGGTATTTTCCAACAGCAAAATGTCGCCATTATCCAGAGAGGCGATGGCATCAATCGCCGATGACCCGCAGCAATCATTTGCAAACGCTACCGGCTTTTCAAAAACTTCTGCCAGGGAAGGCACGACCGGATGCAACGACATTTGCGGCACAACCTGTCCCTTGGGCCGGCCGAAATGGGCCAACAGAATCACCTTGGCGCCAAGATTGCTCAATTCAGTAATTGTCGGTTTGATTCGTTGAATCCGCGTCAGGTCGGTTACGCGCGCGTCATCCATCGGCACATTGATGTCCACGCGCACCAAAATCCGCTTGCCGGTTACGTCTGGCAGGTCGTCGATTGTCTTAAATTGCATTTCAACATGTCCATTTTAACAGGATGATAACCATCTCTGCTTACTCATTAAGCAGAGTTTATGTGACTGGAAAGTTCGCCCTGTTGTCTAGCGTAATTGAGTGTTTGAGTATTCCCCTCAACATCACCGATTTGACGATATCCCCCCTTCATAACCGTGAGGAGCGGTAATATGAAGAGCTGGCGATGGTATGACCGTGCAGACCAGGTCTGCAGACTGCGTCGCGAGCGCGACGACGGTATTCATGTTCGTAAAAATGGCGATTTGTATCTGGTTCATCCAGGCCATCGCACCCGCAGGCCCAAAGCCAAACAAGCTCAAGGCTAGAGTCATTCACGCTGAAATGGACTCAATTCTGCCTAAACGGGAACGACTCTAGGCTTTTCCTGTCCAAGATCTGTGGGACTCAATTTCGGCGATTGCGCGGCGATTGAACTTTGATTGAGTACCTTGCCCATGTGAACGGCGAGATCAGTCATGCGGCAGGAAAAACCCCATTCATTGTCATACCACGCCATCACCTGAACCATGGTGCCGTTCATCACCCGCGTTTGTGCAGGCGCAAAACAGGAAGAGTGTGGATCATGGCTGAAATCTACGGAGACTTTTGGCGCCGGATCGTAAGACAAAATCCCACTCAACTTTTCTCCGGCGGCCGCTTCCATCGCTGCGTTGATTTCCTCCGCGGAAGTGTCGCGCTTGGCGACGAACTTCAAATCGATCAAGGACACATTTGGTGTCGGCACCCGCACTGCTGAACCGTCGATGCGGCCCTTCAACTGGGGCAGAACCAACGCCACAGCCTTGGCTGCACCGGTGGAGGTCGGGATCATCGACATCGCCGCCGAGCGGGCCCGGTAAACGTCTTTATGATTGCGGTCCAGCGTTGGCTGATCGCCAGTATAGGAATGAACGGTTGTCATAAATCCGTGTTCGATACCAATGGCGTCGTCGAGAACCGCGCAAACCGGAGCCAGACAATTGGTTGTGCAGGAAGCGGCAGAGACAACCAGATCATCTGTCGTAATATCACTTTCGTTGACACCATAAACAATCGTTCGGTCTGCTGGCTTGCCGGGGCCTGACAAAAGAACCCGCTTGGCTCCGGCTTCGATGTGCGACATCGATTTTTCGGTGCTGTTGAATGCTCCGGTACATTCCAGAACAATATCAACGTCAAGATCTTTCCAAGGCAGGTTGGCCGGGTTCCGGTCGGCCAGAAACGGAATAGGACCGCGGCCGAAGTCAATGGTTGATTCTGTTGTGGTAATGGTTCCAGGAAATGGTCCGTGCGCACTGTCATATCGCAACAGATGGGCGTGGGTTTCGATGTCACCCGAGTTGTTGATGGCGACAATTTCTATGTCATGGCGGTTGAGTTCGTGGATCGCCCGCAAAGTGTGACGACCAATTCGACCAAAACCGTTAATGGCAACTCTCACGACCATGATTTCCTACCTCGCATTCAGTCCAAAATTCAGACTATTGCGGCGCTATAGGCACAGAAGTACTAACGGTCTACCCCTGCTTTGGAACCTAAACGATTTAGTTCAAAACTAAACGATTTAGGTTTCAGACAGATTGGTGAATTGCCTAACTGTTACTCAATTGAGCTGGTAAATTTTCTATTCAGATGCGGTCGACAATTTCGCCTCGACAGCCTCTACAACGGCCTCAGCGGTAATGCCAAAATGGGCATAAAGCTCTTTGTAAGGAGCCGATGCACCAAATCCTGACATGCCGACAAATACTGCATCAGAACCGATTATTGCGTCCCAGCCCTGTCGAATGGCCGCCTCAATGCCGACATTGACAGCTGAATTGCCAATTACGCTGGCGCGATAGGCATCGCCTTGTGCTTCAAACAATTCAAAACAGGGAACAGAAATGACCCGTGTTGCATGACCGGCCGCATCCAGAGCGGCTTTTGCAGCCATGGCGATTTCCACTTCCGAACCGCTGGCGAACAGCGAGACTTCCGCTTCTTCACTTCCAGATGAAGCGGCTTCGTAAGCACCCCGACCGCATAAGTTCTCGCCTTCATATGACGTGCGAACCGGTTCCAGATCCTGACGCGTCAGCGCAATGGCGGAAGGGCCGTCGGCAGATTCCAGAGCCAATTGCCAGCATTCAGCCGTTTCTGTCACATCGGCGGGGCGGAATACTTTGAGATTTGGGATGGCGCGCAGGGCAGCCAGGTGCTCCACCGGTTGGTGAGTGGGTCCGTCTTCGCCCAAACCAATTGAATCATGGGTCAGAACGTGGATGGCGCGAATGCCCATCAAGGCGGCGAGGCGGATCGACGGGCGGCAATAATCTGAAAAGATCAGGAAACCGCCGGAATACGGGATCAGGCCACCATGCAGGGCAATTCCGTTCATCGCAGCAGCCATGGCATGTTCACGAATTCCCCAGTGGACAAAGCGACCGGAAAAATCATCCGGCGTAATTGGCGGGGTCTGACTGGTATTGGTGTTGTTGGATCCGGTCAGGTCAGCCGATCCACCCAGAGTTTCGCTCAATATTCCATTGATCACTTCAAGCACCGCCTGTGACGCCTTGCGGGTTGCTTTTTTGGGAGGCTCGGCAGCAATTTCTTTTTTCAGTTCTTGAATTTTCTCATCAAATTTGGCGGGCAAATCGCCGCGCTGTCGACGCTCGAATTCACCCCGCAAATTGGCATCGGAATCCGACAGTCGCTGTTCCCAGTCTTTACGCGTATGGGTGCCGCGTAATCCAGCTATCCGCCAATTGTCGAGCACATCCTCCGGAACTTCAAATGGTTCAGCGTCCCACTCCAAGGCAGCGCGGGCTCCGGCGATTTCATCTGGTCCCAATGGAGCACCATGGGCAGCGGCGGTACCGGCCTTGTTGGGGGCGCCAAAACCGATCTTGGTCTTACAGGCAATCAGCGTTGGTTTCTGCGATGCCTGAGCGGATTCGATGGCACCTGCAATCGCGTCGTGGTCGTGACCGTCAACTGAAATGGTATTCCAATTGGCTGATTCAAACCGACCGATCTGGTCGGTCGAGTCCGATATCGAGATCGGACCGTCGATCGATATGTTGTTGTCATCCCAGAAAACGATCAGCTTGTTGAGCTTCAAATGGCCGGCAAGTGTAATGGCTTCCTGACTGATACCTTCCATCAGACATCCATCACCAGCAAGGCAATAGGTGTGATGGTCGACCAGATCATTGCCAAATTCATCGGACAATTTGCGTTCGGCCATCGCCATGCCCACAGCATTGGCAATGCCCTGCCCCAAAGGACCGGTCGTGGTTTCAATTCCGGCGGCATGGCCATATTCAGGATGACCGGCGGTATTTGATCCAAGCTGACGGAAATTTTTGATCTGCTGAATGTCGATATCTTTATAGCCCAGCAAATATAGCGATGAATAAAGCAGCATGGACCCATGTCCGGCCGACAGCACAAACCGGTCGCGGTCTGGCCAGGATGGCTGTTTGGGGTCAAATTTCATAAAGCGGGTAAACAAAACCGTTGCAATGTCGGCGGCACCCATGGGCAGGCCTGGATGTCCGGAATTTGCCTGCTGAACAGCGTCGGCGGAAAGAAACCTGATGGCGTGCGCCATGCGTGTATTTTTTTGCTGGGTCATATCAATTCGCGGATGATCCGCTTGCCTTGTTTTACCATATGTCGACCGGAGCCAGTCCGGTGAAAAATCGCGGCACACATAGCACTCAAGCCCGCTGAATCAAAGCTGCGATTGAACAAACTTTAAAAAACCACAATCGAATGCTCTTCAACCGCTCTGGTTATGTTGAAAACACGTTGAAACGGCGCATTGGGCACCGGACAAAGTGCCACTTCACCAGTCGAGTTTGAACTTCGCTGTCAGCCATTGAACCGTGTTTTGGGGGAGGTGGGACTAAGTTTTGGCGCTCTGACCAGCCATTGGATGGGATGTTTTCAACAAATCCAATGGGTTTCACGTCTGCCAGTCGACTCAAAAGAATCTGGATAACGCATTCTGGCGATTGACGTTTTCGTGGTTTTCGAGTTTGACTGATCTAAGGCAGATTTGAGTCGACTACATCGGACCTGCATCAGTAGAGAGCATATGAGCGATTTGCAAAGCAATTTGACATCTGATGGTGAAACCGGAGGTGGTCTGGGCACGGCATTGGCACGTCTTAACAAGGCTCTGGATTCACTGGATAATGCGGTTGATGCGTCGCTCGAATCAACGCATACAAGCGGTAGTTCAGGTGAAGAAGTTCAGCGAATGGCGGAAGATCGGGCCAAGTTGGCACAGGAGCTTGACAGCAGCGAAGATCGGGCCAAAAGACTTGAGGCGACCAATCGAGAGGTCTCTCGACGGCTGGTAGCTGCAATGGAAACGGTTCGTGGCGTGCTGGATCAGCCCGTCTGACGCAGAGCGAGATAGTTATGCCGCAGGTTGCAGTACAAATTAATGGTAAAACCTATCGGATGGCCTGCGATGAAGGTCAGGAAGCCCATTTGCTAGATCTGGCCCAGCGGTTTGACCGGACAATCCACCAGCTGAAGGGATCATTTGGTGAAATCGGAGACCAACGCCTGACGGTTATGGCCGGGGTCATGGTGACCGACGAACTGGTCGCCTTGCAGCATAAGATTACCGGCCTGGAATCCGAATTGGCCAAACTGCGTGTTGGCACCGGTGGACAACGCGAAGACCAGATTTCGGAAGCGCTCAATAAAACCGCAGAGCGCATAGAGAAAATCAGCGCCAAACTTACCAGCGTTGACTGATTGGAATTGCTGTCTGTTGCCATTTGACGGATAGATCGAGCCAGCCGGAAATCACTTTAAATTAACGCAAGCTGCGAACTATTTATTCGCAATCTGCGAGTTGCACCCCTATAACAAATCAGCGCGGGCTGCGCGGTTGGTGTGACAATCATCCTCGGGGCCTTACCGATTCTTGAGGGAGCTGTCCCTGTCCTTGCCCGTGGGCTTGGGCACACGGCGCCCACCTACGCTGTAGGTTCCAGGATCGATAAAACTCGCACGGCTTGTGCGGCTCGCCACTCAACAACATGACGGCCCTTCAGGACTGCCCAATTGATGCGTTCTCTTACGGAAATCAAATCGGCATTGCGCAACGATGTGTTGGCTCGGCGGAATCGGCTGACTGAAGGCGACCGGATCGAAATGTCCCTGCGCGCCGCTGAATTTGGAGTAAAGGCACCTCAATTATCCACCGACAACCTTCTGCCAGGCACCGTTGTTTCGGGATTTTTGCCGATCCGATCGGAAATAGATCCGCGACCGCTGATGGCAGAACTGGCCCGACGCGGTGCCCGACTGTGCTTGCCGGTAGTGACTTCAAAGACTGACCTTGAATTTCGCCAGATGGTGCGCGGTGCACCGTTGGTCGAATCGGCCTTTGGCACCATCGGCCCGGATGAACATGCAACAGTACTTGACCCCCAGATTTTGCTGATGCCGCTCAGCGTGTTTGATGGCAGGGGCGGTCGAATAGGTTATGGTGGTGGTTTTTACGACAGAGCCATTAAAAACCTGCTGGACAAGAATATTGAAGTGGATTTGCTTGGTATGGGCTTTTCGATACAAGAGGTTGCAGACGTGCCAATGGAGAAACATGATCAATTTCTTCACGGGATCATTACCGAGAAACCATATCGCAGCTTCTGAATTGCGCCGCCGCCGGAATTTCTCCATTAAGATCGAACTGAAACCACTGGACTTCCAGGACCTGTTTAATGCGAATACTCTTTCTCGGTGATATGGTTGGCAAATCTGGCCGCACCGCAGTCTATGAAAACCTTCCACACATTAAAAAACGCCTGGCAACCGATCTGGTTATCGTCAACGGGGAAAATGCGGCTTCCGGATTTGGCATTACCCGCAAGATCCTGCACGAAACCCTCGATGCAGGTGCCGATGTCGTGACATCCGGCAACCATGCCTTTGACCAGAAAGAAACTTTGAACTGGGCGGATTCCGAGGATCGATTTCTGCGACCTGTCAACTTTCCCAAAGGCACGGTAGGGCGAGGCAGCAATCTCATTGAAGCACAAAATGGCGCTCGTGTTCTGGTGGCCAACATCATGGGCCGCATCTTCATGCATCCAGAACTGGACGACCCCTTTGCGGCTGTTGAAGCCGAACTTGCTGCTTGCCCGATGGGCGAGGCCGCCGACGCAGTCGTCATCGATTTTCATGCGGAGGCATCCAGTGAATCCCAGTGTTTTGGGCATTTCGTCGATGGCCGTGTCAGCCTGGTGGTCGGAACACATACCCATATACCAACAGCGGACCAGCAGATTCTTACCGGCGGAACTGCCTATATGACCGATGCAGGCATGTGTGGAGATTACGATTCATCCATCGGCATGGACAAGGAAGAACCGCTGCATAGATTCCTGACCAAACTGAGCAAGGGACGCATGGAACCGGCACGTGGCGCGGCGACCGTTTGCGGAGTTCTGGTTGTCACCGATGATTCCACCGGATTGGCGACCGGCGTTGAAGCCTTGCGGATTGGCGGGCGTTTGTCGGAGAGCTGGCCAACAATTTGATCCGAGCTACAGCATGGTACGCTCGATGAACCACCAGGCACCCATAACCGCTATGGCGATTGAAGCTGGAATGGTGATGCGGCTTCTGTACCAGGATGTGCCAACAAACCAACCAACAACCAGAAATGCCAGGGCGATAACCGTCAACTGACCGAACTCCACACCGACATTAAAGGCAACCAGCCCAAGCAGAAAATCTGATCTTGGCAATCCAATTTCAGTCAATATCCCCGCAAAACCGAGCCCGTGAAGCAGCCCGAAAAGGAATACCACCACCGGACGCCAGGCATGGAGCCGATTGGTGAAAATATTTTCGACTGCCACGTAGACAATCGACAGGGCAATCAACGGCTCCACTATCGCGGGCGAAAGGTTGACCACACCGTAAAGCCCCATCGCCAATGTTACTGAATGGGCCAAAGTGAATGCAGTTACCTGCACCAACAAGGGGCGCCAATTTGTGTTCAGCAGAAACAAACCCAGCACAAACAGAATATGGTCCAGCCCCTTTGGCAAAATGTGGGTGAAGCCTATCAAGCCATAATCCAGCGCCTTGGCCGCCCAGCCTCTCGGTTCAGCTACGCCGATGTCGAACGCCTCACTGCGCGCACCGGCGCCAAAGAACTGAGCCTGTAATTCCTGATCGGGTCGCTCAATCCGCAATACGCTGGATCCGAATTTCTCCGGGTAGGACCAACGAAATGTATCTGCCTGCGGCGGAATTATGCCGGACAATTGTACAATCGAATCGCGGGCAGTTTCCAGATCGCCCACAGCTGGTATTTGCGTTGATTTGACCAATATGGGGACGGGTGATCCATCAAAAGTCAATCCAATCTCACTTATCCAGCGCGGCGCAAATTCGGAAAACCGGGTCTTCAGTTCGTCAGCTGAAAGCTCTCTAAGTTGCTTGTAGATTTGTGCTGTTGGCGCGTCGTCGGTATCTTCATGCTCTGCGCCAATGCCGGCAATCAAAGCTTCAACATTGGTGTCCGCAGTCAAGGTGAAAGAACGATCCGTGGCCAATTTCAATGTGAAAATAGACGGACGAACTTCATGGGCATGGGCAAATTGAGCAAATATCACCGCAAGGAGAAGAAATCCCAATCGGCTGTAAACGTGTATCATATTTGTATCTCAAACTGGCCATGATCGGACTTATGATTTACGCAGAAACTACACGATTGGATCATGAAGCCAACAAACAATACGTTCGGAATATCGCCTTGCTCAGAACAATTTGCCTTCTAGCCGTGCTTTCAATGGGTTCGACATCCCTTTCCAGCGCACACGAGTACTATTTGATGCCGGAAAGCTTCACGCCAAACGACGGCGTTGAATTCTCAGTGCGCCACCGACTCGGTCAAAAATTCAAGGGCAACGAACTGCCATTCATCAACCGCTGGAACATTCGTTCAGAAACCTGGAAAGACGGTGAGAAGAAGTCGGTTAGGGGCCAGGATGGAGACCGACCTGCCCTGAAAGTTACGGGCCGAGGTAAAGGTCTGATGTCGGTGGTCCATCAAAGCAACGTCGATTTCCTCACTTTTAAAACTTGGGAAAAATTCAAAGCCTACGTCACCAAAGAAGGCTTAGCTCACGCCCTGCAACCCAGTCTGCAAGGCACAAAACCCAAAGTCGATCTGATCGAAGGCTACGCCCGTTATGCCAAAACACTCATCGCACTCGGGGGGGACGTCAGTGGCACAGATCGTCCCACGGGTCTGAAGATCGAACTGGTAGCATTGGCCCATCCGCTGGCGTTAAATGCAGCCGAACCAATGCCCGTCCAATTGCTGTATGAGGGCGAAGCACTGGAGGGTGCCAGGATCAAGGTATTTGTCGGAATCGGCACCGAATTCGCATATCAGATAGAATCAGATAGGGAAGGCAAGGCCCTGATCCCGGCCCGTGGTCCGGGCCCATATCTGCTCAACGCGATCCACATGACCGAACCGCAGGGCAAAGAAGCGAAAGACAAAAAGGCCCACTGGGAAAGTTTCTGGGCTTCGCTTACCTTTCAGCGTGGCAACTAGAGCCGTTCAGGATTAAATTCCATGCGTGTAATCATCGCCCTATTGTTGCTGACTTCGGCCTTCTCTTTCGCTCTGGGGATAACGCTGCCGATATTGCACATGCAGAAACTGTATTTTTTTGAAGAAACCCCATCGATCATTTCGCTGTTGGGCGCATTGTGGGCCGATGGAAGCCAGTTGATTGCACTTGCGGTGCTGGTGTTTTCAGTAGTGTTTCCGATGTTGAAGCTGATGATTGTCTTTATTGCAGCAATTGCACCACGAGCGCAGCTGGTCCATTCGCCGATCATAAAATGGGCTGGTGTTCTGTCCAAATGGTCAATGATGGATGTTTTGCTGGTGGCTCTGGTCATTACCGCGGCCAAAACCTCAGGCCTTGCAGACGCAATTGTCCAACCGGGCCTATGGTTTTATGCAGCCAGCGCGGTTTGCGGCGCGATTGCAGCTGGTTTGCTGAAAATCAAACCATCTGGCTCGAAGAATTAGCCTGATTTGTCAGGATGGCAGAAGCCGACCAGTCTCGAAATTCTGCAATGCAGCAAAATGGGTATCGCCTTCCTGTCTCGTCGCACGCCCGGTCTTTGGCGGGATGTCTTTGACAGCATCATATTGTATCATTTTATTGCGCAAGGTGCGGACTGAGATGCCGAGGATTTCTGAAGCCCAGGTGCGGTTACCACCACATCGGGCCAACGTGCCAATAATCAATTCGCGTTCCACATCGTTCAATTTACGCCCAATATGAGGCTCGATGTCACACTGAATATTTAGGCGGCTTTCTTGTTTCATATAGACGGCATTCCCTGCGGTTTTGAACGTCAATCAGTCCGAAATGGCTGATGACCTGATATTTCCGTCAGGATGGCGCTTTATGGTAAACCAGCGGTTAAAGCTCTAGAGAAAAACGCAAAAAACCACTCCTTGCCCGACCCAAAGGCCACTTAAATCGCGGTTTATTTGAGAAAATTTACTGCTTGCTTATGAAACTGCAGCTATCGGTCGTAAATTAGTGACGATATTGCTGGATACGAGTGGTGCGTAATCCGGCCAGGCCGTGATCGTCAATTGAGGCTTGCCAGGAAAGAAATTCTTCCACGGTAAGCGTATATCGTTGACAGGCTTCATCCAGACTCAGCAATCCGCCTCTCACCGCAGCAACAACTTCTGCTTTGCGTCGAATGACCCAGCGTCTTGTTGAAGTGGGTGGAAGGTCTGCAATCGTCAACGGACTTCCGTCCGGACCTATGACGTATTTCACCCTTGGGCGCATATGTTCGGTCATATTACTCTCTACTCAATACTCAAACTTGTCCGACCGGACAGAACAAAGTTACGCCTTACCACTTAAAATTTGGTAACGGCCCGGTTAGGTGTTTGGTAGGATTTGCCCCCATGAAGCCACACCTGTCGTTGAATTGGCTGGCCCAACGCCCGTTTTGCCTACTCAATATCGGCGAGATCAATGATTTCGTCGACAAATTCCACGTGTTCCAAACCCCACAGCAGATCGAACTCATAGTCACTCCACATGACATATCCGGTGCCATCCAGCGTCTTGCCAATCGTATAATCATCACGGTTGCCGTCGACCTTGAATGTGTCCTCACCATAATGGGCAACCACGTATTGGGTGCCCTCGCCGTTGAGGATGGTGTCATCTCCGGCACTGCCGCCTATAACTGATTTGTCGTCACCAGTGTATTCGTGGCGAGATGCGCCAAAATCCATGTCGATGGCATCACCGTCAGTAACTTCAATCAACCAAAGGCTGTTACCCTGCTGATCCTTGATCAAGGTGCCGGTCGAATAGGATTTTATCGTCAAGTCATCCCTGCTCGAGACGCCCACAAATTTCGAAAAGTCCAACACGTCGTTATCAACATCGAAGTCTTCAACAACATCGTCTCCATTGGAGAAATGAATCCGATCTGCACCAGACCCGCTCACCAGGTAGTCGTTGCCGTCACCACCGTCCAAAGTGTCGTCACCACTGCCAGCGGTCAGAAAGTCTGCCCCCGACCCACCAGCCAGATGGTCTTCTCCATCTTCACCGTGTAGCTGATCGTCATCGCCATCACCGACCAGCCAATCATCGGCGATCGATCCAAACAATTTGTCCTGCCCGCTACCGCCATGCATTTCACCAGCTATGGAGCCAGCAACGATAATATCATCGCCGTCCAGCCCTATGACCAGCAAAGGGTCATCGTCTACAAAAATCGTATCCGCGTCAGCTGTACCGGCTGAGCGTTCCATGGCAGTAAAGACGTCGTCCTGAATGGTTTCAATACCCGAATTGCGCTCGATAATGTCAGACAGGCTGGTCGCTTCAACTGCTGCAATTTCGTCGTCGGTCAGGCGGCTTTCATACCAGAAAGCATCTCCATCGCGCAGACGGGTAAACTGATCGACCAATGCTGTGTGGAATAACTCGCCCAGCATCGAACCGGAGACCGCGCCTTCGGCCAAACCGCCGACAAAGACGTCTATATCATCAACTGATCCAAACAGATCTTCGAGTTTTTCCTGGAGGTCCTCATCCGACGTAATTTCAGCAAAGCTGGTCACCCTCTCAAGACCATAGGTCTCTCGGACCGAATTATAGTCATCAAGGCCATGATCACGCCCCCGCTGGATATTCAGAGACGCCAAATCGAGCCCACCAGCTCCTGGCGGTCCAAACAGGAAGTTACGGACATCATCGATGATCTGCGTATCGATTGATTCCGCCTCGCTGGTAGCGGCCCCGCGCAATACGTCGTCGATTCCGCCTTCGGTCACCAGCTTGTCGGGACGGAAAAAAGCATCCTTCAACGACAGATGACCATAGGAACTTTCGCCGCCATCCTCCTCCACACGATGAATTTTGGAAGACAATAAGGTGTGCCCGAGACGATAGGCAGCCGTTGAAAATACGTTGGCAATTTGTGGGTTTACGTCGACGTGATAACCATCGTAATCGTCAAGCGCCCCATCGCCCAAAAGTTTCGGTAAGAACTCGTTATACGTAATGGCCTGCATTTCAGCTTCGACGATCCGCCGCGCTTCCTTATAAAGCGTATCGGCATCCCAGTCTGGATTTGAGTCCTCAAATTCCGTAACCAGCCGATTATGCTCGCGAATGAAGGTAATATGGAGTGAGGTGAGCACAACATTTTCATTGGCCCGCACGTCGCCTCCCAGGAAGAAGCTGTCGGCAGTGCTCATCGCATTGGGCAATCCGTCAGTATTGAACGGCATCATTTCGCCGGTGGACATTTTCATCCGCCCATCGTCATCGCGCAGCGCTGCTTCTCTTTCTGAATCCGAACCATAAACGTTTGATGCGTCGATATACGGAGTGATGTCATTAATTTGCTGTCGAGGATTATCGGCATCGGTGCCCGTGTCCGGATCGAATTCTGACCTGGTAAAATCGATGGTTGCGGTGCCGCTTGCTGTTGGATCAAATGAAGCATCATCGCTGGGAACGGAAATTGGAGCCTTTTCGTCATCTGATTTGCTGTTTTCCGTTATCGATATGTCATGATCAAGGAACTGACCCCAGGCCCAGAGATAATCACTAAAACCATTGGCATTAGGAAAGTCTTCGCTCTGGGCAAATATTTCATTTGAAATCTCACGAGCTGAGGGACGATCCTCACCGGCCAATGTTGAAATTCCGTCGCCATAATCGGAATCCGCAATTCGCAGCAGATTATCCTTGGTCTGTCCCAATTCGGGATCAAACGGATTGTTGTTTGCACCGTCAACATTTCTATACGCGTTGGCCATCGGATTTAGACTTTCATTTGTTCCATATTGAGACAGATCTGGACGTAAAACATGCCTTGCCGTTGGAAATGCAAATGCCGGGCCAATTGTCTTTGCCCCCGGGCCTCTCAATTGGAGGGTATTTGACGGCGTGTTCTCGCCGTCTTCCTAAAATTGTGATCCGTCGTGTTCTGGAAAATCTCTCGCCCTGCCACCAATTGGCATTAGAGTGAAAAAAACACATGAAACGGACGCCTCCGCCATGCAGACCCAACTCAACGCCACCACCGTCAAATCAAGCTTTCCTGGCCATTCCGGTGACCTGCTGGCGGCAAGACTGGATATACCCGCCGGTCCCATCAGGGCGACGGCTATTTTTGCCCATTGCTTCACCTGTTCCAAAGACATTCTCGCGGCCAAACGCATTGCGTCCGAACTGGCGCGGGTCGGCATTGCAGTGTTGAGATTCGATTTCACCGGACTTGGATCGTCAAAAGGCGAATTTGCCCACACGAATTTCTCTTCAAACGTGCAGGATCTGGTTATTGCAGCAGACTATCTGAGACAAAATTATAGCGCGCCCAGCCTGTTGATTGGGCACTCTCTGGGTGGTGCGGCCGTCTTGGCGGTGGCGGCAGATATTCCTGAAGTCAAAGGTGTTGTGACGATCGGCGCTCCGGCCGACACCGAGCACGTGCTGCACAATTTTTCGGCCAATATCGAGTCCATAGAACGCGATGGCAAAGCCGAAGTCAGTCTTGCCGGGCGTCCGTTCACCATCCAGCGACAATTTGTGGAAGACGTGCGTGCAAGCAACCTGGCTGACCGCATAGCTGCGATGAAACGACCCTTGCTGGTGTTGCATTCTCCCATTGATCAAACCGTTGGCATTGAAAATGCCGGCCAGATCTTTGGCGCGGCCAAGCACCCCAAGAGTTTCGTATCACTGGATCAGGCTGATCATCTATTGTCACGCAACGACGCCGCCGCTTATGCAGCTTCGGTTATTGCCGGATGGGCAAACCGATATCTGCCGGACGACGCACCTCGAATTGACGAGGCTAATGAAAGCGTACGCGTGACAGAGACACTCGAAGGCAAGTTTCAACAGACGGTGCTGGCAGGAAAACACAGGCTTTTTGCAGATGAACCCGAAAGCTACGGCGGATTGGACTCGGGCCCCTCGCCCTACGATTATTTGTCCATCGCGCTGGGCGCCTGCACGGGAATGACATTGCGGCTTTATGCAGAAAAGAAAGGGCTCGAACTCGGTCGTGTCAGTGTTGAAGTATCGCATGCCAAGATACATTCGCGCGATTGTGTCGAATGTGACCACGCCCGTCAGGAATCAAATACGCGCATCGATAAATTCAAACGGGTGATTACCATTGAAGGCGACGCACCGACCGGGATGGAAGACAAATTGTTGGAAATTGCCGACAAATGCCCCGTTCACAGAACTCTTGAAGCCTCGTCGGTCGTCGCCACAGAGATTTCCAACCAGAGTCAGTGATCGCCACCGGGTAACTTGTCCCATAGCCATTGCACGCCACCCAACAGCGCGCAGGCCACGAACAGTACCGTCAGCAGACCAAACTCGGCCCATGTTGATCTAAACAGCGGCCAGCCGCGAAGCTGTGCCTGAACCAGACTGAGCCCCTGATCCCAGAACCAGTACAGGCCGATTGCCAGAAGAGCAAAAACAATCAAACCGAAAATATGGCGCACTGTCATATTCCTACTGCACCTTCACACTGTCCAGATCGATTTTAAAAACGTGCAAATCTCCGCGTTTTTCGATTGCACCCTCAGCGCTCAATAAGACTGCCGTTAGCCCGTAAAGTTGCTCGCTGATAGCATTACCGTCCGCATCCGCCAACATGAAGAAGGAGGCACCGTCGACTTTTCCGCTGGCAACAAACACCGCCGGAACGCCGCCAACAAGACAAAGATTGGCGCAGGCTTTGTGGGCCAGGTCATTTCCGGGCCGCATGGCGCCTGCATAGCATTTGCCATCGCAAATTTCGCCGCTGAGTTTCCAGCGACCCAGCTGAGTGATTTCAATGTCCTGGGGTTGTGCATCAGCTATCGGCTTGATCCGTTGCCCGACCTGAAGCATGTCAAGGTCGCCGCGTTTCAGCAAGGCACCACGGGCTTCGACGACTTGACCTTCCAGCGCCTCCGCTTGATCCATAACGCCGCGCTTTCCCGGACCTGACAACATGATCGAATGGCCATTTGGATATTTATCACCCGCTGCGATGTGAATTACCGGGTAGGGTGTGGATGACATGACGCCGACGATCTTCTGACGCCCCTTAAATCCACCACTCCCGGGGTCGTCCTGGCTGATGACGAATGAAAATGCCGTTCCGGCAAACAATCCCACGATGAACAGGCTCGCAGCTATCAAAAAACCGCTCAACCCAACCGGCAGCTTCTTACCCCAGCCGATGAAAAATCCGTCATAGACCTTGCCGCTCATGCCGTATCCCCTTCGGCAGATGGCACGACAAGCGGTTCGACAAAAGTACCAGCAGGATTGGCCACCGGATCAATAAACACCTGACCATCCTGCATCGACAGATTGTAAGTCGGCACTTTTTCGGTAAATGGCGGCGGCGAACGTCCGTCTTCTGGCCGATACTGATACCCGTGCCATGGACAAGTCACACATCCGTAAATCAGGCGCCCCTCGCCCAACGGGCCATTCTGGTGAGCGCACAGATTGGAAAGCGCCGAAATCTTGCCGTTATATTTAAACACCGCGGCGCGTTCCCCATCCGGCAATACCACGACGCGCCCGCGTTTTTCTTGCAGTTCGCTGACATCGCAAACTGGTATATGACCGGATGAATGAAATCCGCCGACATCCCGCGCCACCTCTATGCGTGCGGAAATGACATGCAAGACGGTAACCAGCAGCGCGCCACCCAGAAAAACCACACCGAATAAACCACTGTCAGCGCTCTGAAAATAACCAAAAGCCACATGGGCCACCAGCGAGGCATAGGCAAAATAGATGCCCATATGCAAAGTTTTCCAGATTCTAGGTGTCAGGAAACTGAGCCAGAAATCATGACTTGTGGTTGCCAGCACGATCAAAATAATTAGCGAGAAAATTCCAAACAATTCAAACGGAAAACCCAGCAATTGATCAAAACTGACATTGCTGTTGAGCAAAGCCACAAAACGGTCGGTAGGTGAAAAAACATAATACCAGTTCACCACATAAGTCGCATGGATCAGCGCAACCATGCAGGTCAAAACACCAAAGTGACGCCGGTTGTAAAGCAATGGAAGAAAGCGCCGGTCCAATCGTGCAAGTGGCCCAATGCACAAGATGAATGTCAGCATCAAAAACGCACAGGATCCAAAAGCACGCATCCGTAATATCGGAGTTTCCACCGGCCGAGCAACGTCGTGAAATGAAGGTGCCACTTTCAAAAATATCAGCAAATAGGCAACCGTCGCAATCACAAGTATTGCGTCATAATAATATTTGTTTTTGTTCCACAGGACCGGGCGATATGAGTCGCTCATGAGCCACTCTCCGTCGACTGAGCTGAAGGCGGAGCAATCTGTACCGGCGCTTCGAGATCGGCAGCGTCCTGCCGCACAATTACAGCAGTAACAATAATGGCAGGAATTAGCACCATCAGCACTTTCCAAATTGTGCTGTGAGACTTTCTCAGGCTTTGCTTCATGCCCCGTCTCCATCAGACTTGTTTGCAGGGCAACCGTTTTTGGCCAATTGTTCCAGGGTCCACCAGCGCCACAAAACCAATGGCCAGATGACCAAAACTCCAGGGATCAGCAGGGGGCGGAACGCGTAGGCATCATGAGCGGCGGGATCAATTCTGTCGATACCAACAAACAGGAACAGGACACAGACCAGTGCGCCAATTGCGCCCCAGATTTCCACGAAACGAATAATCAGTTCAGCCAGCGACAAAGCCTACCTCAATCTCATTTAGCACCACGCTCAGCGCACGCCGCGCACCTGCAACGACAGCCCGATCAACCCAGTCCACCATAAGCCACGCCGGACAATTCGGCCATCTCCTTTTTCCAGGTCGTTAGATCATCCTGATTAAACCCGGTCAGGTGATCATGGCCGCAGGCCCGAGCCATAACTTGCATCAATTCCACGGACGCTTCGAAGAAATTTTTCAACTGCTCGGCAGATTTCTCCACCACCAATCGGCTGACGAGATGAGGCTTCTGGCTGGCAATGCCCACCGGGCAATTGTTGGTGTGACAGGCCCGCATTGCAATGCAGCCAATCGCCTGCATGGCCGAATTTGATACCGCAATCGCATCGGCTCCCAAGGCCATTGCCTTGATAAAATCAGCCGGTTTTCTTAATCCGCCGGTGATCACAAGCGAGACATCGGAACGACCACTGGAATCGAGATGCATGCGCGCCCGGGCCAGAGCTGGAATCGTCGGGACCGAGATATTATCCCTGAACAGGATTGGCGCTGCCCCCGTGCCACCTCCACGACCATCGAGAATGATGTAGTCTACGCCGACCTCGAGTGCGGCATCTATGTCCTTTTCGATATGTTGGGCAGACAGTTTGTAGCCAATTGGGATACCGCCGGTGCGATCCCGCACTTCATCAGCAAATTCCTTGAGTTGCGACACTTCGGTCCAATCAGGAAAACGGGCCGGTGAAATCGCCGACTGACCCGGTTCCAGGTCCCGCACTTCAGCAATCTTGCCTTTCACCTTGGTACCCGGCAGATGTCCCCCGGTGCCGGTTTTAGCACCCTGTCCACCCTTGAAGTGAAAGGCCTGAACCTTGTCCAACAACTCCCACTTGAAGCCAAAACGGGCCGACGCCAATTCGTAGAAATATCTGCTGTTCTCGGCCTGCTCTTCCGGCAACATACCGCCTTCACCGGAACAAATTCCGGTTCCAGCCAGCTCTGCACCGCGCGCCAAAGCGATTTTGGCGGGTTCAGATAGTGCACCAAAGCTCATGTCTGAAACAAATAGCGGAATGTCGAGCTTCAGCGGCTTTTGGGCGTTGGGCCCGATCACAACATCTGTACCGACCGGATCGTCATCAAGTCGTGGCGGCTTGTGAAGCTGGGCCGTCAATATCTGAATATCATCCCAACTGGGCAATTGATCGCGCGGCACACCCATTGACTCAACCTTGCCGTGATGCCCGGTTCTTTTCAGACCGTCTTTGGCATATTGTTGGATCAATCCGTTCAGCGGTTCTTCCGCGGTACCGTGAGACGTGTCGGCATAAGCACCAAGATAAGCGTCCCGGTTGAACGGCTGGGGATTGTCCAGCGCCCAGGCGGAAATTTCATCTTCATCAACCAGCACGTCGCCGCCTTCAACCCAGGAACTGAATTTCGGCAGCACTTCGTTGTTGGCATATTCAGAAACACCGGAGTCAACGCGGTAATCCCAGTAATGGACGCCACACATGAGATTTTTGCCGCGAATGAATCCATCAGACATCAGCGCACCTCGATGCAGGCAACGACCATAAAAGACCGTAACTTCACCATCGATCGGCACAATCACCAGATCGACTTCACCAACCAATGCATGGGCTGGTTTTCTGTCTTTGAGTTGATCGTGTTTGGCAATACTGACTTTGTTCATGGATGCTGATTCCCTGCGGCAAGAGCCGCAAGGATCAACGCATTGCCATCTTCTGACAAGCCCAGTCAGTACGTTTAGTGATGTAATAGCGCAAATTTGATGGTCAGTGATCTGTGCTAGCAGGCCTACTTGTCAGCGCGTTTGACGTAGCTGCGCTCTTCGGTTTCCACGATAATGGCATCATCAACATTGATGAATTGCGGCACCATGACCCGCAGACCATTTGAGGCAACAGCAGGTTTGAATGAAGAGCTCACAGTTTGGCCCTTAAGAGCCGGCTCGGTTTCGGTAATTGTCAAGGTTACCTGAGCCGGTAGCACGATGTTCAGCGCATCCTCTTCGTGAAACTCAACACCAACTTCCATTCCGTCGTCGAGAAAAACTGCATCCTCACCAACCACGTCGGACGAGACATCAATCTGATCGAACGTGTTGGGGTCCATCAGGACAATGCCGGTGTCGCTTTCATAGAGAAACGTCATTTTGCGCTCTTCCACGCGAGCGCGCTCGACAGTTTCTGAGGCTCTGAAACGGGTGTTCTTTTTGGTGCCGGTTGTAATGTTTTTCATTTCAACCTGATTATAGGCACCACTCTTACCGGTTTTTGTCGCTTCCGTCTTTGTCACCCGCCACAGCCCGCCTTCAATCAGAAGCAGCGTGCCTTTGCGAACCTGGTTGCCGTTAATCTTCACTGAACAATTCCCTTCATGGACAGGTGACACTGTACCTTGTGCATACAATCTAACGAATATTTATACCCGCTAGGCAACGCCTAGCCTCTTTGCCACCTCAGCGCAAAGCGAAATAATGATCTGGACTGTATCTTTGACAGCGAAAATCTGGCTAAAGCTAGAGCTCAGAGGCAATCGACCCTGATAATACACTCTAGCGGAACTTCTCGGAAGATTTTTGGCAAATGGCGAAAAAAACCATCAAAAAACACTCTGCCAAGCCAAAAGCCAACCGCAAAGGACGGCCCGCTCCCCGCAAACAGGTGGCGAGGTCTGGCGACGCCGATCGTCGACGCACAGATGGCAGGCGAAAAGGCCCGCAATCCGAAACCGTCGCATCAAAACCCGTCAATCGTCTGACCCAATCAGAGTCTGGTGCTGAAATCATTTATGGCAAACACTCTGTCAAAGCAGTGTTCTTAAAACGCCCGCAGGATATTGAAAAACTGATCATTGCTGGCAAGGAAGATTACCATTCAGACCTGATTGATCTGGCGAATAATCGAAACATCGACACCTACCTGTTGGCCTGGCCGGATTTCATCGCTGAAGGTGGGTTTAGCGAAGATGATAAACATCAAGGGGTCCTGGCGGTGGTCAAACCCCGCGAGATATTTTTGGAAAGCGAGCTGCATCAGTTGGCCAATGCGCGGTGCGTGCTGGTACTCGACCAGGTTTCTAACCCCCAAAATCTGGCGACCATCATCCGAAGTGCTGCTTTCTTCCACGCTGACGCATTGCTCTACATGAAGAACCGGGCCGCCACTCCAACCGCGGAAGTGGTACGGTTTGCAGTAGGCGGCGCTGAAATGATCGATATGTACCAGATCACCAATGTCTCCCGGTCGTTGGAAATGTTGAAAGACATGGGATTTACCGTACTTGGCCTGGATGAACGTGGCGAGCGCACCCTGGCTCAGCATGATCTCAACCATCCGACCGCTTTCGTTGTCGGAGCCGAAGGGGAAGGACTTAGAAACAAGACTCGCCAATATTGTTCCGATCTTGTCCGCATTCCCGGCGGACTGCGGGGAGTTGAATCTCTCAATGCGGCCGTTGCGACAACGATTGCATTATATGAGTTTGCCCGACTGGGAGCGGGCGACAAAAACTGATCTGGCAAGATTGACGGACTTATTCCAAAACGGAGGAATCCTTCACGGCCTCCATCACCACATAAGTTGATGTTTGGGAGACATGTGGCAACACGCTCAACACTTCACCCAGCAGGTTGCGATAGGCGGTGATGTCATGGGTTCGCACTTTTAGCAAATAGTCAAAACCGCCAGCGATCATGTGACACTGCTCGACTTGCGGAAGTTGGCGTACGGCAACGTTGAACTTCTTCAAAGCCGCTGCGCGTGTGTCGGATAGTTTCACTTCAACAAAGGCAATGTGGTCGAGTCCAAGTTTTACCGGGTCGAGCAGTGCACGATAGCCAAGAATATAGCCATCTTTTTCCAACCGCCGTAGCCGCGTGTGACAGAGGGTCTTCGATAGACCAACCTGATCCGACAATTCGGTGACCGTTATTCGTGCGTCTCGACTTACTACTTGCAGGATTTTCTGGTCAATCGCATCAAGGTTTTCTTCGAAATTCCCGCCAATTCCACTCATTTTGGAGAATTTCCCTTCTTTATTGAAAAAATACGGAGTTTTTCCCTTATCAACTCTGCAACAATAGGGAAAAGTTGGAGACACGTCCATGACCGAAATCAGATCAAAAATGCGGCAGGTCCACACCCAGTCCGAAGCCGAAGCCTTGTCCAACCTGCTGACTGCAGCACAACTGGATCGTGAGACGCGCCACCGGATCACCCGGCGGGCGGTTGAAATCGTCCAGCAAATCCGTGATTCCTCCGACCCTGGCATGATGGAACTGTTTCTCGGCGAATACGGATTGTCGAGCGATGAGGGCGTTGCGCTGATGTGCCTGGCCGAAGCGCTGTTGCGCGTTCCCGATGGTTCCACAATCGACGCGTTGATCGACGACAAGATCGCCCCCAGCGCCTGGGGTCAGCATTTGGGTAAATCCCATTCGTCGCTTGTTAACGCGACAACCTGGGCACTGTTCATCACCGGCAAAGTTCTTGACGACGACGATGACAGTACCATTGCCGCAACCTTGCACGGCGCTATCAAGCGCCTGGGCGAACCGGTCATTCGCCAGGCGGTGACCCGCGTCATGAAAGAACTCGGTGGACAGTTTGTTCTGGGAGAAACCATCGGTTCCGCCATGAAACGGGCGCAGGACAAGGAGGCCGAAGGCTTTACCTATTCCTACGACATGCTCGGCGAAGCCGCCCATACGGAAGCCGACGCAAAGCGGTATCATCTGGCCTACAGCAACGCGATCACCCAACTGGCCGGTTCTTCCAACTCTTTGGACATTCGTGAAAATCCGGGTATCTCCATCAAGCTTTCGGCACTGCATCCACGATATGAGACGCTGAAAAAACAACGGGTAATGGATGAACTTGTCCCTCGCGCCAGGTCACTGGCGATTCTTGCGAAGTCTGCTGATATCGGCCTCAACATCGACGCGGAGGAAGCCGGTCGATTGGATTTGTCTCTGGATATTATTGAAGTAATCCTCCGCGACCCCGTTTTGAAAGGATGGAGCGGGTTTGGTGTTGTTGTTCAGGCCTATAGTCAGCGTGCGCCTTATGTCCTTGACTGGCTCTATAATCTGGCGCAACGGCTTGATCGCTCGATCATGGTCCGTCTCGTCAAGGGGGCCTATTGGGATACCGAAATCAAACGCGCGCAGGTTGAGGGCCTTAGCGGTTTTCCGGTCTTTACCCAGAAACCTTCAACCGATGTCAGTTATATATGCTGTGCCAAAAAGCTGCTGGGCATGACCGACCGCATATATCCACAATTTGCCACCCACAACGCTCACACCGTTTCCGCCATTCTGGAATTGGCGGAAGACAAATCCGCATTTGAGTTTCAGCGTCTTCACGGCATGGGGGAAGCCCTGCACGACACCGTGCTCAAGCGTCAAAAAACAAGATGTAGAATTTATGCTCCCGTGGGCGCTCATCGCGAGTTGCTGGCCTATCTGGTGCGCCGCCTGCTTGAAAACGGCGCAAACTCTTCCTTTGTCAACCAGATCGTTGATGAGACCGTCCCGCCAGAAGCCGTCGCCGCTGATCCATTTGATGCCGTGGAAGCCTATCTTGATGCGCCTGAGAATCCGATTATCCGTCGCCCTTCCCATCTGTTTGCACCGCAGCGCGTCAACTCCACGGGTTACGATTTGGAAGATCCGCAAACCCTGGCCGAACTCCAAAGTGCTCTGATTGAAGTCGAAACCAAACAATGGAGCGGTGGCGGCGGCGACGACAAAGACAGCAATGGCAGCATTCAGAACGTCAATAGTCCAGCCAACGGCAGCCGCGTTGGGTCAATCACATTCGCCACCAAAAGTGATGTCGACCGCGCCGCTGAACGAGTGAAATGCTGGTCCAGCACCTCTGCCAAGGACAGATCGGATGTTTTGCGTAAGGCGGCGAACCTCTATGAATGCCACGCTACCGAGTTGTTCTCTCTGCTGATGCGTGAAGCTGGCAAAACACTGCTCGACTGCGTTGGCGAATTGCGTGAAGCAGTAGACTTTTTGCGCTATTACGCTGCAGAGGCCGAGACTCACGATGCAGAACCAGCTGGCATTTTTGCCTGTATTTCCCCATGGAATTTTCCGCTGGCCATTTTTAGCGGCCAGATTTCAGCCGCGTTGGCAGCGGGTAACGGGGTTCTCGCCAAACCAGCCGAATCCACCAGTCTAATTGCAAGGTTTGCGGTTTCGCTGCTGCACCAGGCCGGCGTTCCCGAGGATGTTCTGATCTTGCTGCCAGGCACTGGAGAAGAGATTGGCTCGGCTCTGACAGCCAACGGCAAAGTCAACGGCGTCTGCTTCACCGGTTCCACCCATACCGCCCAATTGATCAATCGCAGCATGGCCGATCATCTTAATCCTCAGGCCCCCCTGATCGCCGAAACGGGTGGACTGAATGCGATGATCGTTGACAGCACCGCGCTGCCCGAACAGGCAATAACCGACATTGTCGCGTCATCCTTTCAGTCTGCGGGACAGCGCTGCAGCGCTCTTCGGGTACTTTACCTGCAGGAAGACATCGCAAAACCATTTTTGAAGATGCTGTATGGCGCTATGGACGAGTTAAGAGTTGGTGATCCAAAGCAATTTGACAGTGATGTCGGTCCCCTCATCGATGCCAACGCCCATAATAAAATTGCCAATTATGTTGATTTGGCACGCAAAGAGGGACGACTGCTGAAACAGATAGATGGTCCCCAGACTGGACATTTTGTTGGCCCTGCCGTCATCTCTGTATCCGGCATTGAAGACCTTGAAGAAGAGATGTTCGGTCCCGTTTTGCACATTGCTACATTTAAAAACAAACATTTCGAGCGGGTGATCAATACCGTCAATTCGAAAGGATTTGGCCTGACATTTGGTCTGCATAGCCGGATCGATGAACGGGTACAGATGGTGGTCGACCGGGTTGAAGCAGGCAACATCTATGTCAACCGAAACCAGATCGGTGCCGTCGTCGGTTCACAGCCATTTGGTGGCGAAGGCCTCAGTGGAACCGGACCCAAGGCAGGTGGACCGAGATACTTGAAGCGGTTTTATAAACAGCATTGCCAGCTCAGCCCGGCGGCAGAAGGCAAAACGATAACGGCAATGCAGATTGAAACCGGTTTTAAGCGCCATCATTCAGATCATCCCACCGCGACACCGGCAGTCGAATTGCCCGGGCCAACGGGTGAATCAAATAGATATTTCCTATTGCCCCGCAAACGAGTGTTGTGTCTTTGACCCGGGTCGGAAGCCGCCGAGTTGCAGGCGACCCGGGCAAAGGCGCTTGGATGCAACGCACTTGCAGTCGCACCGGGATGCACTGACGGCATTGATGGTGTGATTGGAGGACGCGTTCTGACCGATCTGGGCAACCTAGATGCGGTGGTGAGTTGGACAGACTGCCTCGACGAACATCGAAAGGCTCTCGCCGAACGTGATGGGGCAATTGTACCAATATTGTGTAATCAGGATTTCGAGCAGTGGTTGATGCTGGAACGTCACGCCTGCATCGACACCACTGCTGCCGGTGGTAATGTTGCGCTTTTAGGTGGTTGACAGAACATCTCCAGCGGCCTGATTGTGCTTAGTTGCCGTCACATCGGCGTCATTCACCCAGGCGAGACAATTGCCATGAAACTGGTTCATATTTCTGACATTCATATCCATCCGCAACAGATCCTGGGGTCGGATCCGATTGCTAACTTTCGAGCATGCATGGCGCATGTTGATGAACATAATGGCGATGCCGACATGATCATCATTTCCGGAGATCTGACCCATCATGGCGACCCCTCAAGCTATGCCCGGCTGAAAGATATGCTGGATGAGTGGCAGTTTTCACCATTGCTGATGATGGGAAACCATGATCATCGCAAACACTTTCAAACTGCTTTCCCGGAAGTGAAAAGCGATGAGAACGGCTATGTTCAGTATGTCCAGGATACAACTCTTGGCCGTTTCATTCTGCTCGATACCGCCGAAGCTGGCACACATGCCGGTCATTTTTGCACCAAACGTCAGGACTGGTTGCGCGGTCAACTTGAGCTGGCGCGGCGGGAAGGTCGACCTGTCTATCTGGTGATGCACCACAATCCGGTTGAAGTGGGCATTCCCAATGCCGATGCAATCGGGCTTATGGATGGTGCCGCATTTTGCGGTATTTTGAGCGATTATCGTGCTGAAATCCGGCACATTTTCTTTGGTCATTGCCACTACGTGCTATCGGGCAGCGTTGGAGGTATCGCCTTTTCGGCCCCCCGCTCAACGAGCCATCCCTGTGTTCCAGATTTTAGTGGAATTAACCGCATGGGCCACGGTGATCTGACGCCAACCTACAATGTCTGCCTGATTGAGGAAGATTCAACGGTCGTCCACTCAATCGACTTTCTCAAAGAGCCCTCCGTTGTCTGGATAGATGCCAAGCCCGATGGTTGGATCGAGGACGGTACCAGCAAGGAGGACGATTAGTCGTCAATCCGCAAATCAGCTTTTGTAGAATGTTGCAGCACATGTCGGGCGTTTGGAATGTCGTTTTCCAGCGCCCGAGACTTCGCCCGATCAGCATCAAACCCATGATCCAGCCAACGCCGTATCAACCGTTGTTCTATAACGTCCAGACCAGGATCGATAAATACCTTGTAGTCCCAACAGGCGTTGAGCGACCCCCAGGGAATTTCTTTTAACAACAGGTAATTACCCTCAAACAAAAGAAATCGGGTATCAGCGGCAACGATCTGCGCTCCTGCAATGGCAATATCGCGACTGCGATCAAAAACCGGGATCACCACATCGCCGTTAAGTTTCGGGTCAGATAGTCGATGCACCAGACTAACAAAGCCATCTGCATCAAATGTTTGTGGGGACCCTTTGCGAGCCAGTAGCCCGCGACTGTCCAATATTGCGTTGTCCAGATGATATCCATCCATGGGGATGATGGCGGACCTCTCTCCCAGTTCTCCCAGCGCTTTCAGCAGATTTTCGGCCAGTGTGGACTTGCCGGCACCTGGCGGTCCAGCGATCGCCACCATAAACCGTTCGCTCTGGTGCGCAGCAGCGATCAACTGAGCAGCAATTTCCTCAAATTTCTGAGTCATTTGTCATTTGCTCCAAACTCTGAGCCATGATCCATCTATCCAAATCGATATTCTTAGAGTGCCGGGCAATCTATTGAGACTTGCAGGTGTAAAATCAACCGTTTATTGCTGCTACTGCGCTGGCAAGGCGCTCTACCATCGAACAGGCAATTATTATGAAACGCTCCACCGTCAACCAGATCATCGCGTCGGCAGATGACTTCATCCGTTCTTACGGTTTTTGTTTGCCGCCTTTTGCCTATTTCACACCAGATGAAATGGTGGCTCGTAAAGCCGAGTTGACGAATATTCTGAACTCCCGTCTGGGCTGGGATATCACCGACTATGGAGCAGGTAAATTTGATGAAATGGGTCTTTTCCTGTTCACCACCCGCAACGGGCAATTGGCCGACCTGCTGGCGGGTCGCGGCATGTGCTATGCGGAAAAAATCATGATTTCGCGACAGAATCAGATTTCCCCTTGCCACCGGCATATCGTCAAGACCGAAGACATCATCAATCGGGGCGGTGCCACTTTGGCGATCGAAATGTTTGAAAGCGATGGGCAGGGCAATATTGATCCATCGGCCCAGGTGCCGGTAGTCTGTGATGGCATTGCCCATACATTTGAGCCAGGTCATGTACTGGAACTTGCACCGGGAGCCAGCGTTACACTGGAACCCGGCAACTGGCACAAATTCTGGGGCAAAGGTGGCGATGTGTTGATCGGTGAAGTTTCCACCGTCAATGATGACCTGACAGACAACATATTTGCCGAACCAATCGGTCGTTTCAGTGAGATCGAAGAAGATTGCGAACCCACCCGCCTGTTGGTTTCAGACTACGAAAAATGGGGGCTTCTGTAACTCAGTCCTTTGATGGCGCGTCTTCGCTTTCTTCATCGAGAATGCGGACCGATGCGCCTTCAAGGTCGTCATATTGGCCGGAGCGCAGGCTCCAGAAAAACGCCGCAAGGCCAAGCGCACCCAATCCAAGGGCGAGTGGAATGAGGATCAGAAGATGGCTCATGCTGCAATCCTCTCAGTTGGCGAATGACCAGTGGACGATATTGTGTCGGCTTGCAATTCCGTATCGATTTTTTGTGGCGGCTGTTTGAAACGGTCCTTGTAGAAGTTTAACCGCATGCTGTTGGCGATCACCACGATGGACGACGTCGACATTGCGATGGCAGCAATTAGCGGTGTGATCTGACCAGCAATCGCCAGTGGCACCGCTATGCAATTATACAAAATCGCAAGGGCGAAATTCTGTCGTACAAGCTGCCCGGTTTTCAACGCGATGGCTCTGGCGGTCAAAACTGCATCGAGCTGTGGACGGGTAAAAACAAAATCCGCTGCAAATCTGCCCACATCAGATGCCGACGCTGGCGCCATCGACACATGAGCCGCCGCCAGTGCCGGCGCGTCATTAAGCCCATCACCAACCATCAAGACCTGTGCACCAGACTGCTGCAAGTTCTGGATGTGACGAATTTTTTCAGCAGGCGTCATTTCACAAGACCGTTTTTCGATGCCCAGATCCCTGGCAGTGGCAGCGACGTTAGCGGAGCAATCTCCCGAAACAATTTCCACTTCCAGACTGTTAGCCAGTAGGCCTCGGATGGTTTGTTTCGCCCCCGGACGCAGGCGATCCTCCAACACAAAATTGCTGATCGGCTCATCCTGCATTGCAAAAGCTACACCTGAGGATTGCGTATCTGCACTACTTGCTACGGCAATTTCTGCAACCCAGCCAAGCCGACCAAGCCGCACCAGCTTCCCTTGGTACCACGCCTCAACACCAAACCCGGGCACTTCCTTGATGCCGGACAATGTCACGACAGGGGTGTCGTCGAGATGTGCAGCAATGGCTCGTGCGGCCGGATGAGAAGAATGGCCTGCAATGGATTTGACCAAGCCTGCATTTTCAGAATTCACCCCGGTTGAACCAACGACCTGTGGTTCCCCCATGGTCAAAGTTCCGGTTTTGTCGAACGCAATAGTGGACACTTCTGCCAACCGCTCAAACGCTGTTCCGTCTCTCATCATGATGCCCCGCCGCATCAACTGATGGGCGCCAATGACATGCACCACCGGAACGGCGAGGCCCAAAGCACACGGGCAGGTAATGATCAAAACCGCAATCGCAATGTAGATCGAGTTGTGCCAATCGCCACCCGTATAGATCATCCAACCAATAAAGGTGAGCAAAGCCAGTATGTGCACAGCCGGGGCATAGATTTGCGCCATGCGATCAGCAATTCCCACATACTGCCCCCTGCCCCGTTCAGCTGCATCCATCATCGAGGAGATTTCGGCAAGGAACGAATTGCTGGCATCGCTGGTGGTGGTGACGTCGACGGCGCCGGTCACATTCAGCACTCCGGCCTCCAGCCGATCACCCGGTTGGCAGGAAATTGTGTTGGATTCTCCGGTCACAAGTGCGCGATCAATATCTGATGACCCGGAGACAACAATTCCATCAACCGGCAAACGCTCACCCGGATTGACCCGCAGTCTCATGCCCTCGCTAATTTCTGCCAGATCGATGTAGCGAGGACTTTTGCCGTCCTCGACCAGGACACCGCCCTTGGATGTCAAATGCACCAGACGATCGACGGCACCGCGAGCGCGCTGACGCATCAAATGGTCCAGATATCGGCCAATCAGCAGGAAAAACAGCAGGGTCACCGCTGCATCAAAATAGGCCTCCGAACCACTGGTAAAACTCTCATAGACGCTCATTGTCAAAGCCAGCAACACAGCCAGCGAAATTGGCACGTCCATATTCAATCGGCGAACCGAGAGAGCCTTCAGCGCTGACGTAAAAAATGGCCGCCCGGCATAGGCGACAGCCGGCACTGCAATGAGCCCGGATATCAAATGAAACAGTCTTGCAGTTTCCGCATCCGCACCGGACCATACAGATACCGATAACAACATGATGTTGGCCGCCGCAAACCCCGCCACGGCGAGCGCCTTCAGCAAGGTTCGGCCAGCATCATCAACAAGCTCGGATGCCGCTTCCCCGGGAAAATGCAGATTGGCTTCGAAACCAAGACGCTTAAGGAAGTTGGTAATTTCTAAACCCGAACCCAGCTGCGCGTCCCATACCACCGCAACGGTGCGATTGGTCAGGTTGGCACGTACCGAGCTAACCTGTGGCATTGATTGCAAGCCCCGTTCAATGGTGCCAATGCAGGCGGCGCAATGCATGTCAGCAACGATAAAATCGGTCTGATACAGCGTCCCTTCCAAATGCCGCGAGGCAGCCCTTACCCGCTCCTCATCAAGCCTCGAAGCAATGCTCTGGCTGCTTGAAACCGGGTCTGTCAATTCTGATGAGGACTCGCAACAGCTCATTCAATTACACCTGTTCCCAGATTGACGAATAGTCGCAAATCGCGTCGATAAGTCTGTTCCGCTGCACTGGCATCGAACCGCAGCATCCAGGTGCCATCCTCAAGTGCAATCCGAGATCCATAGGATCCCGACGGGTCCGCGATCAATTGAATTTGCTGATCTTGTTGCTCAAATGCAGGTCGGCCAATCGACAAAGTCACGACCTGAGGCGAGAGCCGTTCACCATCGCGATCAAGCAGGCTGAAACTCAAGTGTTGGTTTTGATAGGTGACGTTGGACGACCAGCCGAGTTCAGTCTGGGCTTTGGCCCCGGCCAGTTCAGCGTTGAACTTCTGGCTGGCGACATAGGAATTCTTGACCACCAACCCTGTCCAACTGCTAGATGCGAAAGTCGCCATGGTCACGTTGACAGCAATGATCACACCGAAGAATGCGATCATGCAGGCCAACATGTGTTTGCCTGTAAAAACGAATTCCCGTTTGGTCTTGTTGGTATTCATCGGAGTGATCTTCCTCATTTGTCGAAGATTGATGGGGCTTCAAATTTGGCGGCTGCAGTTGTTTGGTCGCTGCCACCGATTGCCAGAATTTTAAATGCGAAATCGGTTTCGGAACCGCCAATTCTGTCCTTTGGAACGCGAACAAAAATACGGCTGGCCTGTAGTTTATCCGCCCTGGCCTCAATCCGCAGCGACCTACTTTCTGGTGCCGCAGAGCCGGAAGTTTTCATCGTCGCTCCCGGCAGTCCGTCAACTGTCACCAGGAAACTTCTGCTCTCGCCCGTCATATTCAGAATTTTGATCTCGTAGCCATTGCGGATTGCGCCATCGCTGAGAACCGTAAACACCGGATTCCTGTCATGCAGGAGGTTGACTTTCAATGTGTCGCGCACTGCCAGTGCCCACAACAGCGCCACACCGATTGCAGCATAGATTGCCGTGTAAATGATGGTTCGGGGGCGCAGCAATGATCTCAGATCCGTGTGCTTGACCGCATCAACCAGTTTGCCATCTGATCCGCGAATATTTTGCGGCCTGATGGTCACCGAGCCGATTCCATCTGCCAACCAATTGCCGCCATCGTCGCCATCGTCGCCGTTGCCGCCGGTGGCGAGTTGCATATTTGATCCGTATTCCTCCAAGGTGGTGTAGGCGATCAGGCCTTTTTCCAACCCCAACTTGCTCATCACCCCATCACAGGCGTCGATGCACAATGCGCAGGTAATGCATTCCATCTGCTGACCATCGCGAATATCTATACCCATCGGACAGACCGCGACACATGCATTGCAGTCAACGCAATCACCGACATACTCACCCGCCGCCCGCATGCGCTTGGCATGTCGGTCACGCGGCTCACCCCGCCAGTCATTGTAAGTTACTGTCAGTGAATGCTCGTCCAGCATTGCGGCCTGGATACGCGGCCAGGGGCACATATAGGTGCATACCTGTTCGCGCATGAAGCCACCAAAAACATAAGTTGTCGCAGTAAGTATCGCCACCGTGGCGTAAGCAACGAAGGCCGCCTGCCCGGTGAAAAATTCAATCGCCAGTGTTGGCGTATCGGCAAAGTAGAATATCCAGGCCCCCCCAGTAGCAAAGCCAATCAATATCCAGACTATGTGTTTGAACGTCCGTTTGGTGATTTTTGAAGCTGACCAGGGTGCCGCATCCAATTTGATACGGGCATTTCGGTCACCTTCAAAATAACGTTCCACCACCAGATAAAGATCTACCCATACAGTCTGCGGACAAGCATAACCGCACCAGGCGCGTCCCAGAGTTGAGGTCACAAGGAACAGACCGATGCCGGCCATCACCAACATTCCGGCCACGAAGAAAAATTCATGTGGCCAGATTTCGATGAAGAAGAAATAGAAACGCCGGTTGGCCAGATCGACCAACACCGCCTGATCGGGAGCATCCGGCCCTCGATACCAGCGCAGCCAGGGAGTCAGATAATAGATTCCCAGGGTAACGCCCATGATCCACCATTTCAGGCCACGGAACCAGCCGACTGCCCGTTTGGGGTGAATCTTCTTGCGCGCTTCGTAGAGAACCCGCTTCTCTTTTGAATTGACGGCCTCGGCATCGAAGTTCTCGATGCCTGGCTCTGTCGAAGCGGATTTTTCTGTCGTCAGCATCGCTTATTCGGCTTTCGCTTTTTCCCCGCCGCCAAGACCATGAACGTAAATTGCCAGTTGCTTGACACCGGCCTCTGTCAACTTGTCACCCCATGGTGGCATCACGCCGTGTTTGGGCTTGTTGATCTGGGCCCTAAGCGACGCGCGGTCACTACCATAAAGAACAATGGAATCGGCCAGATTAGGGCCGCCAAACTCGCGGTCGCCCTTACCGTTCTCACCGTGACATGATGTGCAATTATCCGCAAATAATTGCCGACCGGTCTGGGCCAACGCCGGGTCAAATTCCAAGTCGGATATCTGCAGCACATATTCCACGACAGCCTTGATCTCTGCGGCTTCAAGCAACCCGTCCGCGCCGAATGACGGCATCAGCGAATCCCGTGTGTCATCATCGACATCATTGCGGATTCCATGCTTGATCGAGGTGTAGATCGATTCAAGATCACCACCCCAAAGCCAATCGTCATCGTTGAGGTTTGGATATCCTGGACTGCCTGAAGCTCCTGAGCCATGACATTGGGTGCAATACACTTTGAACAAAGACGAACCGCCGGCTGCAGCAAAACGGCTCAGCTCTGCATCGGCGCGAATTACTTCCAGGTCGGAAGCGGCGAGTTTTTCAACCGTTGCACGGCGTCCTTCCTCGACCGCTTTCAATTGTTCAGACAAAATACCCCGGTTGGTAGTTCCCGAAATGCCCATGGTTGAGGCATTCAGCAGCGGGATCGCAGGATACCAGATGATGTATCCAATCGAAAACACGATGGCTGCATAGAAGGTCCATAGCCACCAGCGCGGCAGCGGGTTGTTCAATTCCTTAATGCCGTCCCATTCGTGGCCGGTCGTTTCAATACCACTGGATTCATCAATTTCTTTTTCTTTTTCAGACATCGTCATTGTCCTCTTTCAGTGGAATTTGCGCGATCTCTTCGGCTGTCTTTTTGGAGCCGGGACGAAATGTGAAAGCGATGACGCCAACAAACAGTAAGAACAGGTAAAGTAGCCCCCAGCTATCGGCGAACTGACGAAATGCAGAATAATCCATGATCTCACCTCACCTCAGGTTTTCATTTTGTTGGTAGGCCTTCAGGTCAACCAACGTGCCGAGCATTTGGAGATAGGCCACCAGTGCGTCCATTTCGGATACCACTTTGGGATTGCCGTCGAAGTCGCGAATGCTGATTTTGGCATAGCGCTCCTCCAAACCGGACGTATCCGCGTCAGGATCAGCCTGAGCCTCAAGGTCGGGCAGAGCGTTGATCACCATGGCTTCGCTGTAGGGCACACCGACCGCTGCATTGGCCGACAAATGCGCCGAAATATTCTTCTTTGCCAATGGCGTTGTCGCCAGGAACGAATATTTCGGCATGATCGATTCAGGTACCACGCTTTGTGGGTCAATCAGATGTTGCACATGCCAGTCGTCTGAATAGCGACCACCAACCCTCGCCAGATCAGGACCGGTTCGTTTTGAACCCCATTGGAATGGATGATCATACATGCTTTCAGCGGCAAGAGAATAGTGTCCATAACGTTCCACTTCATCCCGGAACGGACGGATCATCTGACTGTGGCACAGATAACACCCTTCGCGGATATAGATATCGCGACCCGCCAGTTCCAATGGCGTATATGGGCGCATGCCCTCGACCTTTTCTATGGTATTTTTTACATAGAAAAGCGGGGCGATTTCCACAATGCCCCCGATCATAACGGCGAGTAGAGAGCCGACGAAGAGCAAGGTCAAATTGCGTTCAATTTTTCCGTGTTTGTCCAGAATTGACATGATCGGCCCCCTTACTGTGCTGCTGCAGCGGCAGTACCGCTTGTGGTTGATAGGCCACCCATCGCCTTTTCCTGACGCACATCGCCTCGAATAGTGCGCCAGACGTTATAGACCATGACCAACGCGCCGGTGAGGTAAAGCAAACCCCCCACGGTTCGCATGACATATTCTGGATGGATAGCTGACACAGTTTCGACGAATGAATTCACGAGGAAACCCTGGTCATCATATTCGCGCCACATCAGGCCCTGTGTGATGCCCGCGACCCACATAACGGCCGCGTAGATCACGATGCCCAGTGTTGCCAGCCACAGATGCCAGTTGACCAATTGTAGTGAATACAGGCGCTCACGGTTCCAAAGCTTCGGCACCAGGTAATACAGCGCCCCGAAGGTCACCATGCCATTCCAGCCCAATGCACCTGAATGCACATGTCCAATCGTCCAATCGGTATAATGAGACAGTGAATTGACGGCCTTGATCGACATCATCGGGCCCTCAAATGTCGACATGCCGTAAAATGCCAAGGACATGACCATCATCCGCAACACCGGATCGGTGCGCAACTTGTCCCAGGCGCCTTGCAACGTCATCAGACCATTGATCATGCCGCCCCAGGAAGGCATCCACAGCATGATCGAGAACACCATGCCCAACGTCTGTGCCCAGTCCGGCAAAGCCGTATAGTGGAGGTGGTGTGGACCTGCCCAGATATACAGGAAGATCAGTGCCCAAAAATGGATGATTGATAAGCGGTAAGAGTAGACCGGACGGTTGGCCTGTTTCGGCACGAAATAATACATCATGCCAAGGAAGCCGGCGGTGAGGAAGAAGCCGACTGCGTTGTGGCCGTACCACCATTGTGTCAAAGCGTCCTGCACACCAGCAAAAGCCGAATAGCTTTTCACGCCAAGGAAAGAAACCGGAACCGCAGCATTGTTGACCAGATGCAACATGGCAACGGTGATGATAAATGAAAGGTAGAACCAGTTGGCAACATAGATATGTGGCTCCTTTCGCCGCACAATCGTGCCAAGATAAACGATCAGATAGGCCATCCAGACAATTGTCAGCCAGAGGTCCACGTACCATTCCGGCTCGGCATATTCCTTTGACTGGGTGGTCCCCAACAAATAGCCGGTCGCCGCCATGACGATAAACAGCTGGTAGCCCCAGAAAACGAACCAGACGAGACTTCCGCCAAATAGCCGCGCCCGACAGGTGCGCTGAACAACGTAAAAACTGGTGCAGATCAGGGCATTGCCACCAAACGCAAAAATCACAGCCGATGTATGCAACGGACGCAGTCTTCCAAAATTGAACCACGGCTCGATATTGAGTATCGGCCAGGCCAATTGGGCCGCAATCACCACACCGACAAGAAATCCCGTAACGCCCCAGAACACAGTGGCAATGGTGCCGTAACGAATCACGTCATCCATATAGCCGGAAGTGTCCTTTGGTGGCAGCGTTTGCCCTGCTGGAGCAAATTCGACCCGACGCATCAAAACAATGGTAGTCGCTGCCAGAATTGCAACCAATATCCAAGCATGTATGCGGAACAGCTCGTCCTGTGCAAAAGCAGCCCCCAATACCGCAAGCAGCGTTGCCGCGCCGAGAATTATCGGCTCAGTTCCGTTTCGCATGCTGTTCCCTTTCCTGTCGTGATTTCAGTCGGCAGTACGGCCCTCAGATTCGTGCCGACCAATAGCACAAATCTCTCATTTGACTCCGAATAACCTTGATCCAGATCAAGGAATTTCCGCACATCCCACATCATTGTCACAGATTAAGAACGACCATCCAGGAGAAGGCAATGGCCAAGTCTCATCTTAAGCAGATGAAGGATTGCTCCGAGCCATGCACAGAATCATGTAATTGCGGCGTCAACCATGCTTGCGTTGGGCCGATTGAACAGGAAATGCAGCGGCACTTTTCTGTGCAGCTTGATTTGTGCAATCAATTGGAGGAAATCGCTGACGCCCTGCCACAAAAGGTCGACCGTCAAAAACTGCTGATAATAGCTCGCAGCATCCTGCCCACGGTCAAGACTGCTCATCGATTTGAAGAGGACCGGATATTTCCTCACATCAAATCTGAAGCAAGAGAAAGAACTGCGCTCAACATCAGTCTGGAGCGACTGCAGTATGAGCATTGGGAGGACGAAAGTTTCGCAGAAGAACTGTGCGACGGGCTCATCCGGTTTGTCACCGATAGTGATGAACCAAGCGCTAACACGTTGGGCTATATGTTGCGCGGATTCTTCGAAGGTTTGCGTCGCCACATTGCCTTTGAAGTCGAACACATAATTCCACTGTTGAGACTACATGAACAAACTGAGCGATCCTGAACGAGGAATTGATCCTATTTGGATAAATCTTGTTCCATCGCCGACTTCAACCGGTCGATATCAGCAATGATCACGGTGCGTCGGTCCTGAATGTCGATCAGACCGCGTTTGCGCAAGTTGGTAAGCTGACGCGAAATGGTCTCGATGGTCAGGCCAAGGAAATCGGCAATGTCGCTGCGTTTCATCGGCAGTTCCAAGGTGACCGACTTGTCGTCACTGGCTTTTTCCGGGTCAATATGTGTCGCCAACAGGAATAGAAAACTTGCGACTTTCTCAACCGCTGATTTGCGCCCCAGCGTCAACATCCAGTCGCGGGCTTCGTCCAGTTCCTTCAGTTTTTGCAGATGCAGCCGGTGCTCCAGTTCCGGGGCTTCCGACATGATCTCTTCAATAACCGATCTTGGAAACGAGCAGAGCCGCACATCTGTGGCTGCTTCCACGGCAACGGTACTTTCACTGGCAAATGTCCTGCCAACCATGTCGGGGGCAAATTGCAGGCCGACGATCTGTTGCCGCCCGTCGCTCATCAATTTGGAGAGTTTTGCAACACCGCCCATAATATTGCTGCAGCGATCGGAATCCTCACCGCCGCGGTGCAGTTCACTGCCGCTGGGGATAACTTTTCGGATTGTGTGTTTGCTCAGCTTCAATAATTGTTCGGCTTCAAGCGCCCCGCAGACGCCCTGATGGCGCACTTCGCAGGCCTGACACACCAGCGGAATGTCAGAATTATGAATGTCCTTGCGTTCATCCTGGCTCATTCCTGTGGTCACTCTCGAATTGTCCCAAAATCGTCTGATACATATAATGTCTGCTGGCAGCAATTGTAATATTCGACGATGGTCTAGGACGGTCGCAGGGAAGGAAGTGATATACGTTTGCAACGCTCGTCTGCCATGCCAGTATGAGATGTGTGGGCGCGCTGTTTTGGTTTCGGTGACTGGCAATTTGTCTCGTCCGGGCTATTGTCCTCCTCCTGGCTGAAGGAATACATGCTTGGACACCACCGTTTACCGACCCGATATGGAGCAACACTTTATGGTGCTGGAGCCAATCCTCAACAGAATAATCATTCGCTTACCTTCCGGTCCGTTGCTGGCTGATAGTGCAAACGCAATACGGTTGCTGGAAAGCGGGGATACGCCATATGATCCAGTTACTTATGTCCCAAGGCAGGACATCAAGGTCGACTTGCTGGATAATGTTGTGCAGACATATTGCCCGCTGAAAGGAACAGCTTCCTATTTTGACTATGTTGATCATCAGGTCCGATTTGAAAAGCTGGCCTGGAGCTATCTGGAGCCCCATGATTTTGCACAGGAGATAAAAGGGCTGGTGGCCTTTTATGCCGACAAGGTGATCATCGAAGAACATCCCGTGTGATTGCTCGTGAGTGAGGATCAGGACGCATCATTGATGACATGGCTATATTTTCTGAGATATTCTTTGCAGAGGGTGTCAGAAGTTCCCATATTGGTCTCCAATGACACAGCAATTGCAACAAACTTCCAATGATTATGGCATTTGGGTGCAGCCGGTTGACCATGAAGTAAAGCTTTTTCACGAAAACACCTTGTTGGAGGCAAGCTCCCGCGCCCTGGTGATGCATGAAACCCGCCTGCCGATCACCCTATATTTCCCGATGGAAGATGTTTGCGGCTCTCTGTCACCAAATCAGGATCATCGAACATTTTGTCCGTTTAAGGGAACCGCCAGCTATTTCGATTTGGAAATCGATGGAATATCTCTTCCAAAGGCTGCCTGGAGCTACGAAAAGGCCCTGCCCGAAAGTAAGGACGTGGAGGGATATGTCGCCTTTATGCCGAACAAGATCAGCCACGTCGATCATGGCGACAATGCCATCGAAGCGATGGACAGCGGCAATATTACAGGGCCAACCGTCGACTGGGTGATGCGTGAAGCCTGGTTGTGCAAATCTCCGGAAGAACTGACGGCTGCATTGGCTCGTAAATTTCTGCACGATGGGATCGCCATTTCCAGGCTGAGTATTCTGATCTGGTCGCTGCACCCGATGATTGCGGGTCGGAATTACATCTGGACCAAGGAAAACGACGAAGTCGCTTCTGTTTCCGCGTCCTACGACATCCACACCAGTCCGACCTTCATCAATAGTCCTCTGCGCCATGTTTCAAAGGGGTTTGGTGGGGTGAGACAAAGGCTGGATGGATCCCCGATTGAATTCGATTTTCCCATCATTGGCGACCTGATTGAACAGGGTGCCACCGACTATGTTGCAATGCCGCTACCCTTCTCCAACGGTCAGATCAATGTGATGACGCTGACCTGCGACCATCCAAGAGGCTTTACCACGCCAAATCTTGGTCTGTTGTTTGAATGTTCTTCGGTAATCAGCCGATATTTTGAAGTTTTCACCCTGCAGGAGAACGCCCAATCCTTGTTGGAAACATATTTGGGAAAACGCACCGGTGCGCGGGTGTTGGGGGGCGAAATCCGGCGCGGTGATGGTGATGATATTCAGGCGGCGATATTGTTCTGCGACCTGCGAAATTCAACCTCGCTTGAAGAACGACTGGGGCGAGCAGCCTATGTCGCGCTGCTGAACCAGTTTTTTGAAGCAACAACGGAAATTATCAATCAGCGCGACGGCGAAGTGTTGAAATTTATCGGCGATGCCGTGCTGGCAATATTTCCAGCAGGTGACGACAAACAACTGGCCTGCGCCAAAGCGCTGGAGTCGGCACAGGAAATTGTCTCTCACCTGTCCGGCACCAGAATTGGTGAAGCGGCAGAACAAATTGATTGCTCAATCGGCATTGCCTTCGGTGATGTCACCTATGGAAATGTTGGATCACGCGAGAGACTCGATTTCACTGTAATCGGCCGCGCCGCAAACATCGCGGCGAGGCTGGGGGATTATGGCAAGACAATCGGACAGAAAATTGTGATCACGGATGACATCGCCAGTTCCCACGATCTGGCTGAGCCATTGGGCGATGTCGCACTTCACAATGTCGCCGAGCCGGTAGCAACATTTGCTCTGGCTACCCAGGCCGCTACTTCACCTTGACTCCATTATTCTGACATAAGCACTTCTATGGTCAGATTCCGCAAGTCAATTTCAATGAAACTGTTTGCCGCCATGCTGGCTGTGGCGGCTCTCATCATTGTCTTTGTGGCGGTTACGCTCGCGATTAACATGCGCGCCGGGTTTGCCCGCTATTTGTCGCAGGCAGAGTTGGTCAGGTTTGACGGGCTGCACGATAAACTGGTGGCTGTTCACCAGATCGACGGTTGGCCGCAGTTCAAAGACGATGATAGGGCCTGGCGGAATTTCGTGCGGGCCGCGATGCCAAGACCCCCGCCCCGACATCCCGAACATCAAAGGGGCAACCGGCGCTCCGAACAGCAGGGTCGCAATCGACGCCCACCACCGCCAAATGACCCAATGCGCTTCGGGTCGCGGCTCCTGCTGTTAGACAGTCAAGGCCACAGGGTTGTCGGGGCCAAATTGAACCGACCGGTCTTTGCAAAAAGACCGATCATTGCCAGCTCCAGCCGGCAAGATGACCCACCGCTGGGCTGGATCGCATTGATCGCAGACAGGCGCCAGATATCTGGCGGCGACGGGCTGTTCATCAAAGACCAGTTGATGACGCTGACTGCAACTCTGCTGCTGGCGCTGGCCCTGAGTGGAGTTGCTGCCTTTTTCCTGGCAAGGCAGTTTCTCAAACCGGTGCGTGAGTTGGCCGCTGCCGGTGATCAATTGACATCGGGAGACTATTCAATTCGACTGGACGACACCCGATCCGATGAATTGGGGGGCCTGTTATCAAAGTTTAACCAACTGGCGGAAAATCTCGACAAGCGAGACAGGATGGAGCGCAAATGGATATCCGACACCTCCCATGAGTTGAAGACACCACTTGCCGTTCTTCGTGCCCAAATAGAAGCCATCCAGGATGGCGTGCATGCACCTGAATCCAAACGGCTGGAAGAATTGCACGCGTCGACCATGCGCCTGTCGCAATTGGTGGCCGATCTGAACTCCCTGTCCAACATGCGCGAGGGGCATTTGGTGACTGCATTTAAGCCTGAGGATATCAGCGACATAATTGGCTCGCGGCTCGAATATACGATGGAACATCTCACCGGCAAACAAATGTCCGTTAAGAGTGATCTGGACACCGCATTGTTGGTAGAATGTGACCGACTTCGTATTGGCCAGTTGATCGACAATTTGCTGCAAAACGCAGAGCGCTACACAACTTCCCCCGGCATCGTTCAGGTAAGCGCCCGTTCAGCTGGCGAGGACGTTGAAATCCGTGTGGAAGATTCTCCACCCTGCCCCCCAGAAGAAGCCCGGCGGAAAATGTTCGACCGCTTTTATCGCGAAGAGGTTTCGCGCGACCGTCGATATGGTGGATCCGGCCTCGGCCTTTCAATTTGCCGGGAGATCGTGGCAGCACATGGTGGCACAATTTCCCTGTCACAATCCGATTTGGGCGGTTTGTGTGTCACCGTCATCCTACCCAAAAAGGCAGCTGAGCATGAGTAAACTCCCACATATACTGGTGATTGAGGATGAAACGACTCTGGCCGGAGTGATCAAGGACTATCTGGTTGATGCCGGCATGACAGTGACCTTGCTGCACGAGGGGACCACAGCCACTCAAACAATCCTCGGTGCGAAGCCCGATCTGGTCGTTCTGGACATTATGCTTCCGGGGAAAGACGGCATTACCATTTGTCGCGAAGTTCGCGCTCAAAGCGAAGTTCCGATCATCATGGAAACCGCCAAAGTCGATGAAATCGACCGGCTACTGGGACTTGAACTGGGGGCAGATGATTATCTTTGCAAACCATTTTCTCCGCGTGAACTCGTCGCACGGATCAAGGCTGTTTTACGCCGAACTGGGATCAGCCGGTCAGATCAAGAAGAGGGTTCAGCTGAAGCCCGGCTGCAGCTGGATGAGGAAAAGTGGCTGACAAGGTTGGATGGTCAAATCATCAAATTGACGCGGCGGGAATTTCAGCTCCTTTTGGTGTTACACAAGAGCGGCGGCCGGGTTTATTCGCGAAGCCAGTTGCTGGATGCGGTGTTCCGCGATGATGCAGATGTGTTCGACCGCACCATCGACAGCCATATCAAGAACCTGCGCAACAAGCTCAAACAGGTGGCGCCCGATTATGACCCGATTCGCTCGGTCTATGGTGTCGGTTACGCCTTCGAGCTGTAAATCCCAAAGAAGTTCCAGGTTCTTCACAATCCCTGCACATTCTCTCCAAATCGAGTTCGTTTTGCCGCGTTAAATTGCAGGCACACCGCACCTCCGGGCGCGTTTCCTGCAACAACATCAGCCGGAACGAGTCTCAACACTGGAAGGATTAACATGTCCTGTTCGACAATTTCGAAGCAGAAATTTTTGTGGGTAACAGAAACAGCAGTCGGCGTCGGTGCGGCGAGAACTGCGAGTACGGCGAGTACGGTGAGCGCGATGAGCGCAGCGGTTTCGGCGGGCGCGACGGCCATGTTCTTAATGGCCACACCGACCCATGCACATAACAACCAGGTCAAGATATCTGTCGAGGGCGGTCAACGCTGCATCGTTTCCAACGGTCTGCCAAATCACAGGACCGGAAGTTTCCCCAACCGTGGCAATCCCAACCGCATTTCAAAACAAAACGTCCATTTGTGCGTCACAACTTCGCCATCCAAGGGACGTCGACCACAATGGGTCGGCGGTTCAATCGGGGTTGGCATAAATGGTATCCAGTTTCGCCCGACAACAGCGGACTATTATGATGCTCGCAGCCGACGGGGTTTCAGCCGCAATGCCAGGTCTGGATGGAACCTGGATGGATTGGGGGCCCGCAATCAACTGGGCATGGATAGCAACAATGCCCATGTCGATAACCGTGGTTTGTACCACTATCACGGTGTGGCAAATGCTCTTGTGAGATCCGGGAAAGGCAGCTTGATTGGCTGGGCCGCTGACGGGTTTGAAATCCATTATCTGGGCAGCAAAAGACGCTCCGGCTACGCCCTCAAACGGGGAACCCGCGGCTCCGCTCCCGGTGGTAAATATGACGGTACCTATGTTCAGGATTGGAAGTATGTTGGCGGTTCCAAAAACCTCGATGAATGCAACGGCGGAAGACTTAACGGCAATTTTGTCTATTTTGCTACGGAAACTTTTCCGTTTCTGCCCCATTGCCTTTGGGGCAATGTAAGCCGGGACTTCGAACGCCCAGGCCGCAGAAATCGCAAATTTTCCGGCGTGATCCGCAAAAGTGACCGACAACAGCCCCGCCTTGGCCGCACAGCCTTCATCCGGCGCGGCCCTCCCGAAGAAGCCCGAGTTGCCTGCCAGGGCAAATCTTCGGGAATGCGCTGCAGCTTCACCAACCGACACCGAAATCACCAGATCACTGGAAGTTGTCGCACCGTGCGCGGCGGCATCAGTGTATGCGTGCCTGTCCGAGGGGCCTTAGTTCGCCCGTAACTCCTCTTGCACGCTGGGCCGTCGCACTGGGTCTGCAATGTGGTGCGACGGTCTGCCTTTTTTACAGACATTGAGTTGATTTTGATCAGGCGGAAAATCTATCTTTCAAGTGAGTGCGCAGAACATTTTTTTGAACCTTGCCCATCGTATTGCGCGGTAGTTCATCTACAATCTTGATCAGTTTGGGTTGTTTGAAGCGCGCCAGAAGCGGCTTGATTTCCTCTGCCAGAATGTCGGAATTCAACTCGTCTCCCGACGCCACAACTACAGCCACAACCGCTTCACCAAAATCCGGATGGGGTACGCCAACAACGGCACTTTCCAAAACACCCGCCTGATCATCAATCACGAGTTCGATCTCCTTGGGGTAGATGTTGAGCCCGCCGGAAATAATCAGATCTTTGGACCGCCCGACAATGTGCAAATAGCCATCGGCGTCAATCTTTCCCAGATCGCCGGTTATAAAATAGCCATCGTCGCGAAACTCGGACGCAGTTTTTTCTGGCATGTTCCAATAGCCTGAAAAAACATTGGGACCGGATATCTCAATCATGCCAACTCCGGTGCCCGCATTGTTCGGTGCGGCAACCAGCTGTTTACCGGTATCGGGATCACTGATCCGCACGACAACACCCGGTAAAGGAAAACCAACCGTGCCGGCCCGCCGTTCACCCTCATAAGGGTTGGACGTGTTCATATTGGTTTCGGTCATGCCATAGCGCTCAAGTACACGATGGCCGGTGGTTTCCTCAAACTGTATGTGTGTTTCTGCCAGCAGCGGTGCGCTGCCGGAGACAAAAAGGCGCATATGGGCAACCAGTTGCCGGGTAAAGCGCGGATCGTCCAACAGACGTGTGTAGAATGTCGGCACGCCCATCAAGCTTGTCGAATTGGGCAGTTGTTCAATCATTGCGTCGAGATTAAAGCCACTCATAAATATCATTGACCCGCCAGACAGCAGGGTCACATTGACCGCCACAAACAGGCCATGTGTGTGGAATATCGGCAATGCATGCAGCAAGACATCTGACTTGGAAAACTGCCAAAGCTCTTTCAGAGCCTGCGAATTCGACAACAGATTTTCGTGACTCAGCATGGCTCCTTTAGACCGACCCGTCGTGCCTGAAGTATAGAGTATTGCCGCAAGATCAGAGGCTCGTCGGTCAACATTTTCAAACGAGGGTTCGGCCTGTCCGGTCGCATCGATCAGCGAACCGACTGCGAGCCCTGTATCAGCGGATGTGCCAAGCGTCTCCAGTCGGCAATTGTTATCCAGCGCAAGGTCCGAGTAGGAAGTGCGGTCGGCTGGATTGCAAACCAACAGGCTGGCTCCTGAATCGCTGACAAAATAGGATACTTCCGAGCCGGTATAGGCCGTATTTAATGGCAGAAACACCGCTCCCATACGAACGCATGCGATGTAAAGCAGAACAGCTTCAATAGATTTTGGCACCCGCACAGCGACGCGGTCACCCGGTTCAAGGCCATAGCTGATCAGTACATTGGCGAGTCTTGCTGAATATTCGAGCGCGTCGGCATAAGTCCATTCGCCACCCTGAGGCAGCACGGCAAGAGTGGCTTGAGGGGCCACATCCGAAAATAGCCCGTCGAACAAATGATTGGTCATGAAACTTCTTTCTCAACATCGCGACGCAAATCTGCGGGTATTTTGGATCTGGCCAGTTGGGATACCGATTTTGACGCACCAACCTCTCCGGACTGGGCAAATGCTTCGTGCTGGCCTTCAACCTTGTCCATGTCATAGTGATAGTTGACCATAACTCCAAATGAGTGTCGCAGCCCATTTTGCGAGGTATCCGCAAGACCATGAAGATCCAGCACCGAAGCACCATTGCTAAGATGAAAACGGGCAACGGGATCGAGCGGCAATCCATCTTCGCGCTTAGCACCCAACAGGTATTTTGCCGCCAGAGCACGCAATTGGTTGTTGTAAGAACTGAGCAGTTCTGAACCTGTACTGTCGACATCCGCGGTTGTAGCTTGCTGCAACGTATCAACAAATTCCGCACTGGCCGGGCTTTCCTCACCCGACAGCCAGTCGGCAAACCCAGGAAGCGGAGACAAAGTCACAAATGTCTTCAAATGTGGTAATTGGGCGGACAGATCTGCAACCACCTGCTTGATCAAAAAATTGCCAAATGAAATACCCCGCAGACCCTGCTGGCAGTTCGAGATTGAATAGAATACGGCAGCATCAACATCTTCCCGGTCAAGTTCGCTGCGTTCGTCCTGCGGCACTTCCTGCACAGACTTGGGAATCCCGCGACACAGTGCAACCTCGACAAAAACCAGAGGTTCGTCCGGCATGGCCGGATGAAAAAATGCAAAACAGCGTCGATCATCCGGTTGCAAACGCCGCCGCAAATCATCCCAGTCTTCAATTGCGTGAACCGCCTCATATTGAATGATTTTTGCCAGAATATTTGCCGGGCTTTGCCAGGATATCGGGCGGATCACCAAAAACCCGCGGTTGAACCAGGAAACAAACAGATGACTGAAGTCTAGATCAATGCGCTTCAGTTCGGGATTATCGGGCAAATGATCGAGCAAGTCTTTGCGCATATTGACCAAAGCCGATGTCGCACCGGGCACATGATTTAACCGACGCAGCAACTCCTGACGCGGGGCTTCCGCCGCAGCCGACAAAGCGGCCAGATTTTCTGCACTGCGATCTCCTTCATAGGCCGTTACTGCGTTGGAAACCGCCGATATATCGAGATCCATTTGTGAGCACAGCAACTCGAAAAAGGCCCGTTTGCCCTCACTATCCAGTTCCTGATAGCGTGTCAAAATCGCCGAGCCAATTCTGCGACTCGAGACTTCGCCCTTGCTGGACAACAGATCGGTACACAGTTTTTCGATCGACCGGTCATCACTGAAGGCCGAAAAACTCGACCCCCGGTCAATAATGGAAGCGATCAGTTCGCCTAAAAAGCTGGAGTTTTTCATCGGCCTTGGGAGGGTCCTATTTTACAATAACCTGTTTTTGCGAAAGTCTGGTCTCAAAAGATGGCGATCCTTCGTTGACCAGCCATTTTCGCAACTTGAACGTGCGGCACCCTTCCAGATGCATCGGGTCCTGTTTCGCCAATTCAAGCGCCTCCTGCATGGATTCGGCCCGATATATAATAAGCCCTGATCCCTGCATTTCCTCACCAGTGTCATCGGATAGTGGACCGGCCAGAAACAGTTTGCCGACGGCCTCCACTTTCATTTGATATTCCAAATGGCGCGGTAGAACCTCCTTCATAATGTCGGGCGCCACCGCTGGGGTGGTTTCGACAACATATAATTCAAATGCCAATGCGCCCCGGTCGCGGGCAATTTCCTTGTATTCATTCCATTTGGGCATGGGATTTTCTCCGGTCAGATTTGGTACATCCTAGCAACAAATTCCTTAAATGAAAATATCGATATTTATTGACTATATGCCCATAATATGGGTATTTTAGCGCATTGATGAATATCAGATAGAGCCACCCAGAGGCTAAAATGACATCTGTTGCAAATTCGAAGCCGGATCTTGAGTCTTTGCGGGCGGCAGCCCAGCAGGATATAAGGCAGCTGCGATCAGAAATCTCCCAATTAGATCAACCGTCTATCGATCTCATCCTGGAGCGGGCTCGATCGCACTATGCCTGGCAGGACCGGCCGGTAACGAAACAGCAGATTTCGCGCATGTATGACATCGTGAAGATGGGCTCCACAAGCATGAACTCCTGCCCAGCCCGTTTTATCTTCGTTCAATCGAAAGAGGGCAAAGAAAAACTTGCGAAATCGGTCAAACCTACCAATCTGCCCAAGTTGATGGGCGCTCCGCTCACCGTAATTATTGGTTACGATGTGGAATTTTGGCGGGAATTGTTGAAGCTTTTTCCACATGAGGACAGACGAGGCCATTTTTCAGACAAACCGCAACATGCCGAGGTTACCGCGTTTCGAAACTCAACATTGCAGGGCGGCTATTTGATGATGGCCGCGCGCGCAATCGGCCTCGATGTTGGTGCTATGTCTGGATTTTCAAACGCCGTGGTCGATGAGGAATTCTTCGCCGGAACCACGACAAAGTCGAATTTTCTCTGCAATATTGGATATGCAGACGAGTCTGCATTGTTTCAACGTCTGCCGCGCTTTGAATTTGACGAAGCCTGCAAGTTCGCCTGAAATGAAAAAAGCGCAAAAGGGAGCAATTTGATGGGTTTGAATATTCGACCGAAAACAACGGTCAAGCTGAAGGCTGAGGCAAATTGCCCTTCACATTCGCTGTCAGAAATTTCGGTCCGCGATCTGGTTTTCACCATCGACGAGCCGATTGAGCGCGATGGCACCAATACCGGTCCCACACCCACCGACACTGCTGTGGCGGCACTTATCGGTTGCACCAATGTGATTGGCCACAAATGTGCTGCCAGCCTTGGCATCAATATTGGCCATCTCAATATATCGGCAGTGTGCGATTTTGATCGCCGTGGTGTGACGCTTCAGGAAGAAGTCGACGTTCCGTTCAAGAAGGTCATTTTGAAAATCGAAACCGGCGAAACTGTTTCGCAATCCGACCTTGATCGACTATCTGCTGAGGTTGCAAAATTTTGTCCGCTGGCCAAACTGTTTCGGCAGGCAGGCACCGTGATTGACGAAGAATGGATATCAAAATCAAATTAATCGGCCCCACCAGAAAAACAGGGACCATAAACCGGGAGGAAAATATGTTAAAAAAGACTTTGCAAACAACGCGTAGGGGATTGCTGGTTGCCGCTGTTGCAGCCGGAACTTCGCTGTCGTTCAGCACGGCTCCAATCCAGGCCGCCGAAACCATAAACATGATCGCGATCGATGGTTATCCAGCGCGCGCCATGTGGGTCAAGGAGTTCTCCGGATTCTTCATTCCCCGGGTCAACGAACTTCTCGCTGCAAAGGGAAATTATGAAATCAAATGGCAGGAAGCCTATGGTGGCACCATCGTCAAACCGCGTGGCGTGCTCGAAGGCATCAAGCTGGGTCTTGGCGACATCGGCATCGTCACCACGATTTTCCACAACTCCAAATTGCCAAGCCAGGGCATATCGGCAGTAACGCCATTCATCGCAGCTGATGCGCGGGTTGTTGCCAAGGCGGTTGATGAAATCGCCAAGGAATTCCCACAAATGGCCAAAGAGCTGGATGCGGAAAATCAGGTTTATCTGGCGACCGGCGTGGTGCTGGACACCTACCAGATGTTCTCCAAGACACCGATCAATTCGCTGGATGACCTGAAAGGCAAAAAAGTTGCCGGCGCCGGTTATAACCTGCGTTATCTGGAAGGCATCGAAGGCGCTGCGGGCGTCCGCGGTGGTCTGCCGAACTTCTACAATATGCTGCAAACTGGCGTTGTTGATGCCGCCATGCTGTGGCCTGAAGCTGCCAAAACCTTCAAGATTGCTGAAGTCGCTCCTTATATGCTGAAAGCTGATCTTGGCGCGGTGAATTCAAAAACCGTTACCGTCAACAAAGACGTATGGGGCAAATTGCCGGACGAAGTGAAAGGCATTTTGCAACAGGTAGCTGTGGAATATCGTGATCACGTTGCCGGCGTTGCGATGGACCGTGCAGTAGCATCGTTGGAAGCCTATAAAAAAGGTGGCGGCACCGTTGTTGAACTGTCAGCCGAAGCCCGTGCAACCTGGGCCAAGTCCATGCCAAATATCGCTATTGACTGGGCCAAAAAACTTGACGGTGCCGGTGCTCCCGGTTCTGACATGTTGAAGGCCTATACTGCCAAGTTGAAAGCTGCTGGTAAAACACCGGTACGCGACTGGGCAAGCGAGCTTTAAGCTAACGAGCGCGATGGCGGTGGGGAAATAAATCGATGTCCGATATTCTTCACCGCATCAACGGGCCGTTTATCTCCGTGGCGATCGTGTCAAACGCGGTCGGCACGGCAGTAATTTTTCTGCTGGTCGGCATTATGAATGTCGACATTATTGCCCGAGGGGTCTTTCACGCGCCGCTCCGTGGCGTTGTGGAAATCGTCATATTCTCTCTGGTGCTGATTGTATTTCTGCAATTGCCCGACGTGGTGCGCAGCAACCGATTGACAAGGTCTGACGGTTTCCTGGTTTTCGCGGGGCAACGTCATCCGGGCTTTGCCAATGGTGCAGCACGAATGATCGATCTGCTGTCAGCGATATTCATGGCCCTGATCGCCTGGACGGTTTACCCGGAATTCGTGGACTCGATAGAGACCTGCCATTTTATTACGCCGCCCGAATTTGGCGCCCCGCCGACCGGTGACTTTTTTGCCGATCTGGCCACCGCCTTTGCCCGGTGCGAATATTTTGGCACGCCCGGAATTTTTACCGCCCCCTGGTGGCCGGCCAAACTGGCGATATTTTTCAGTGTCACTTTATGTTCAATTATATTTCTGCTGAAAACGCTGATCGGTACCAGAAAGCCGGTTTTGGTTGACGAAAGTGAGAGCCCGGTATGAGCCCCGTCGAAATCGGTGCAATGTCCGTGGCGGCCATCGTTGCCATGGTTTATCTCGGCGTCTACATCCCGGTGGCACTTGGGATGGTGTCTTTCGTATCCATCTGGATCATCAGCGGCAAATCCATTCTGGCGTTCAACTTCCTGAAGATCGCCGTCAGTGATGGTGTGACCGAATACCCGTTTGCGACAATCCCGTTGTTTACGGTGATGGGATTGCTTGTATCACGAGCCGGGCTGGGAACCGATATATACGCGGTGATGAACCGTGCCTTCAGGGCGCTGACTGGCGGCATTGGCATGGCGACGGTTGGTGCCAATGCGGTATTTGCAGCAGTTACCGGATCATCGATTGCTTCCGCCTCGGTGTTCACCCGCATCGCGGTGCCGGAAATGCGCAAGCTGAACTACAGCAAACGCTTTGCCGTGGGAGTTGTTGCTGGATCTTCGGTTCTTGGCATGATTATCCCACCCAGCGCGATGCTGATCATTTATTCCTTCGTCTCTGAACAATCGGTAGGCGAGATGTTTCTGGCTGGCATTGTTCCCGGGCTTCTGCTCACCGCTGCCTATATCACCTGGATATATGTAGCCGGCAAACTGCAACCAAAATACCTTGGCACCAATATCGACCATGGGGTTGATGAACCCATGTCTGTCGCGGAAATCCTCGACAAAACTGTGCCCACTGTAGCCCTGACCCTGATCGTTTTGGGGGGCATTTATACCGGGTGGCTGACGCCGGTTGAAGCGGGTGCAGCCGGTGCACTGGCAGCACTCCTCATAGCCGTTGTGCGGCGCAAAATCTCCTGGCGCGGACTTTGGGATACGGCGATTGAAACGGGACATATCACGGCCTCAATTCTGTTCCTGATCACGATGGCGTCCCTGTATAGTCGAATGCTTGGATATGCAGGCCTCCCCAATCAGCTGAACGAAGTTTTGCAAAACTACAATCTCGGATTTGTAGAAGTGATGATTATCTACGTCGTCCTGATGCTGTTTCTCGGCACGCTGCTGGATACTGCCTCGATAATTCTGATTGTCGTGCCGCTGTTCATCACTCTTGTTGAGGGAATGGGCATGAGTCTGGTGTGGTTCGGTATTGTTACAGTGATCGGTGCCGAAATCGGGCTGCTGACGCCGCCGCTTGGAATATCCTGTTTTGTCGTAACTACCCAGCTACCCCAACCTGATGCTTTTATAGACGGCCCATCAGA
>JAALLE010000050.1 GCA_011087605.1 Hyphomicrobiales bacterium
GAATCAAATTGTCGCACCTAATGGCAGCAGAAATAGGGTAGCTGAGTAGTTACGCAAATGAAGCTGATGGGTGAGGACCTGCTTTCGAAAACTGAACAGGAGATGCGCGCCGTCCGCGGTCAGCGCATTTCGATGGTCATGCAAGATCCCAAGTTTTCGCTCAATCCGGTGATGACGATTGGTGACCAGATAATGGAAGCCTATTCGCTGCACGCAAAGGCAACCAAGAGCGATGCTAAAGACAAGGCAATGGAGATGTTGAAGGCCGTCACCATCCGTGATCCAGACCGTGTCTTCCGCGCCTATCCTCATGAAATGTCCGGCGGCATGGGGCAACGCGTGATGATCGCCATGATGCTGGCGCCTGATCCCGAGATCCTGATAGCTGACGAACCAACATCGGCTCTGGATGTTTCGGTTCAAGGGCAGGTTTTGTCGATTATGGATAGATTGGTTGAAGAAAGAGGCATGGGTCTCATATTCATCAGCCACGATCTCAATCTGGTTTCTTCATTTTGTGACCGCGTGTTGATTATGTACGCGGGACGAGTTGTGGAAACTTGCCGCGCCGATAAATTGCACGAAGCCCAACACCCCTACACTCGGGGTTTGCTTAATTCCCTACCACGCCTCGACCAGCCGCGTGACCGTCTTGAAGTGCTTAAGCGGGACGAAGCGTGGCGCGACCCACCCAGCGTGGTTGAAGCATCATGAGTGGCGTTGATATCCAAAATCTGAACGTCTGGTTTGGAGACGGAGACGACAAGGTAAATGCAGTCATCGATGCGTCGCTGCAGGTTCAGTCGGGGGCGTCATTTGGCCTGGTGGGAGAAAGTGGCTCCGGAAAGTCCACAATTTTGCGTGCGATAACAGGTCTGGTGCCGACCTGGTCTGGTACGATGGTTGTTGCCGATGAGACATTGGGTGCAACGCGATCCGCGACTTTTTTCAATAAAGTTCAAATGGTCTTTCAGGATCCTTATGCCTCGTTGCATCCTCGCCATTCGGTTGATCAGGTGCTGAGTGAAACGCTGCATCTGCATGGTTATGACGACATTGAAAAGCGGGTGCCAAAACTGCTCGATGATGTTGGCTTGGGGACATCGTTTCGTTTTCGCTACCCGCATCAACTGTCCGGCGGGCAGCGGCAAAGAGTGGCGATCGCCAGGGCGTTGGCTCCGAAACCTGAAATAGTTTTGTTGGATGAACCGACTTCCGCATTGGACGTATCCGTTCAGGACGAAATTCTGAATCTGCTCGTTGATCTTCGTGAGGAGCGGAAACTGACATACGTGATGGTGTCTCATGATCTGGCGGTTGTTGGTCATATGTGCGAGCAAATCGCCGTCATGCAACACGGCAGGGTGGTCGAAATTATGAGTGTCGAGGAGATGCGCGCCATGCGACCTCAAAACGACTACACAAAACATCTGCTGACCAGTTCGCTTGGATATTCAAGACCAGAACCCAATCCCTAGAACGACAAATCCGCGTATGGTTCGGTGGCCAATAATTTGACCGTTGACTCTTGCCCCAAATACGAGCTAGAGGGCCCGGGACGGGAGAGACGCAGACTGCGTCGCCGAAGGAGCAACCGCCCCGGAAACTCTCAGGCAACAGGACCGTCATATTGAAAACTCTGAAAAGTGAGACCAATTGGTCTCCGCCGACGGTGTAAACAAATCTCCATTCAGGAGATTTGCGAATCTCTCAGGCTCATGACAGAGGGGGCACTAGTCCGCTAAGGTTTAGCGGAAGGAGTGTCACATGAAATCTCAAAAAAGAGTTGCAGTCATTGGTGCTGGCATTACCGGTATCACCACCGCATACTTTCTTGCAAAAAAAGGCTTGGATGTAACGGTCTTTGAAGCAAATCCTTACCCGGCAATGGAAACCAGCTACGCCAATGGCGGCCAGTTATCAGCCTCCAATGCTGAAGTGTGGAACAGCGTCTCAACCGTGTTCAAAGGATTGGGGTGGATGTTCTCTTCAGGAGCGCCATTGCTGATGAACCCAAAACCCTCTTGGCATAAATATTCATGGTTGGCGGAATTTGTGGGGTCCATTTTTCAATACGAAAAAAATACAATCCAGACTGTTGAATGGGCGATCAAAGCTCGATCACATCTCTTGTCGATTGCAAAAGATGAGAACATAGATTTCGATCGCAAAAGCACGGGTATTCTCCATTTTTACGAATCCAAGAAGCAATTCGAAGTAGCCGAACAGGTTACCGCCCTCTTGAAAAAGGGAGGGCTGGAGCGGCAGGCGGTGACTGCTGAAGAAATCAAAAAAATAGAACCGACTCTCGAGAGCGACATCTACGGTGGCTTTTATACCTCCAGCGATTTCACCGGGGACATTCATAAATTCACAAGTTCGTTGGCAAAAGCTTGCATTCGCCACGATGTCACCGTGCGGACCTCAACACTTGTCGACCGGGTGGCGGTTTCTGCTGAGGGGGTGGAAGTGTTCAGTCATATCGACGATTCAAAAAAGGATGCTTCGCAAGGTATTTCAAAAGAAGTGTTCGACCAGATTGTCGTCTGTGCTGGTGTCGGCTCCCGCAAGTTCGCCAGCATGTTGGGAGACCGTGTCAATATTTATCCGGTCAAAGGTTATTCCATAACCGTCAACCTGGAAGACGAGGCAAATCAAAACGCAGCTCCCAACACCAGCTTGCTTGATGATAACGCTAAACTGGTGACAAGCAGGCTGGGGACGTCTCGCTTCAGAGTAGCTGGAACAGCTGAATTTAACGGGTATTCCAAAGACATCATCTGGAAGCGGATTGACCCCATGCTAAAATGGTGCCACCGGCACTTTCCCGACATGAGCACTGAAAACTTTGTTTCATGGGCAGGACTCAGACCGATGATGCCAAATATGGTTCCCCGGGTCGGACAGGGGAACCACCCAAGTGTGTTTTACAACACCGGTCATGGACATCTCGGCTGGACGCTTGCTGCTGCAACAGCAGACATCATTTCCGGGATCGTTGCCACGGAACAACCCAAATGAGCGCATCGACCTGCAGGCTGTTTTACCTGCCTGCAGGTCTGTAACTTCGCGCAGAAAGTTGTGCAATTTCTAATATATTGAATCAAACTTCGAAGTTAACACATTGAACTATCGATGTTTTCATGAATTCATTTTCTCGTGCTACGCTTTAAGTTCGCCAGTCCATTTGGGGAGCGGCGATTTTGAGTAGGAAATGAATAATGGCTTCAACAAATTATACGATGGTAACCGTTGCAGAATGCGATCCTGAATTTTTGGATCAGGCGTTAAAACATACCGGTGCTGTAGCTGAGCAACTGAAATCTTCAGCAGGTGCCTTGATAACCCGCTACGGTGTTCTGGCCACTGGCGAACAGGCTGGAAGCATAATATTGCTTCAAGGCTATAGCGAGCTAAATGGCATTGATGCAGCGTTCAACCTGTATGGCCAATCGGATGATTATCAGGCGCTGATTAGCAGCGGTAAGATCAGCGTGACGCTGAGAAACATTTTGAAAGTCGAGCCAGTTGAACTGCAGAACCAGTCTATGGAAGTGCCGGCCTATGGTGTGTTGACCCGTTGGGGGTCGGCAGAAACAATGACCGAGCGAATGAATAAGATGGTGCACTTGTTTGAAGATAATGGCGCGATGTTCATGCGCTATTGGTCGATCATGACCGGGTCCAATGCCGGGCGTCGTTTGTTGGTGGTGGGGTATCCATCGATGGATGCCATCGAAAAGACATATAAAGCGCTCCGCAGCAGTGGCGATTATGGCGCGATGATGGGTGATATCGACATCGACTTTCGAAACATCGTCCGTATTGTCGGCTAGCATTCAGCTAAATGGGAAAAATTCACTCTGTCGCTCACTTTTGGGGCGACAGGGAAATTGCAATTTCAACAGGTTCGTCAGATCACGCTGATCTGTACTGATGCGTCAGCCACCTCATAAACCAGACTGTCCCCTGTCTTGGGAAACCGGGTGCGAACGGCTGAACCGGTGATGATGTGTTCACCTTTGAAGAGTTTTATGCCTCTGCCACTGAAGTGGTTTAAGACCCATGCCAATGAGTTAAGCGGATCTGCAGCCCCGGTATTGGTTTCTTCAATCGGCTTGCCTGTCTGGTGAACGAGTGAGGGGATATCTGCCAGATCCAACCCCTGCCAGTTGCTCAGCGCTGGACCGAGAACCACGCCTCCACACCAAGCGTTGTCTGCGATTAGTGTCATTGGATCGAGCTTTGCGTAATCGGCGTTTCGATCTTCAATCAATTCAAAAGCTGGTCGAACCGCAGCAATATGCTCGCAGACTGTTTCACCTGAATGGATGGAAGATTGAGGTGCAATGTCTGAATTCAGCTCAATAGCCAATTCAAATTCCAGCCCCAGCCGAACAAAATCAGTGGCTTTGACTGTAGCAGGAGAGGACTTGATCTCGCTGGAAAAGATTGCGCCGGCAATCGGGTGGTCGATGCCAATCATCTGCTGCATGGCTTTTGAAGACAGCGCTATTTTTCTTCCAGCAATCGTCCCACGATTTTCAGCGTGTAATTGCTGCAACGCCAGTTGCACATCATAGGCCTCAGAAATCCGATCAATTGCATTCGCACCAGACAGGGTTTCGTAGGGAGCTCTGGAATTCCAATTCTCAAAAAGCCTCCGGGCTCTCTCTGCGGTCTGGTCCATGAAGTGGCCTGGGTTATCCGAGTGTCATTGCTACCAACGTAATCTAGTTGATATTCCAGATGTACCCAAGGTAGGGAAGTCATGTTGGGGCAGGGCACCAAAAACCGATCGATGAGGCCAGGAAACATGTCGAACAGGAACTACGATGAAATGATGGCGGGTCGCGAGTTTTCCGGGGCAGATCCCTATTTGTTTGAACTCAGAACCAGGGTAACCGAACCAAAGGCGCGGCTTGATGCTGTGTCAAATGACGACATCGCGGCGCGGATTGAAGCGGCAAAAGACGTTTTTGCGGAAGGAAGCGGCCCTGCGATTGTCCTGTCACCTTTCAATATTCAGTTCGGCAGGCACGTCAAATTCGGCAAATGGTCATTCGTAAATTATGGCGCTACATTTCTGGATTCGAATATGATCACGCTTGGGGACTTTGTCGCCGTTGGCCCAAATGTCCAATTTATCACCGACACACATCCAGTCAGGCCAGAAGACCGCATAATGCCTGCAGCATCCGGCGATCCATTTCCATTCAGAGTTGTGAATTTGGCTCTTCCAATAGAAGTGGGAAATTATGTCTGGATTGGCGCTGGCGCAATAATTCTGCCGGGCGTGAAGATTGGCGATGGAGCGGTTGTGGCTGCAGGCGCAATTGTAACCAAGGATGTGGCACCCCGCATGATTGTTGCGGGTAATCCAGCACGCGAGATACGATCCGTTGACGATTAGGAACTTGCGGCAATTGCTAATTGCCGTTTGCATCATTCGGGCACCGAAAGATTGAGTATCGATCGAGCCTGCGGCCATGCTGCCTCGGTTCTTTGCTGATTTTTACACAAATCCACTACGCGGCGAACCAGGCGGTGTTTGAGGGCGCGCGAGTTTTTGTTGAGCCTGACATTGGCTTCCAGTCCGATGCGCGTGTGGCCTCCGCTGGCGATGCATCACTTGTTGATCTCCAACGGGTGACGCCCAATGCCAGCTACTTTTAGCAAGGACTGCGAGGTGCGCAGCAGATATGCTTTGCGAAACAGGTAGTTGATATCGTCTGCCAGATTTGGGGAGTCTGTGGAATTCACTCCGTCACGGAATTTAACTTCTGATTAGCCCATGGAACTTCAGACAGCTTGTTCCATACGAACCGTGGCAAGGCGGTCATTGTGAGCAAGGCCAAATTCAATAACGATTTTTTGCGTCATGCGGTGCACCAAATGGCCAAACGTTGTAACCGATTGTGGCGGTTTCAATGCTGCAGGGGATTGATACCTACTCTGGGTACGCTTGGGAGAATACATTTTGAAAGCCAGATGCTTCTGCCCCAACGATGAGCCAGTCATCAAGATCTGGCGATTGAAACGAGAGCTGTATCGGGTCGCTGAGGAGTGTGCTGTCGTTTCGAAAACTTGAAAAATTTCCAGAACAATAGAACACTATGATTGCAGACAAAACGCAATTCACTGCGCTTTTGATTTAGGAAGTTGCATAGCGATGGCTGAAAACCCCGAAATCGACGGATCGAGTAATATCTCGGAAATTATTAGCGACGCTCTGGATTCCTTAACTGAAGGATTTGCACTGTTTGATAACAATCACCGTCTCGTGGATTGTAACCAGGCTTACAAGGATATGAGCCATCCACTCGAACACTTATATGAGCCAGGAATATCGCGCGAACACCTTATCAAAGAAGAAGCAAAACTCGGTGGTTATGTCGACGCCGCTGGACGTGAAGAAGACTGGATATCGCAGCATCTCGAATCTGGAACACGGTTCAGACAAGACATAAGAATGGAGAAGGTCGACGGATCTTGTTATCTGGTTTCAACCTACCCGACGAAATTGGGTGGCCTGGTTGTTACCTGTCGCGACGTAACGGAATCTAACCGTATTGAGGTCGAGAGGCGTCAAAGTGACGAACTGGTTCGCATGGTCCTGGAAACCAGCGCATCTGCTGTGTTGATGACTCGCGTTGACGACGGTGAGATCGTCTACCGTTCACCAGCTGCTGAGGCAATGTGTGGAGTGCACAATTCGGCGGTTAGCCACTTCGTCGATCCGGAGGACCGAAAGCGCTATCGGGATGCAATAATGCAAACCGGAAGTGTCGATGATTTTCAGGCCCGATACAAAAGAGCCGACGGCGAGATATTCATCGCGTCAAATGCCGGACGTTTGGCTGAATATCGCGGTGAAAAAGTCATTGTCTCGAATGTTACCGACATCACCAAACAGCTCGAGGCTGATGAACTCATCCGAACCGTCCTGGACACTAGTTCAGCAATAATTTCGATGGTGAGCCTCGATGATGGGCGTATTCTTTATCGAACTCCGGCGGCTCAAAAGTTATTTGGACCAGCCAAAACTGCATTGGAGAGTTACGCCGAACCAAAAGAGAGGGATCAATTTCTCAAACAATTGAAAAGCCAAGGTCAGTTGGAGGGTTTCAAGGTCGAATTTATAAATGGCGAAGGTGAACGGACCCCGGTGTCCCTGTCGTCTCGAATTATCGAATACAGAGATGAAAAGGTAATTGTAACCAGCTTGATTGACCTGACCGAACAGCTGAAGGCCGATGCAAAAATCCGAAAGGTGTTGGAGGCCTGCCCAGTACCGGTGCAGATGACGCGAGTTGAATCGGGCGAATTACTTTTCAGAAGCCCCGAAACAGAAGCGCTGTTTGGAAAAACTACAAGTGCAAAACACTATTATGAAAACATTGATGAACGAAAAGCTTATGTCCAAGAACTGCTCCAAAACGGCTGGCTTAAAGATTTCAAGGCCAGATTTATCGGGGCGGAGGGCAGGCCGTTTTGGGGGGCGGTTTCCGCACGGCTGATTGAGTTCAACGGGGAAAAGGTAATCGTGTCCAACACACGTGATCTAACCCATGATCTGGAGATGGAAGATGAATTATCAAGCCAGCGCGAAAGGCTATTTCAAAATGAAAAAATGTCGGCTCTGGGTGAATTGCTGGCTGGCGTGGCGCACGAACTGAACAACCCACTTTCCATTGTTGTGGGCCATTCTCTTATGCTTGGAGAAGAAGAGAAAGAACCGGAAACCGCCCGGCGCATTGCAAAAATCAGCAGCGCCGCTGAACGCTGTGCGAAAATCGTGAAGACATTTCTGGCAATGGCGCGTCAGCAACCTACCAAGATGGAAGTTACAGATATCAACGCAATTGTCTCAGCTGCAGCGGATGTGGCTGGATATGGTGCGGCCAGCGGCTCTTTGACAATAGCTTGCGATCTCGACAGTAAGCTTCCAAATATCACGGCTGACGGTGACCAAATCACCCAGGTGATTATCAATTTGCTTATCAATGCTGAGCAAGCCATTTCCAAGGCGAAAAAAGGTGATCAGATCACCGTAATCACCAAGTTCAAAAAGTCAGATGGATTGATCGAGATTATCGTCATGGACAATGGTCCAGGCGTCCCTGAAAATATTCGTGCTCGTATTTTCGAACCCTATTTTACAACCAAAGATGTGGGCGAAGGCACTGGAATTGGTTTGGCATTTTGCCACCGCATTGTGCTGTCTCACGGGGGGCAATTATCGCTCGACAACAGTTATCTGGAAGGCTGCAAATTTGTTGTTACGCTGCCCATCGGCTCTGAACAACAAGCGCAGTTGTCGTCCATTCCTGAACCGTTAACGGAGCCCAAAAAACACAAGGTTCTGGTAGTTGATGATGAAATAGGAGTCGCGGAATTGATTGCAGAAATCCTTCAAAAGGAGAGCATGGATGTGACGATGGTTCATTCCGGGGCAGAGGCGATCCGTTGTTTGAGGGCCAGTGAATACGATTTGATGCTGAGCGATCTCAACATGCCACAGATGGGCGGTCGTGAACTCTACGATGCCATAGAGCGGGAGTTCCCCAAAATGTTGAACGCAATTGCCTTTATTTCAGGAGATACGATGGGATCTGCCTCTCAGAAATTGTGCCGTGAATCCGGGTGCCCCTGTTTGGAAAAACCTGTCTCTCCTGCAGAGTTGAGACAAATGGTTCACAACATGCTGGACAAAAAGCAAGACGTAGGCTGACTGATTTTAAGAATGGCCAATCTCGAAATGACTTCTGCTTGCTTGTGCCGAATTCACAAAATATCGGAGTCGACAGGGGCGAATTCATCCAAGCTTGCGAAGATCGACAACCAACAGATTGGCCAAATAGGCCGTTCCGTTGGTTGTGACGTTGTTAGTATGATTTTCTGTTCCAAATGTTCGCCGCATTGGGATGCAGAAAGCGTCGTTCGTGTTCGGTTCCGTGAGGGTTTACAACATCAATTCCAGTAAAACGAATTGGCCGAAACACTTTTTCATTTGTCTTTTTCATATCCATTCTCCTTGGTTGTTGGATATCATGAATATAGGCCTCATGGATTTCTGTATTATTTCAGTTCGGATGGAATGAGGTTTCAATTGTTTCCGCTAATGGTCCTGGTCAAAACTCCGATTGTTCGGGGTCCACACGAAGTGACTCCCAATCTAATATCCAGGAGCCCTACGCCGAATACGGCGAGGCTTCGTTGCAAAACTGTGGAGCGCTGTTGCAAAAATCAGCGGAAGGTACGGAAACGATTTCTGCTCCAGAATTTTGTATCGCTGGCACCAGTTTGACTTTGCGTGAGTTTTTCAGGTTGCTTGCTGACCAATTCGACTTCTGCGAATGGAAAACGGGATGAGGGTTGTGGATTGCTGATATACATCGGTCGTCTCCTTTGGTTGTAATCATGGAAAATGCGTTGGTACCAGACTGTTAGATCCACCCCAGTTTTCGCGTGAAGTTCGCCCGCAACTCAGGTGAAAGATAAGGCATGAACCAAACCGACGATTGTTTGATTTCGGTTGGCCTCCTAGGATGTAATTCGGAATTCAAAGAAGAATTAGTGTTTTTGACGGCAACCATGATGGATTCTCCTGCTGGTCAACAATTCATGTGCATATTGCCAATATGAACTTTTGATGTTGCAGGCGAATTTCAGAATCGCATGATTCAAGCTTCAATTGTTTCAACTGATCTTCAGTCGCGAAACATGCAGCCACGAAGTGCGGCAAAGCGTATTGATTGCATCAAATGGCTTGCAGACTGGCGTTTCGGCCCTCAAATTGTGGGCGAACATTCATCCATGCCGTAGCAATGGAATTGGCCAATTCTTGGGTCACCTTGTTATCGGTCCCTTTGGAAATGAGTGACAGGCGCATCACCTTCCTGCCTTTCCAATCGGCAGTTTTGACAAATACTGAATGAGCCGCATTCAACTCATCTGCCAGTGATTGAGTTGCAGCATCAGCGTCAAAAACTGCATCTGTGACCGTCAGCGTGATCTGATTGAGCAACACCGCATTTGTCAGGCGAAGACCATCTATTTCTGCGACTCGTTCTGCTAACAACTGAGCCGACTGACAATGCCCGGCAACTAGGTCTCGAATTCCCTGCTTGCCAAGAGCCATAAATACTGCCCACGCGGCAAAGCCACGTGCGCGGCGTGAAAGTTCCAGATTGAACTCGGTTGGGTTTCTGCCGTCATGGGGCGAATGATTGAGAAAACTTGCAGATATGTCCATGGCACGTTTGTGCGCACGTGCGTCCTTGACGATCGCAAATCCTGAATCATAGGGGATTTGCAACCACTTATGTCCGTCGGTTGACCAACTGTCGGCAAACTCCAACCCCCCAACCAGTTCGTCCTTTCCTGCAAGCACTCGTGCCCACAGGCCAAATGCTCCATCAACATGAAGCCAGGCATGATGCAATTTTGCCAGACGGGCCAGCTCGTGGAAGTCTTCAAAGCCACCGGAGTTGATATGTCCGGCCGTACCAATGATTATTTTTGGCCCGGTATGGGCAGACATTGCCGTTTCCAGGTCTTCTGTATTTATCAGCCCGCCATCATCAGACTTGATCCGATTGATGTTGGCCTCACCAAATCCGAGATGCCGCAGGGCTGCAATATTCGACACATGGGTATCATCACTCAGATAGATTTGAACAAGCGGAGCAGTCTGCAGACCGTCGCGCTCATAGTCGTGTCCGAAGCGAGCGAGCACCGCGGACCGGGCCGCCGCCAGCGCGACAAAACCGGCCATAGTAGCACCTGTTACCAATCCGACCGAGCTTTGACGGGGTAGATCCAACAGGTCCAGCAACCAGTCCGCAACGGCTTCTTCCGCGATGGCGGCAGCGGGCGAGCATTGAAAGATTGCGGCATTTTGCCCCCAAACTGATGTCAGCCAGTCTGCTGCAACTCCGACGGGGTCGGAGGCACCCATGACCCAAGCATAGAAATTAGCCCCGGTATTTCCGACCAGACCTGGTTCTGCAGCCTCGATCAATCGATCAATAACGTCCACACCATCGGTGGGGTTCTCAGGAAGCGGGATGCAAAATTTTTCCCTAAGTTCCTGAGCTGTGGCCGTGGGATGGGGCGTATGAATCTTTTGACGATAACGCTGCCCGTAGGAAGCTGCGCGCGCCATGGCGGGATTTGGTCCCATATCGAAACTCCTTAAACTCACCGCGGATGGAGCCATGTTGGCAGGAAGCTGTAGGCATCCTTCGTCATCTCTGCATCGAAATCGATCCCGGCACTTTCCAATCTCTTGGAAAGCGACCCATCGTTGAATGCATCAAATGTCTCTGTTGTCCCACCCATATGTTCACCATTGACGAATATTTGAGGAATGGTCGGCGCGCCGGTCATATTGTTCAATACGGCCCGGATGTCTGATCCCAAATTGTCTTTCTGGTAGGCAACCGAATCCAGGTCCACGGTTTTGTAGTTGATGCCTGCTGCATCAAATAATTTGCGCACCGACCAGCAGAACTCACACCATTCCAGTGAATATATCACGACAGGCGTGGTAGAGATGGTCTGCGCCACCAATTCTGATATTTCGACCTTTTCTTCCTGCTGCGGTGAAGCTGCAGTAGCTCCTCCCGATGCATCAAATCGAAACCCGGCGGTCGATTTCGAGATAGCCGTTTCTTCATCAGACATTGTTTTTACAACCTCATCAAAAAGAACCGTGGTCATGTAGCGTTCGCCCGTATCGGGCAACATCGCCAGTATTTTCGACCCGGCGGCAGCAGATTCTGCGACTTTGAGGGCAGCAGCAAATGTTGCCCCACCGCTGATTCCACAAAAGATACCTTCCTTGGCGGCAAGGTCTCGCGCTGCTGAAAGCGCATCGGTTCCGGCCACGGGTTGAAAGGAATCGATCAAGTTTTGAACTTGTGCGTCTTCTGCCAGTTTGGGGATGAAGTCCGGAGACCAACCCTGCATGAGGTGTGGGCGGAACATCGGATGGCTATTCTTCGGCCGTCCGGTGTCATCCCTTTTTTGGGCAACTCCGCTTGACAAAATAGGCGCGTTGTCAGGCTCGGTCACGACAATTTTTGTTGTGGGGCTCTGCGCTTTCAAGACACGCCCAACCCCCTTTAAAGTGCCACCTGATCCAAAGCCAGACACCCAATAGTCCAGACCTGTCGCTTCAAAATCACGAAGTATTTCCAAAGCTGTTGTTTGCGAATGAATGTTGGCATTGGCCTCGTTTTCAAATTGACGTGGCAGAAACCAACCATGAGTTGCCGCAAGCTCTTCGGCTTTGGCCACCATGCCTGACCCCTTCTCGGATGCCGGGGTCAAGACAACTTTTGCGCCGAGAAATCGCATCAGTTGACGCCGCTCGACGCTGAAATTCTCTGCCATAGTAATCACGAGTGGATATCCCTTTTGGGCACAAACCATGGCCAATCCGATTCCGGTGTTGCCACTCGTTGCTTCGACAACCGTCTGTCCGGGGGAAAGTTCACCGCTCAATTCCGCGGCTTCGATTGAAGCCAGAGCAAATCGATCTTTCACGGAGCCGAGCGGATTAAATGCTTCCAGCTTTACGTAGAGATCCACATGACGAGGTCCGATATTATTGATTCTAACGACCGGCGTATTGCCGATGGTATCAAGTATTGATGACTTGAGATTGGATTGGATAGGACGCGAAACATCAAATTGTTGCGGGTTTTCAGCGAATGTCATGTGAAAGTTCCTTCTGAATTATTCGAAGGAAGATTTGGCGGTTCGATGTTTCAAACAGATATCTAGAAAGCGGTTATCCGGTTTCAATTGTTTCAACCCCCTGGTTCTCCATCAATTTCGGCGCGTGCTTTATCTGGCCCAACTGTTGAAAACTGTTTGGGTAATTCGTCGGCAGTCAGGAATGCTGAGGTTGCCGCCCGGTTGGCATGCCGTTTGCCACTTCAAGGACAAAGCAATAGCTGCGGCGGATTTTTGTTCCAAAATGGAACATTTTTTCGTCCGGCTTAGGTTCAAACCGAATTTCGGGGACTGAAGTTTCATTTTGGTACGAGAACTCACAGGTTCCACCAACTTATTTGAAGCTTTCACCCGGGCAGCCTTGGTCTAGGAGTGATAAAATGAATGCGATAGTTGGCGATTGGGGAGACGTATTCGACACCACCATCATCGGTATCCACCAGGTGATGCTGGAAGACGGACGGGTGCTATATTGGGGTGGAGACGGCAACGGAAATGCTTTTTCCAACACCCAAAAATACGGAATTTTTGATCCTCAGTCCGGCGAGCACGAGATTTTGAGTGCCAGTCATGCCGTGCGCATGTTTTGTGGGGCTGGTGTCATTTTGCCCGGAACCGACAAGGTGTTGATTGCTGGTGGTAATGGCACCGGTGCAGCGGGCGGGCAGATTTTTGATACTTCTGAGGAATCCCTTACTCGCGACAGTGCCGACGACATGGCAACAGGACGATTCTATCCCACCATGGTGTCGCTCTCGAGCGGACAGGCAGTGATTTTTGGTGGCAATGGTGATGTAAACCTGCGCGGCACGCCCGAAATCTTTACCCTTGGCGAGGGCTGGCGAACGCTGGATGGGGCCAAGGATGCAGATTTGGGCAGCAATTGGTGGTATCCCCGTGTTTGGACAAATGATCAGGGCGAGTTGGTCTATTTCGCGATAAACGCGGGCAATCAGAGCGCCAATGCGGGCGCTGCAAATTCCTTTGAAGTGATGGCGCTTGACCCATCAGGAGACGGCTCCGTCCGTCAGATCGGTGAATTGCCCTTCCAGATGGATGTGACATCACCATCGGCGATGTACGAGCCGGGCAAGATCGTCATCATGGATCATGTTGGCGATTTGTGGATCATGGACATCAATGGCGATGAACCCGAATACACATTCGCAGCAAGCCTTGGTGGTGACCGCAACAATTCCGACATGACGGTGCTGGCCGATGGCCGCGTCCTCATCAATGGTGGCACGCAAATCGGCAATTCGCAGGATGAAGCCAACGCCGTTTTGGAATCAGTCATGTACGATCCTTTCACCGGCGAGGTGACAATTGTCGATGCCGAAGACGTGATGCGCCTGTATCACTCATCGACCATCTTGTTGACAGACGGCACAATTCTTTCAATGGGCGGCGGTGGCTTGAGCGACACCGTCAATTTCATGGACGGGCAGATCTATAAGCCCGATTATCTTTATAATGACGACGGCACGTTGGCGGACCGCCCTGAGATTACAGCGGCACCAGACTCGGTCCAGCCCGGCGACGAGATCTCAATTGAAGTGGATGACGCCAGTGCGATTGCGCGCCTTTCATTCGTCAAGACGGGGGCGGTGACACATTCACTGAATATGGAATCGGGCCGCATGGATCTCGAATTCGAAGTGATCAGTGATACAGAAATCAAAGTCACACTGCCTGACAACCCGCATGTGCTTGGTGCAGGCAACTGGATGTTGTTTGCAATTGACGATCAGGGAGTTCCCTCCATCGCACCGATCATCAGCGTCGAACCCACACTGCCGCTCTACACCGAAGCAACACAGGGTACTGAGCCGGTGGAAGGCCAGATCTCGGTTGACTATTTTGATGCCAGCGCCAGCGAATTGGATGACGTGGACTTTGATGCCACGCCGATCTTTGAAGAGGATGTAACCTCTATTCAGCAGAGTGTCGGAACCGGCTCCTTCTATGATGGTGGACCGACCCATCAATTCGCTGCCGAGTATTCAGGCTCCTTCGTGGTTGAGCAGGTTGGCCAATACACATTCTATTTGAATTCCGATGATGGTTCGAGCCTGTCGATTGATGACCAGCAACTTATTCTTAATGACGGTCTTCATGGACCGGCCGAAAAATCTGCAACCGTGTTTCTCGATTCCGGAACACATTTCCTGAACGCCCTTTATTTCGAATATACGGGTGGCGCGGTCATGGAGCTGGATTGGAAGGGCCCCGGCCTCAGCCGCACCGCATTTGAGGTGACTGGTGTGGCACCGGAAGATCCGCAAGACCCGGAAGATCCGCAAGACCCGGAAGATCCGCAAGACCCGGAAGATCCGCAAGATCCGCAAGATCCACAGGATCCAGAAGATCCGCAAGATCCAGCAGATCCCCAGGATCCGACAATCATTGGTACCCCGGATAACGATTATATTGACGGGACTAACGGCGATGATGTGATCGATCTCGGGGCTGGACGCGATGTGCTGTACGCTTCGGCCGGAGATGACATTATCGACGGTGGTGATTCCGGCTACAACCAGATCGACTATAGCGGTGACTCGCAGGATTACACTTTCACCGAAAATGATGACGGTACCGTCACAGTCATCAAGCCCGACGGAACTGACATTATTTCTAATATTGGTGGCTTCTGGTTCAGGGGAGAAGGCGTCTGGATACCACTTGAGGACCTTCTGGAACCATCCGCCCCAGGCGACGACGACGGCGGCGATGACGATGATGACGTCGACGACGGAGATGACAACGGTGACAACGGGGATGATGGCGATGACGGCGATGACAACGGCGACAACGGTGACGACGGCGACGACGATGACGGGGATGACAACGGCGATGACGGCAATGGCGGCGATGATAGTAACGAGGATCCGATTGTTGGTACCGCAGAAGATGATTACCTGGATGGCACAGATGCGGACGACGTCATCCTGGCCGGCGACGGACGCGACACAATATTCGCGTCCAAGGGTGATGACCGCATCGATGGCGAGGGTGGCGGCTATAATCAGGTCAACTACAGAGCGTCGCTCGACGACTTCACCATCACGGAACAGAGCGACGGCAGCGTCCTGTTTGTTAGCGATGAATACGGCGAAGATCAGCTTGCCAATATCGGCGGCATCTGGTTTGACGACGACGCAGAATGGTACGCGATGGATGATCTGATCTGATCAAGTGTCTGGCAAAACTGATAAATCACCTGCCAGATACGCTATCTATGCAGCGCAATGATATTATCCTGAAGGCGTTACTTCTGCAGAAAGCGGATCGGGCAGGCGGCTGGAAGGTTTTTACACCTTCGAATGTTTGGGGTGTCAAGCTCTAACGCCGATAATGAAACGCAATATCGGGTAGGCCGGATTCTCGCAATTGATGGTGGCTTACTGAAAGCAGCGGAGATGCATGTTTGCAATTGACGATTGTATGCAGCAAGCCAGAGCATTGATCAGTCGAAGTGGCAAATGCCGATTCCTTGCCTACACCGGCCTTCTTGCCAAAGACGGTTGTATCTTTCAGGAACTGGGGCTTACATTTCCCCGTCTTCATCCTGATTATTCAAACTCTTGTGTATTGCCTTTGTCCCCCTATAGACCAACTTGGTAGTGCCTACGGTTCCTTTGACGGCCAATTTGGTTGCTGTCGCCGCAGTTCCGACAACCGCTCCGGTTACGGCCGCAGTCGCACATCCTGAAAGTGAAACCAGCAGAAAAAGTGTAAACAATCTGATCGGCACGTCAGCCTCCTATTCCGTCAAACTGACACAAAATGGTTTCCAGAAGTTGTATCACGTATGGCGCAGTTGCGTAGTTCAAAATTGCTGTTGAAGCAATGGGCGCCTGCCTGCAGGCCGCATTTTGATGACGTTCTGACTTCTGTCTCATCATTCACTCCTGGATGGTAAATATGAACCAAAACACTCCGTTAGAAAATCAGCTTGGTTTGTTCCATGGGTGCTGAAGCGGAACAGATGAGCAACCGGGATCTCGCAAAATTGGCCTGATGGCTCTATCCAGTGACATGTTCACGGAGCGGGGTTTTGGTTTGATAACGCCGCCTGGCGGTGAAGTTGCCTGCTACTCAACTCATGTTCCGCTCGCTAATCCTGTTACGGTCGGGAACCTGCGCCTGATGGGCCCAAAACTCTCCGAGGCTGCTTCACTCATTCTTCCAACCGGAAGGCTTGATGTTGTTGCCTACGGCTGCACCTCCGCGTCTGTCGCAATTGGCCCTGAAGAAGTAACAGCGCAAATCCAGAAAGGGTGCCCGGGTGTTGAAGTGGTGACATCGATTTCTGCCGCGACCGCAGCTTTCAAGACCTGCGATGGAAAGAGGATTTCCCTCCTGACGCCGCATATGGCGGATGTCACTCAGGCCATGGCCAGTTTCATCGAAGATCAGGGCTCAGAAGTCTTGAACTTCGCGCATTTCAATCTGCTAGATGATCAGGATGTGGCTCGCTTGATAAGCGGACAAACCCCGCTCGATTGAGCAATACAGTTGCAAGGCTGCCGACCTTACCGAGACCGAAAACAGCGATATTGTTTTGGCGGTTTTCTCAGTTCTTGCGGGTCATAATTTCAGGAAGCAACAGCGCAATCTCTGGAAAAATGATCAGTAAAAGGACGGCCATCAACATAATTGCAAACATTGGTGCCGCAGCACGGGCAATGAACCCGATATCTCGCCCCGTAAGTCCCTGTACCAGAAATAAATTGAAGCCGATGGGCGGTGTTATCAAAGCCATTTCACCAACCAGAACCACGAAAACACCAAACCAGATCAGGTCAATACCTGCTGCTCGAATAAGTGGTTCAACGACAGCAATTGTCAAAACGATCATTGAGATTCCATCCAGGAAACAACCAAGGATCATATACATTATCATCAGCGCGACGATGAGCGTTGTTGCGGAAAGGTTCATTTGACCAATCCATTCGGCAAGCGCTCGAGGCAATCCGGTAAAGCCCATGGCGAGGGTCAGGAATGCCGAGCCAGCCAAAAGCAGGATGATCATTGACGTCGTTTTCACAGTGCCCATCAGTGTCTCTGAGATCGTGACGAAGGTCAGCGATCCCTGAAACGCGGCGAGTGTCAATGCTCCCGCCACCCCCAGAACTGCGGCTTCAGTAGGCGCTGCGATGCCAGTGTAGATTGATCCGATAACACCCAGGATAAGCGCAGAAATGGGAAACAGTTCCAAAAGGCCTTTGAGCTTTTCTGAGATACTGGATGCCTCTTCACGTATCGCCCGGCCATCCTGTGTTACGACGCCCCAGCCAATATTGTATAGTATGAAAAGTCCGGCCAGCATCAGACCTGGCAGCAGCCCTGCCATGAATAGGCGGGCAATCGATTCTTCCACCATGATGCCGTAGATGATCATCGTAATCGACGGTGGAATAAGCAATCCCAGCGTTCCTGCTCCAGCGAGCGTGCCTGCAACCATGCCATCTGGATATCCACGTCGCTTGAGCTCGGGCATCGTCATTTTGCCCACTGTCAAAAGCGTCGCCGCAGAAGAACCAGAGATTGCTGAAAAGGCAGTACAACCCACAACATTGACGTGTAGGAGGCCGCCGGGAAGACGTCGTAGCAGTGGTGAAAGACCGTTGAATAGGTTCTCGGACAGTCGTGTTCTGCACAAGATTTCCCCCATCCAAATGAACAGGGGCAATGATGCGAGACCCCATAAGGAGATGTGTGACCAAACTGTCGTTGCCATCGCTGGCCCGACTGGGCGCGATGTAAACAATTCCATCGCAAACACGCCGGCAATCAACAAGGCCGCACCGATGTAAACGCCGCATCCAAGGCAAAGCATGAGGATGACGACAATGCACGCCGAGAATCTAAATGGAACAAGATTGTCCCACTTTTAGCAGTCAGCATGCAAAGTGGGGCATCTTTCCCATCCAAGCCATTGATTTAATGTAACTTATTTAGATGATTGGTGCCCGGGGGCGGAATCGAACCACCGACACGCGGATTTTCAGTCCGCTGCTCTACCCCTGAGCTACCCGGGCAACATGATCAGAAAAATATTCCGATCCGGGGGTAATTTCACGGCAATTCTGCTGCGAAAGCTCGGCTGGTATAGTCAACCCAGATCGACCTGTCCACTTGAATTTGACCCTGAAGTGAATGAATTTTCAACGATCATCGATCCGAAGATCAATCCTCTCATCATCATCGCCGGAAAGCCGGTAAGGTCCGCCGAGCCACGCCCCAAGATCGAGGTCGGCGCAGCGTTTGCTGCAGAATGGATATGCCGTTCGGTTGCTCGGTTTTTTGCATTGTGGGCAGTGTATCTGGGGTCTCAACGGCGTGACACTGGAGGCATTGGGATCGGTCATCAGAAGCTAATTTCGGGTAATCCAATTGTAGTGCACCGGATAGCCCTCTCCCTGCAAAAGTGTTGACGTTTCATAAAGCGGAAGCCCGACAACATTGGTGTAAGACCCAATGAGCTTGACAACAAATGCTGCGGCAATTCCCTGAATTGCGTATCCTCCCGCCTTGTCCCGCCATTCGCCCGAGGCAAGATAACTTTCAAACTCATCATTCGACAGTTTCTTGAATCGAACCCGGGTTTCGACCAATCGATGCCGCGTGGTGCCGTGCGGTGTCATCAAAGTCATCCCGGTGTAAACGCGATGGGCGCGGCCGGATAACAAGCGCAAACAGCTGGAGGCTTCATCCAACAGTTCAGCTTTGGGAAGAATTCTGCGTCCCACGCTGACAACCGTGTCAGCAGCCAGTATAAAACTGTGCTCGGCGTCACCGCTGCGCTTCAAGTTTTCCAGAGCCAGACTGGCCTTGGTTTTGGAAAGCCTTTTGGCCAATGACCTGGGCGCTTCGGATTTCAGGGGGGTTTCGTCTGCATCCACCGGCGAAAGCAAATCCGGTTCGACACCAATTTGTTGCAATAGCGCAAGGCGGCGGGGTGAACCGGAAGCCAGAACAAGTTTTGGGCGAGACGCCATCAATCAACCCTCATGCCTGATTGGCAGCGAATATCGCTGCCACGGACTTATTTGAAACGATATGTAATGCGGCCTTTGGTCAGGTCATAAGGCGTCATTTCGACCAAAACCTTGTCGCCTGCCAAAACGCGAATCCTGTTTTTGCGCATCCGTCCCGCGGTATGGGCAATGATTTCGTGGTCGTTTTCCAGTTTGACCCGAAATGTTGCATTGGGGAGCAATTCGCTCACAGTGCCTGGAAATTCCAGAACTTCTTCCTTCGCCATGCGTATCCAAATTCCTTCATAAGTTGATTATATGTTGCTCCAAATTTTTTGGAGCCGCCAATTTGGCGCGAACCTAACCGCAAATGCTGCATTTGTGAACCACAAGCCTTGCGGTTTGTTCGATTTGCGGGATTGCTCAATTATGACGATGGTCAAGCATTGGCCCAAAAATTGCCAAATTGATGAGATCGCGGGCTCGAGACGTTGGAATTTGGCAGTGCCAATGTCATCCAGGTCCCTTCCATCCTTTGTCGATTGTATCGCCGAGCCTTGAGAGTATGCGTTCCAGCAGCCGGTCTCTAACATCCCGATAGGCATCCAGCATTCGTTCCCGCGACCCCTGAACAACGGTTGGATCAGCTGAAGGCCAATATTCGATTTCAGTGGCATCAACACCAGCCATTTCGAGCGCCACATGGTGCGCCGTCGGTGACAGTGTGACAACCAGGTCAAAAAACCCCTCGTTGAGATCTTCAAGCGTTTTGGGTTGTCGATTGTGGATGTCAATATTCAATTCATCCATGACCACCTCAACAAAGGGATCGGGATTTCCTGCACGTATGCCTGCGCTGGCCGTATATATCGAATTACCAAAATGAGCCCGCGTGATTGCTTCGGCCATCGGCGAACGGATGACATTGTGATTGCAGATATAAAGCACCGAACTGGGCTGTCGGATTGAAGTGCTGGAAGGGTTGTTGCTCATCGAATTAGCCGCGCCAATGCAGAACGCAGATCAAGGTAAAGAGCCGACGTGCGGTGTCGAAGTCAATTTCTATTTTCCCGTTAAGGCGATCCTTGAGGGTTTCTGATCCTTCATTGTGTAATCCACGCCGCGCCATATCAATTGCTTCGATCTGGCTGGGTGTCGCCGACCGAATAGCTTCATAATAGCTCTCGCATATCTGGTAGTATTCTTTGACGATCTTGCGAAACGGGGTCAGCGATAAAATGTGCGTTGCAACGAGTTGAGATTCCCTGTCTGAAATGGAAAACACCAACCGCTGTTCCAGCAAACCAAGGTTGAGACGATATTCGCCATTGGTGATGGAGGCGTCGTGGCCCACGGGTCGAAAGGCGTTTTCTTCAATCAGATCGAAAATGGCGACGGCGCGTTCGTGCTCGACATCGGCATTGGCGCGTCCGATCGTGGCCTCATCAAGAACGACATCTATCAACCTGGATGTGATGCTGTTGTCGCTCATTGGTCGATCACAAACGGTGCTGCGGTTTGCTGCTGGCCTTCCATGCGGCTCCCAAATCAGTCAATTGAGCCTCAATGCATTCTACATCCAACAACAATCCTCCTCCACCTCCGAAGTTCAACAGAATCTGGCCTCCGGGATCATCTTCATTGGCGGCAGGTTGAAAAGATATGGACAGCAGTGATTTCACCTCCGTGTCATCGCGACGATCTATCATATTGGATTTAAGCGATATGACCCGGGAGAAATGAAGCACGCTGCGTCTTCTTTGGTATTTCTTGAAAAGCAGTCGACGTGCAGCTGGGGCATCCCAGGCGAAGCGATTGATTGGAATAATCACCTGACCCTTGGCGGGGGAATATTCTATTTCACGGCTCTGAAACACGCTGTCTTGTACGTGGGCCGAGACAACCAGCAGGTCATCGGCATCCAGCGCCATCAGTTTGAGAGTTTCAGACATGGATCTGCTTTGTCTTTCACATATGCGTTGCCAGCGGAAGTTGACGAACAGGTAATGCCATCGAGGGGTTCACGCAAGCAATGCCTGCATTATTGATTACCAAGCAACGCAGAAAGTTGTGCCGTTTGAACTATTGGCAGGAATTGCGGCGATTCTGGACGTTCAATTATAGTTGCTCAAGATTGCTGGAATCAATGCAACTTAAAATCTGGCTCCAAAAAAAGCCTCTTCACTGCTGTGATTTTGATGATCTTGCTGTAGTCTGAAAGCGACTGCCGTCGTCTGCATTTGACGCTGGTGGGAGTATGATGTTGATTAACATCGATCAGGTTTGAATTGTAATTCAGTAGGATAATACTCAAATCTAAAAAGACGTGGCGATTGCCACATGGGAGAAAAAAATGAAAATTCTTAAATCACTTACTGCGGCATTGGTGGGAGCATCAGCTCTGGTCGCAACCGGTTCTGCAGCTCTAGCTGATGGCCACCTGAAAGAAATTACTGTTGCTTATTTCCTGGAATGGCCAACGCCAAACCAATTTGCACAAACCAACAAAATGTACGAAGAAGCGCTTGGTGTGAAAGTCAAATGGGTATCATTTGATGCTGGAACGGCCATGTCCGCTGCGATGGCATCCGGAGACGTTCATATTTCATTCTCACAGGGTGTAACTCCATTCCTCGTTGCAACTGCTGCGGGTCAGGATCTGCAGGTTGTTGATGTTGCTGTTTCTTATTCAGACAACGACAACTGCGTCGTGCGAGCCGAACTTGAGGCCAACAAGGAAAATGCCGCTGAGGTTCTTAAGGGCAAAAAAGTTGCTGTGCCATTGGGTACTGCTGCTCATTCAGGCTTCCTGAAGCAAATCAAATATTTCAACATTGCAGAATCTGATCTGACAATCGTTGACATGTCGCCTTCCGACTCCGCTGCTGCCCTCTCGCAGCCAAATACGGATCTGGCCATGGCATGTGGCTGGGGTGGTTCGCTGCGCAAAATGAAAGAGCACGGCAACCCAATCATCGAAGGCAAGGAAAAGGAAAGCGTAGTCGGTAAAGTCTTCGACGTGACCTCCATTCCAACGTCTTTCGGTGAGGAAAATCCGGAGCTTCTGGCCAAGTTCCTGAAGGTGACCGCCGACATGAATGCCAAATACACCAGCGATTCTGACGCCATGATGGGCGATATCCAAAAATCAGCCGGTATGGACCTGGATGGTACGAAGGCTGTTATCGGCACATTCGTATTCCCAACCGTGGCTGAGCAGTTGTCAGCTGACTGGATGGGTGGCTTTGTTGCCAAATATCTGGCTGATGGTGCTGCTAGCCTGGAAGCTGACGGGAAAATCAAAGCTTTGTCAGACTACAACGCTGTGGTCAATTCAAGCTATTTGGAAGCTGCATCGAAAATGTAGGTTCTGATCGTGGGTTAAATTGGGCGCAGCGAAACCGGTTTTCGCTGCGCCTTTTTTTCCCAACCAACCAATACCCAAAGGGGATAAGTTTTATGTCAGGTCTCATAGTTGATGACGTCTCGATGACCTTTGAATTGCCAGGGGGTGGCAATGTCGAAGCGCTCAAAAATATCAAACTGGATATCAAGGAAGGCGAACTGATTTCCGTACTGGGGCCATCTGGGTGCGGCAAGACTACTCTGCTCAATATTCTGGCGGGCTTTCTCGCCCCGACTGGTGGTGAGATAATGCTCGGTGAACACAGGGTTATTGGTCCGAGTTCGGAACGCGGTATGGTGTTCCAGCAGGGCGCCTTGTTTGAATGGATGAACGTTTCCAAGAACATTGGGTTTGGCCCGAAAATGAAGGGCACACCACAAGCCGAAATCAACAATCGCGTCACCGAGCTTCTCGATATTGTGGGATTGCAGGAATTCGGCCAGAAAATGATCTATGAACTGTCAGGCGGTATGCAGCAGCGGGTGGCGCTGGCGCGTTGTCTGGCGAACGACCCCGACGTCATCTTGATGGACGAGCCTTTGGGTGCGCTTGATGCCTTAACCCGTGAAAAGATGCAGAGCCTGGTGCTCGATATCTGGAAAAAGACCGGCAAGACCATCATTTTGATCACCCATTCGGTGGAAGAGGCCTTGCTGCTTGGGGAGCGTCTGATTGTGATGGCGCCTCGTCCCGGCCGCATCCACAAACAATATTATCTGCCTTTTGCGGAACTCGGCGTCGGTGCCGATCTGCGGGTAGTCAAACAACACGAAGACTTTGGTCCAAAGCGCGATGAAATCCTCAACATGATCTGGGACATGGAAGAGGAAATCATGGGCCGGACAGAATCAGCTTAGGGGACGGAAAATGGTACAAGAACTCATTGATGTCCTCGTGACAACATTTTGGATGGTCATCGGTATTACGCTGATCTTCGCAATATTTTTGGGCGTTAGTGCTCTGGTTTATTACGTCTGGAATTTCATCAATTCCAAAAAAGACCAGATGCGTGGCTATGCCAGCCTGAAAACCGTAACTTTTGGCGATGAAAGTTCGGTAACGGCCAACCGGGTTGCTTCTGTAGCCGGGGTCGTGACTGTATTTTTGATCTGGATGATCGCAACCGGTTCAAACCTGCTGCCGTTCAAAATACTGCCGGTGCCGTTTATCGGCGACACCCAGTTTGAATATACCGCGACCAACGTCGCCGGTGAAACCGACAGCGCCAAGGTACAAGTCCGGGTCACGAAGTTTGGTGATACCAATGCTGAAAAACTCGTCGCACCGGAAACTTCCGACGGGTTTGCCAAGGACGACGTCGTTATGGTTCAGGAGCGGCGTGCGAAATTGCTGCGGGCTCAGAATAACGATGACGGTGGCAAAGAAAAGGGCTACAGGGTAACGGCGGTCAATGGCCAGCCAATCGACAAAAACCAGACGGTGGAAATCGAAAATGGTACTGTGTTGATGACCGGTGCTGGAAGTCTGCAGGTCCGCCCCTATACCGGGCCGACCATGGAGGCACTTTATCTGCCGCCGCCCGAACAGGTCTGGACCCGCTTTCTGCAGTTGAATGCAGAAGGCTATCAGGGTGTTGGACTTTGGGAAAACGTCATGTGGTCATTGATCCGCGTTGTGCTTGGCTTCTTCCTCGGCTGCCTGTTTGGTATACCGCTTGGTTTTGCCATGGGGCTCAATTCGTGGCTGCGTGGATGGTTCGACCCGATTGTTGAATTCATGCGCCCGGTTCCACCGCTTGCGTTGATCCCGTTGGTCATCATCTGGTTTGGTATTGGCGAACAGGGTAAGGTCAGCCTGCTGTTCCTTGCAGCTTTGTGGATCATGATCATTGGTGCCCGTGCTGGAGTGTCGGGTGTGAATATCTCAAAGGTTCATGCAGCCTATTCACTGGGAGCCACCAAGTCGCAATTGCTGAGCAAGGTAATCCTGCCCAATTCGTTGCCCGAAATATTCACTGCTGCACGTGTGGCAATGGGTGTTTGTTGGGGAACGGTTGTTGCTGCTGAACTGGTGGCGGCTGAGAAGGGTGCCGGTAAGATGATTATCGCTGCATCAAAGTTTCAGCTGACCGATATCGTTATCATCGGTATTATCATCATCGGTGTGATTGGCTTTGGAATCGATGTGTTGATGCGTGTTGCTGAAAACAAGCTGGTGACTTGGAAAGGCCGCGGATAATCAACGCACTATTTGACTATTGCACAGGGGCTGCTGGAAACAGTGGCCCCTTGTTGCTTTGGCCCTGCAATTCGCCTTCATCGCAGATTAACCATTGCTGTTTACCATAATATGTATGGGCCATGACGCTGTCGCGTTTGGTCTTGCCCTTTGTGTAATGAGTATGGGTTCTGGTTGTGCGTATCTTGTCTTGCCTCATGGGCATTGGCCTTGTTTTATCGATTCCCGGTTTGGCTAGCGCAAAATGTGCGCCTGATGCCTTGGGCACAGCTCGAACCATCGTGCTCGATCCCAAAAAACACCGAGCAGTTTCCGGAAAGGAAACCGGTCTGGGATTGCGACACAAAGAAGTCATCCTGACATTTGATGACGGCCCAATTGCCGGGAAAACTCCCCGCATCTTGAAGGCCCTGAAGAAAGAATGCGTCAAGGCGACATTTTTTTATGTTGGAACCATGGCGAGAGCCTATCCGAAACTGGTTCGCAAGGTCGTCAATCAGGGTCACACGCTGGCACACCATACCCACAGTCACAATCGGTTGCCGAACTATTCGTCCGCCAAGGCCTCGCGTCTGATTGATAAAGGCATCAGCAGTCTTCAAAAGATCGCATACAGCGATGCATCGACCACTCCAAGAACCCCATTTTTTCGCTACCCCTATCTGGCTCGCAGTAAGCGCACTGACAGAATGTTGGCAAAAAAGGGAATGATTGCATTTGGTGCCGAAATCAGGCAAAATTCGTGATAGCAAACCGGTTGTCGTGGCCTCTCTCGGCAGTTCGATTAATTGGGCTGGTTCTGCCACCACGGGGAAGGAAAAATCACCACCGGTGTCTGAGGCGGCCTCAAGAGGTAAGACTGGCACCACTTCTTCTGGCGCAACCCATAAAACCAAACCACTTCGCAAACAGAAGACCAAATTGGTTGCAAACCTCGCAGAAGCAACATCTTTGACCACAACCAGAACGCGGCTTCGGATCCGCAACGATCGAAGCAACCGCATCGTACGGAGCAAAGGTCGCAAGAGACGGTCATCGCTTGTTGTCCTTGCCGGAGCGAAGACCCGCGGTACCATCGGCATGGGCAAGTTGAAGCTGCGTCGGTCCATGTGGATTTTACGTTAGTTCGTGCAATTTCACTTCGGTTGATGCAAAGATTGGCGTGTCTTGAACACGTTAAGCGAAAAATTAAATGGCCAAACATGGATATGATTCGGGTCGGCTGAACCTGCCCTTTGTTGGGATCTCAACTTTTGGAAAACGTCCGATCTGTACTGACTGGGATGCGTTGGATGCTGATTGTGCAATTTTGGGCGCTCCATTTGATTTTGGAACTCAATTTCGTGCTGGTGCGCGGTTTGGGCCGCGCGCAATCCGTGAAGCATCGACGCTTTTCTCTTTTGGCCATGCCGGCGCTTATGACCACGAAGATGACGTGACCTATCTTCCTGGTTCTGTGAAAATTGTGGACATGGGCGATGCCGATATCGTGCATACAGATACCGTCGCCAGTCACGCGAATATCGAACATGGTGTGCGTAAAATTCTGGACGCTGGTGCGCTGCCGGTGGTGTTGGGCGGCGACCATTCCGTCAACATACCCTGCATAAATGCGTTTAGCGACCAGCAACCGTTCCATGTCGTTCAGATTGATGCCCATCTGGACTTTGTCGATGTACGCCACGGGGTTCGCTTTGGGCACGGTAATCCCATGCGCAGAGCGTCAGAAAAAGATTATGTCACCGGTCTGTCCCAATTTGGCATTCGCAATGTCTCATCGACAGCCAAGGATGGCTACGATGATGCGCGAAAGGTCGGATCTGACATTCAATCTGTGCGTCAGTTTAGAGCAATTGGTGCGCGCGATATGTCAAAACGCATTCCCGATGGAGTGCCGGTATACGTCACCATTGATATTGATGGATTTGATCCTTCGGTGGCACCTGGAACAGGAACGCCGAGTCACGGTGGATTTCTTTACTATGAGGTGATGGAGTTTTTGCAGGAACTGGCTCGGGGTCATCAGGTGGTCGGCATCGATCTGGTCGAGGTGGCCCCGGATTATGACCATGGTGGCTCAACCAGTACCCTGGCTGCTCAGGTCCTGTTGAACTTCCTCGGCTATATTTTTCATGAATGCGGCAAGCGTTAGTTTTGTCGTGAAATCGCCTTGTTTTTGATCTCTTTGAGCTCAAGATTCATCGGTAAGTTGCGAAAAAGCCAAAAAATCTCGAAATACCGGCTATCGCAACTGTTGACGTCGCAAACGAACCGTTGTTGATTGCTATTTGGGATCTATGATCTCGAAACGAGATGCAAAAGCATCCGCTTAAAAAACGGCAGATTTTAAAATATCTGACCTATAAAATGGGAGCGCCAGTTTGAGTTTGGCCGCAGAGCAGTCCGCAGACCTTGGTTCGGAAGCGTTTGTTCGCTTCGAAAAGGTGCAAAAGAGTTACGATGGTGAAATTCTCGTCGTAAAAGACCTCAACCTCGATATCCCAGAAGGTGAGTTTCTCACCATGTTGGGGCCATCTGGTTCGGGAAAAACGACATCACTCATGATGCTTGCCGGTTTTGAGCCGGCGACCCATGGCGAGATTTATCTCGGGGGCGTGTCGATCAACAATGTTCCACCGAATAAACGCGGTATCGGCATGGTTTTCCAAAACTATGCCCTGTTCCCGCATATGACGGTGGCTGAAAACCTCGCGTTTCCTCTACATGTTCGCAACATGAACAAGTCGGAAGTCGAGGCCAAGGTTCAGCGTGCGCTGGAAATGGTTGAGCTCCCGGCGATGGGCGGTCGACGTCCGGCACAATTGTCAGGCGGACAGCAGCAGCGTGTCGCGGTTGCCAGAGCCTTGGTGTTTGACCCCAAGCTCATTTTGATGGATGAGCCGCTTGGTGCTCTGGACAAGCAGCTGCGTGAGCAGATGCAATATGAGATCAAGCACATTCATGAAAATCTCGGCGTGACAGTTGTCTATGTTACTCATGATCAGGCGGAAGCCCTGACGATGTCCGACCGCATTGCAGTATTTGAAGATGGCGTCATACAACAATTGTCGACCCCAGACGATCTCTACGAACGTCCGCAAAACTCATTCGTTGCCCAGTTTATTGGTGAAAACAACAAACTGCATGGCAAAGTTTCAAAGATTGACGGCGAGATAGCAACTATCGATCTGGATGGTGGTGGTTCGGTAAGTGCTGCGGCGATCAATATCGGCGGTGTTGGTGATCGTACGACATTGTCATTGCGTCCTGAGCGGGTTGAAATCGAACCTGCCGAGGGCGTGACGGATAACGCGATAACTGGTGAAATTCTTGAGCTGATCTATCTAGGTGATCACATCCGTACACGGATGAATGTTGCCGGCAATACAGAATTTATCGTCAAGGTGCCCAACAACGCGGGAAATAAGCCTTTGGCTGAAGGAGCGAAGGTGAAAGTTGGGTGGCAAGCCACCGATTGTCGCGCTTTGGATCCTTTGTCTTAAGAACATAATTTGAAATCTGGTCCGGCAGCTCTTTTTGATGCTGTCCGTCCGAAAAGAAATCTGGCCGAAGGGTCAGGTCAAACGAAAGGGAGAATATTAGTAACTACCCAGCTACCCCAACCTGATGCTTTTATAGACGGCCCATCAGACG
>JAALLE010000153.1 GCA_011087605.1 Hyphomicrobiales bacterium
GTCTGATGGGCCGTCTATAAAAGCATCAGGTTGGGGTAGCTGGGTAGTTACGAATGTGGTTCAATGGGACTCTTCATCGGCTGACTGCCTTGCCGGTAAAGATCAGAGCAAGGGAAATGCCTGTGGATTTGCTCAGGCAAGCATCAACAAAATCGTCAATGCCAATTTCGCCGACACATGGCCAGGAGCGATGAATTTCGCCAAATCCTATACCCTGACGAATGACGTGCAGAATGCGTTGATTCAGAAGGTCGATCAGGAAAAACGTTCAGTTGAAGAAGTGGCTGCTGAATGGATTGATGCAAACGAGTCCGTGTGGGGCGGCTGGGTTAAGTAATCCGTCAATCACTTTGCGCAGCAGGGTTGGGTCTCCGATCCTGCTGCGTTCATTTTTGGGGAGGCCGCACTTGCCCCATACCATCTGGAGTCGCTCACGCTTAATTGGAACGGCTCTAACGATTTGGAACCGAATATGACTTCTGCAGCCTCACCTTCATCCGACGTCAAACTGTCCTGCCGCAATATCTGGAAGATTTACGGGCCTGATCCAAACCAGTATTTCACCAATCGCAACGGTAATATTGGCAGCGATGAAGACGCATCAAAACACGCTGCAGTAATTCGCGATGCCGACCACATTGTTGCCTCTGCCAATGTTTCCTTCGACGTACATGTCGGCGAAATTTTTGTCATTATGGGCCTCTCAGGTTCCGGCAAGTCGACAATGGTTCGATGCCTGTCCCGACTGGTGGAACCAACTGCGGGAGAGATCCTCCTTGATGGCAGCAATCTGCTGGACATCAACAAGGAAGAGCTGATCGAATTTCGCCGACATAAGATGGGCATGGTGTTCCAAAACTTTGGGCTGATGCCGCATCTCAATGTGGTCGACAATATTGCCTTTCCGCTGGAACTGCAGGGAATGGGACAGGACGAACGCCGCAAGCAGGCCCAGGAAGTGATCGAACTGGTCGGACTGGAAGGGCGTGAATCAAGTTTTCCAAGCCAACTGTCCGGTGGACAGCAGCAACGTGTTGGCATTGCCCGGTCTTTGGTGGTGAAGCCGGAACTATGGTTCCTTGACGAACCCTTTAGCGCGCTGGACCCGCTGATCCGCAAGCAGATGCAAGACGAATTCCTGCGCCTGCAGCGGGAACTGCACAAGTCCATTGTCTTTATCACCCACGATTTCATGGAGGCACTGCGCGTCGCTGACCGCATGGCGATCATGCGCGATGGCGAAGTTGTACAGATTGGCCGCCCGGTGGACCTGATCCTGAATCCGGCAGATTCCTATGTCCGTGAATTCACCAATGATGTGCCTTGGGAACTTGTGCTGACAGCAGGCGACATTGCCGATACCAGCCGCAAGCGGGCCAAGGGCATGGGGCAGATTTCCAAAAATACCAATGTCGCCACCTTGTTGCCCTATCTCGCAGACCACGAAGCCGGAGTTGTGGTGCTGGATGAAAACGACAAGGATCTCGGCGTTGTAAACGCCCGAAACGTCGTTGCCGCCCTGGCAAGCGGCGTGATGGATCCCGCGCAGGTGACGGAATAGAATTGTGAGTAAATCCTCCCACCTGCCCTATTGGATTGCGCTGCTCATCGTCACGCTGATTTTGCATTTCTTTCCCGGCCCGTTCAGCGCATTGGTCAAATATCCAGACAGTCTGGTGCTGGGGCTGACAGACCCAATGAATGACGCAATGCGTTGGTTTGTCGACCTGTTCGGTCCGCTGTTTAAGGCCATTGGCTGGCTGCTGGAATGGCCGATTAAACTGGCACAATGGGTATTGGCCCTGCTGCCCTGGAGTGTCACGTGTGTGATATTCATGGCGCTCGCCTACGCTGCATCCGGCTGGCGGCTGGCCTTGTTTGCCCTGATCTCATTGCTTTACATGGCCTGCATTGGATATTGGCCACAGAGCATGAACTCGCTGGCAATCGTGCTGATCTCCGTTCCGATGGCCATAGGTGTCGGTTTTGCATTTGGCGTGTGGGGCTTCCGTTCGGCCCGCGCCAAACGCTTGATCATGCCCTTGTTGGACCTGTTGCAGACGATCCCGGCATTCGCCTATCTGCTGCCAATCCTGATCCTATTCGGCTTCGGCACAACCGTCGGTCTGGTGTCGAGCATTCTCTATGCCTTTCCCCCGATGGTCAGAAACACCATTTTGGGTCTCAGTTCGGTATCTCCCACTTTGATTGAAGCCGGAGAAATCTCCGGGGCGAACGACCGACAGCTATTCTGGAAGGTGCGTATGCCAGCGGCGCGCAACCAATTGCTGCTAGGGGTCAACCAAACCACGATGGCGAGCTTGTCCATGGTAATTATCGCGTCGATCATTGGTGGCACCAACGACATTGGCTGGGAAGTTTTGTCGACCATGCGGAAGGCTCAATTTGGTGAAAGCCTGCTGGCGGGTTTTGTCATTGCATTGATGGCGATGTTACTGGACCGGATATCCTATGGATTCGCAACCCAGGACCGCCGCCAGCTCTCGGCGGGTTCAAAGCCAAAACTCCCGCACTATGTCGCTGCGGCGGTGGTTATTCTGTGGCTATTGTCGCTGGTCATCCCTTTCCTCGCCGTCTGGCCAGAAGCGCTGGTGATTGACCCCGCACCAGCAATGAATCTGGCACTTGAGAACTTTATTCTCAACTGGCGTATCGCGCTGGAGACAATCAAGAATAGCGCCTTTTTCTTTTTGATGCTGCCGGTCAAGATTGGCCTGTCTCAGGCGGTAAGCCCATTCACCTGGGGATTCGCTCTCACTCCCATACTGGTCGCCATATATGCCGCCATCTGTTTGGCAGCTGCGGCATGGCTTTACCTTTCGCGAAAAGCAGGAGCCGCAGTTGCGTTGCTGATATTCGCAGCGTTTGCCTATATCAGTCTGACCAATATCCCCTGGATCGCCTTGCTGGCGCTTTTTGTGCTGCTGTCCTACCAGACCAGTGGCACCAATTTGGCAATTGGCACGGCGCTGGGCCTTGGATTCCTGCTGGTTGCCGGTGTCTGGCCTCAATCGGTGCTATCATTGTATTTGTGCGGCGTGGCAGTTCTGATCTCGTTTTCGCTGGGCACGCTGATCGGTATCTGGGCGGCGGGTTCAGCCTTGGTATCCTCCATTGTCAGACCAATCATTGATACGCTGCAGACCATGCCGCTTTTTGTTATTTTGATTCCCTTCGTGATGATCTTCAAGATTGGTGAATTTACAGCCCTGCTAGCGATCATCGCCTATGCGATTGTTCCGGCTATCCGTTATACCGAACACGGCCTGCGCAACCTTCCAGCCGACATCATTGAAAGCGCGACGACACTGGGCTGTACCCAGCGTCAATTGCTCATGAAGGTCAAACTGCCGCTGGCGTTACCTGCCATCATGCTTGGCCTCAACCAGACCGTCATTTATGGTATTGGCATGCTGGTCATCACCGCGTTAGTCGGGACCAATGGTTTGGGTCAGCGCATTTATATCGGGCTCGGAGATGGCGACTTCGGTGTTGGCATGACGGCCGGTATCGGCATGGCAATCATTGCGATCATTGCCGACCGCATCACCCAGTCGGTCAGCCTGAAGCGTCAACAGAAACTTGGCTTGAAAATGGACATCCTCTAGCGGCGTGTATCGCCGGAACCAAAAGGAATCGCTGCACCGACATGGAAAAGATACATATACAATTCACACTGTTCTCGGCCTTTTACGCGCCTCTCATTGCCACCATGTCAGGGGGATTTCTGCGTCAGGAAGGGCTTGATCCCGACTGGTCAATTTCTGCACCCGGCGTATCCGCCATTGCGGCACTGGAAGATGGCAGTGCGCAGGTCGTGCAATCGGCTCTGAGCCAAAGCTTCACGCCGCTGTCGAAAGGTATCAAACCGGCCTACGCCCATTTCGCTCAGGTCAATGAAATGGACGGGTTTTTTCTGACTGGGCGCGAAGCGGATCCGAGCTTCACCTGGTCGAAGCTTGAAGGCTCAAACGTCGTATTGTTCGGTGGGGGACAGCCGCTGGCGATGTTTAAATATGCCTGTTACAAAGCCGGAATTGATTTCGACAAGATCAATGCTGTGCAGGTCGGCGGGGCGGCCGATATGGATCAGGCGTTCCGACAGGGACAGGGACACTATGTTCAGCAGCAAGGGCCGTTTCCCCAACAGCTTGAAGCCGATGGTGTCGGGCATGTTGTGGCCCAGGTAGGTCCGATGGTCGGACCGTGCGGATTTTCCAGCCTCGTCGCCATGCGCGATTGGCTGGACACCGATATGGCCCGCGCGTTTACCCGCGCCTACATCAAGACACGTAAATATATGAATGAAGAAAGTGCAGCAGAAATCGCCGCCGCTCAGAAATCTTATTTCCCAAAAATTGATCAAGGCGTGTTGGAATCCTGTATTGCCACCTATCAGGGCCTGGGCAATTGGACGCCACATATCGAGATTACCCCGCAAGCCTATGAAGCTACACTCGATATATATCAGTATGCCGGCGGGCTGACCCAACGATTTGCCTATGAAGATGTCTGCGCTCTTCCACCCGCTGTCAATTAGTACGCTTGTGACAGACAACAGTGATCAGCAGGTGAAATTATTGCGCTAGTATCAACCCAGATCGAAACTCACGATACGGTGCGACAATGCTGACACCTGAAGCGTTTACGCTGGTATTTGTTACATTCATCGTCGCTGGCACTTTGAAAGGAACCGTCGGGCTGGGACTGCCGCTCGTGGCGATTGTCTTCATGGCCATACCGCTGGGATTCAAGGAAGCCGTTGCAATCGTGTTACTTCCCGGCGTGGTGACAAATATCTGGCAGGCTCTGGCCGGGCCGTATTTGCGTCAACTCTTGCGGCGGCTATGGAGCTATTTACTGGCCTGCGCAATCGGGACCTGGCTGGGGGTCAACATACTATCAGTGGCCAGTCAGGACACCTTGCTGTCAGTTTTGGGCATCGTTCTCGCGGCCTATTCGCTTTACGGATTGGGACGGCCCCAGATTGCTGCACCAAGTCGAGCCGAACCGATTCTCGGGCCTCTGTCCGGTGGGATAGGCGGCCTGTTTTATGGCATGACCAGCGTGTTTCTGGTTCCCGGAGTGATATATCTGCAAGCGTTGGGCTTAAAAAAAGGTAACTACCCAGCTACCCCAACCTGATGCTTTTATAGACGGCCC
>JAALLE010000154.1 GCA_011087605.1 Hyphomicrobiales bacterium
ATCAAATTGTCGCACCTAATGGCAGCAGAAATAGGGTAGCTGAGTAGTTACCTCTCCCTAACAATGTATTAACGAATTAATGCATTTTTATATGGAATAGAGACAGTGACTCGGGGGACAAAGAAATTGGTTCAATTCCACGGCAAACAAATGCAAGAGCGGCGAAAAGCCAAGAGAGATGCCTGCGAATTATTGGCAACACTTGAAACAAATATTGGTCGCATGACATGCCAAATCCGCAATATCTCCACTATTGGGCTTTTGGCATCGATTGACTCCCCTGCCTCGTTGGCGGTGGGGCAGACTGTGAGCGTATCTCAAACCGAGCTGGGAAGAGTGAACGGAACAGTCAGATGGACGAGCACCGGCGAGTTTGGCATGGCATTCAGTCAGCCAATACCTACTTCGACCCTATCAGCCGCTATTCAGCGATAAACTGATCCATTTCACCTTGGTGCACCCTGGCTCGGGAGTGGAATAAAGAAACTCAAAGCGTGCTGCAACGCCCTCGGAAACTGCCTGCAACTCCTTTTGGCTGCGCTGATGGGCTAACTCAACATCCCGGCAATGCGACAATACGCATATGACCAGTTCCGGCGCAGTCGGGGCGGTTTAGTTGTCGTAATTCGCGGGTTGTCCAGCGCCATACTAGCCAACAAACTACCGGCAATGTTGATGGGAACATTCAACAAACGGTCGCTAGTTGTACCGACTTGTGTTGACCTATTGCGGTTATCTGATTGCAATAACCAAACGTGCAGAAAGGAGCACGCAACATGATTGCCTATGTCACTGTCGGTGCTGACAACATCGCGCACGAGAAACGGTTCTATTCGGCGTTCCTGCCGGCCCTCGATTACCAGCTGAAGCAGGGGCCGGAGGGCTTGAGCTACGCGCTACCCGACCAACATGGCCAGTCTGCCGCTCCGCCAGATTTCTACGTTAAACCAACTTTCGATGGGCATCCGGCTTCGGCCGGAAACGGCGCTATGATCGCATTTGAGGCGCGCAGTCAAAAACAGGTTCGTGAGCTACATGCGGCCGCACTTGCAGCTGGCGGCTCTGACGAGGGCCAGCCCGGCTTTCGTGACTCCTATGGAGCACATTTTTATGTTGGCTATCTTCGCGACCCTCAAGGCAACAAGATCGCCCTGTTTTCCAACGACCCAAACGAGCCAGGACGAGGCGGATAGGTCGAGTATTCACCCTGTCCATTGGGACGGCCAACGCGCATGACCGCTTCAATTAGCGGTCTTTGGCAATTGCTGATATTGATAAGGTATAGATAACCCTTCGACTTTTCTCACTCGCTTAACATCAAACCCGGCTTTCCAAAGGTTCATTGATGCCTTCGAAAAATGATTCATTCATTCATCACCCGGAACTGCGCGAACACATTGAAGATCCGATGGCGTCTTCTTTCAGGACATTTGGCGTCGAAGTGTTGGCTCAGAAAATGCTGGAGCTCGGATTACCGAAATGGTGGTACGCAGACGAGGTACGCGAGGCCATGCGGGCTGCCTTCATGAAATCCCGTGAACATGCGGGAGACCTTTGGGTATTCGCCTATGGTTCATTGATGTGGGACCCTGCTGTTAGATTTGATGAAGTGCGGCGTGCGATGATTTCCAGTCATTCTCGACTGTTCATCCTCAAGGACATCCACGGTGGACGTGGAACTGCGGAATCACCAGGGTTAATGGCTGCACTCGATGTTGGACCCGGTTGTGAAGGATTGGTCTTCCGGATTGCCGAAAATCTTGTCGAACCCGAAACCCATATACTTTGGAAACGAGAACAGGCCGGACCCTTTTACAAGCCAAGATTTGTCGATGCTACGACAAGCCAAGGGAGCGTAACCGCGCTGACTTTTGTGGCCAACCATGACTCAGAGGCGATAGATGCTGGTCTTACACGTGATGAGCAGATCCGTTTCCTCGCCGAAGGTTCGGGGTTCCTCGGCTCCAGTTTGGATTATCTAAGAAACATAAAAACGCATTTCGATGCCCTCGGGATACATGACGAAGAGGTTTCAGGACTTCTTCGCGATGCCGAAGCATACATCGCAGTAGACCAGTTAGAAATCTCTAAAGAACCGCCCAAACAGACTTAAACTGCCCCGATTTATCCCTGAGAACTTCGGTTAAAACGGCGTAATTGCATTTTTTGATTGCACCACGAAATGCACTCAAATCGCAGACGAATTGACCTTCTTGAGTTTTTGGAACCGTCTGGGCTGGGCGGGTTTCTCCTTATCGCGAATGACCTTTGCCCAGTCAGCATCAACCACATCACCCACGTAGAGGTCACCCATGCTGTCATAGGCGATGCTGTGAGGAGAGAGAAACTGGCCCGGCCCCAGGCCTGGCCCGCTCCCCGCGTTGAGTCGCGAGATCAGGTTGCTTTGCTGATCCAACATGCTGACAAACGGACCAAGATTTGGAAAATTGTGATTTATCTCCAAATAGGAGGCCAGTTCACCAACAATACAATCCGGACAGCTACCAGGAGTGATGGCCAGCCCGCTGGGGCGATGCATATTGTTGATCTGTGTCTCGTACCGTCCGTTTTCATCGAATATCTGAACGCGCGAATTTTCCCGGTCAGCGACATAGATCCAGCCATCTGCATCGCAGCAAATATTGTGAGGCAGATTGAATTCTCCTTGGCCCGTGCCGGGGGTCCCCCAGCTTTTCAGCAATTTGCCATTAGGATCAAATTTATGAATGCAGGCGTTGTGATATCCATCGGAAACAAAAATCTCGCCCGAAGGCGAAACCGCCGAATGGGTACACTTGCAAAACGGCTTGCCACTCATAAAGCCGGAACTGACATTGGCTGTCCCGATTTCCAATAGAAGCTGACCTTCGAGCGTGAACTTTCGAACCGTATGGTCGAAATTATCCGTCAGATAAATGCATTGATCCGGTCCGATCGACGCCCCGTGCGGGTTTTCAAAAATCCCTCGTCCCCAGGTCGATAAAAGTTCGCCGCTTTGACTTAGAACTACAACAGGTGTTGTACCGCGATTAAAGAGATAAACTCTATCTTTGTCATCCACAGCGATCCCAGCAACGTCGCCCAATTCCAAGCCTATCGGCAATTTCGCCCAGTCCGGGACCGGCTCATATTTGTAGTGACCTTCGCCTAGTATCATGGTCATTTCCAGTCCTCTCAATTCTTGCATACCCTCGACAGGCCGAACCAGATAAAATTTTGCGACACAACAACTATCGCGCACCAGGCCAACCGTAACTTTGGCCCATGTGAACGTCTAATCCAAGCCGACCATCTATCGAAAGCTTCTGCATCCGTGTCAGGGACGAACCGCTCAACGAAGAGATCTTCTATTTATCAAGGAAAGCTTAAACTATTATCGAGCGACGGTATCAGCGCCATATCACAAATCGCCCACACGATGCCCTCGGTAATCCTGGATTGAGGACAACAGTGTTCGAGGTGAGATGACCACATGGCGTCAGCGCATTTTTTGTATCTTCAGCTTCTCTTGTTTTGCTCTGTTCTTTGTCGATTCCTCAGAACGTGTGAGAGCTTTCGCAATCGCCTTCAAACTCATTCCCTTTGTCACCAGCAAATGCAGCTTTTGAATTTCCTCTTGTGTCCAAGGCTGGCGGTGTCGTTCAAAAGGTTTTGCCATTGGTTCGTATTCCTCATTATCGCATCTGAGCCATCATAAAACATGGTCGTCCTTTGGCAATCATCAGGGTCGGTCGGCTGGTTGATCGGTCATTGATTAACGTCGACAAGTATCAACGCGTTTTGACCAAAGTGGCCGGCCCTAACGGCGGCGGGCGGTCAGGTGTCCAATAATGCGCTCCGCTTCAAATGCGGCAACTAAGACTGTACCTGCTCGTTGCGATTCCGCGCTGTCGAGACCTGCAAAGAAAACACCTGGAGCAGAGACCGATTTGTCGTGAATTGGCTCTCCATCGGAATCAATTGTACCCGGCACCTTCAACCAATCGAAGTTGCCCTTTAGACCGGTCGCCCAAATCACCGTGCCCACGCCATTTGCAATAAGATCCAGTTCTTTAAGTGGCGGTTTAGGCAAGTCAGGTGTGATGGTTTCATCCGGGTCGTCTTCGGCGATCGGGGCAGCAATCCCTTCACGTTTGATATAGTCGTCAATTTTTTCTTTCACTCCGGCCGAAGTTTCATCCGCATACCTAATTGAGTCCGCTAGGGAATTTTCGAAATGAAGCGCGCCGGACGATGATGCATCACGGACGCGGCCAAGAACCACGCCACTTGAACTAAGCGATTGCAGGCTGATTGTCCGGGTTCTGCCCACCAATGCACGGCCTGCGTTCCCGGGCGGACGCGGCTTTTGGTTCAGTTTGCTGTCGGACATCCAATGGAAAAAGTCATGTCCTCTGTATCGCCGCGGAACACGGCCATTTCGACCCGTCGAAAGATACACCTGTCGACCTGCGAGCATCAATTCCTCTGCAATTTGGCCACCTGTGTCACCACAACCAACCACCATCACTGCGCCATCCGGAAGTGCTTCTGGCTGGTGGTATTCAATTCCGTGCAGCTGAAGGATTGATGGTGGAAGTTTGGAGGCTATGTCGGGGATCTTCGGCACATTCAGATTTCCCGATGCGATGACCAATGCATCTGCCGTAACGCTTCCCTTTGAGGTCTGCACCTCGAATTGTCCCTCAGTTGTTCGCACTTCCATAACATCGGTCTGATCGTTCAAAGGTAGCCGGTTTCTGCTGGCATAGTCCTCCAGCATCAGGATGAATTCAGAACATTTCATAAACCCCTCCGGCTCAGGACCTTCATAGAGGTCACCGGGCAATACGGTCAGGGCATTGGGAGTATTCATGTGGAAGGACGACCATCGTTGGGTCCGCCAACTCTCCCCGATGCGTCCACGCTCGAAAACGACATGCCGTAAACTGGCCTGTTGCAGAGCGTGACTAACGCTCAGTCCGGCCCAGCCCCCGCCAATAACAACGACTTCGTAATGGTCCATTCAAAGACTCCTACTTCAATCATTCTCATTAAACTATCAGACTAGATATTGCGTGTCTGCTCAGTCCTGTGTGGATGGCTCCCTTTTTGCAAGTCCTGTTTTGTGATT
>JAALLE010000005.1 GCA_011087605.1 Hyphomicrobiales bacterium
ATCAAATTGTCGCACCTAATGGCAGCAGAAATAGGGTAGCTGAGTAGTTACTGTTCAAGACGCCTACACACAAAGCGTATCATTCAAGTCGTCTGTGCTCCAGACTCGTAGAATTGTTTGCAATATTCAGGGGCAATAACGGCCAACCGAGCGGTTTTGAACGGCCGAAATGTAGCGATGAGAAGCGGTTCATATCAGCAAGCCAGTCGATTGGCGAACGCATATTGTTGGTCCCCTTCATTGTATGTCCTGTCCGAATCTGTGACCCTGCGGGCATTTGTCACGAAGATTGTTGATCTTTTGCCAAGTCAAAAAACTACTGCACTTCTCACGTTTCTGTTCCTGTTGTTTTGCGGCACCTTATGCACCGCAATGATCGTGCCCTTCATGGGTTTTTTCCTGGTCGAAGGGTTGGGCTATGAACCTTGGATAATCAGTGTTTATTCGGCACTGGCCGTTTGCCTGACGGTAACGGCAAATCGACAATTTGCCCGACGCATCGACAACGGTGCGCGCGTGTTTCCATTGGTTGGTGTTGCTGCGTTTGGATATGCAGTTGCTGCAATCGGCCTCTCACTTTCGCCAACAGTTTGGATGGCTCTGACACTTGGCGTGATTGGTTTTGGGGTCAGTTCAAGCGCAGTGTCTACCATGTTCAGTCTGGGTGGCAGTTTGGCCGAAAGAAACAAGATCGAACGCAGTCGCTTTAACTCCTATATGCGAGTGACCACATCGACGGCCTGGATGGTTGGTCCCGCTTTGACGTTCCTGATCACCTATCAAATCAACGTTGAAGCGGTATTTTATGTGGCGTTGGGAATTTCGCTGGTCTGGCTGAGTGTTTGGTGGCTGACTTTGCCGCGCGAAATAAGAGCGGAGGCAAAAAACGCTTCTGGCGGGGCCGAAAAAACTTTGGCCACATCAAGCGGATTATGGCTGGCTGTGGCGTTCGTCTTTTGTCTTTCCTTGGCCCATTCGCTGACGTTTTCCTCGCTGCCGCTCTTTTATGTACAGGAAGTGGGCTTGCCCGGATTTGCCCCGGGGGTCGCGTTCAGCATCAAAACCTTTGTCGAAGTCATCGCCATATTCGCAACCCCAATGATTATTGCACGCTTTGGAATGCAACGAGCTCTGTTGGCAACGGCCTTTCTGGCGGTTGTTACGACCCAGTTTTTGGCATCCGTCCAGTCTTTCCCTCAAATGCTTGCGGGCGCGGCTCTGGAGGGGCTCTATTATGGATTTTATGCCAGTTTGGGCATCAGCTACGTCCAGTCTTTTGCACAACATCAGCCTGCACGCGCAACGGCCATATATTGGAACGCGCTCATGGTTAGCGGTTTACTGGCAGGTCCGGCAGTTGGGTTCATCGCACAGGCCTACGATTTTCAAACAGTTGTCCAAACCGCCTCAGCGGTTGCTCTATTTTCAACCGTTGTCTTAATGGCCGGACGCGGGATGAATCAAAGTTCAAGCTAGCTTCAAAATCGGACGTTGCTCGAAAATGGTGGAAACTGTTCCTACTCTACAAATGACCCAACAATCTTGCTTAATCCCTGCTCTCGGATAATCCTGCTATATAAATACGGCTCCTATTGATGCATCGGCTTGGGGAAAAAGAATATGGCAGCAGACGACAACATCACAGTTGCATTGGAACGCCTTGTTGGCGTTTTTGAGAAACGGCCTGCAACCGCCATGGACACCACCAAATCCAGGGCAGTCATGACTGGTGGGTTCAGGGTCGACGTCACCGAAGGCGACAACACGGCAGTCATGGATATGGGGGACGTCATGGGGGGTGGCAACGCGGGTCCATCTCCTGGTTTTTATGGCAGAGCTGGCCTGATTAGCTGCGTCGCCATGGGGATCAAGGCGGCGGCGGCATTGGCTCGAGTTCCTTTGGATAGCGTAGAAGTTGAGGTGGAAATGGACTGGGATAACCGCAGCATGTTTGGCGCCGAGGGTGTACCACCAGATCCAGTTGCCACCCGGCTGACAATTTCGGTTCAGAGTCCCGCCGACGAAAAACTGGTTCGACAGATAATCGATGACGGTTTACGCAATGATGCGTGGCTGCAAATTGCCCTGAGACCGCAAAATATTGAGCAATCCATACAGATCACCCGTTCCAGCAGTTGATCGATAGATCCAGTCATACAGCTACGGGTACGATGTCGCGACTGGCAGCAGACCGACGTTGGACGTTCTCATTTAGATGGCCTGTGGTAGCTTGAATTACGAATAAAATTCTCTTGGCCCTTCCCTTTCGAGGTCATGGGATCGCTATTTCAGACCGATCAAGCCCAGATTTGCTGCCATGGGCGCCGTTGAGCTATTCTGGGGCTTCAACCAGATCGAGTGCTGACCGGATGGGCAAGAAAAGATCATACCGTATTGCCGAAGTGGCAATCAGGGTCGACGACCTTGAAAGGGCGTCTGCCTTTTATCAGGAAGTTTTGGGGTTTGGGTTTCATCACAGCGAACCGGGAGTGATTTTCCTGGAAGTGGGCCCACTGGACTCGCCTCTTGGCGAAGTCGGTCACCCGCAACTCTTTGCCTTGTTTGGTCGCGGCAACAAGACCGATGCCTCGCTATCAACGTTTGACCACATTGCTTTCGAAATTCAAAGTGAGCTCTACGCGCAAGAGTTGGCTCGCTTCAAAGCAATGGACATGGTTATTCATGAGCGGGCGTGGCCAGAGTCCTTGCCCTGGGACGGGCGGTCGTTCTTCTTGCGCGACCCAGAGGGAAACGTGGTCGAAATCATTGCCGCAAATCTCCTCGCGGCTGACTAACTAGTTCAGCGGGAAATCTGGTGACGTGGACTACGCAGAAACCGGATTGATACAAGTTCTGCGAACAAAGCTGCATTTGGAGTTGGCTCGGAGCCGAGTACCCCCCCCCGGCTCCCAAGTAGGTCTGGTCAAGCGGCGCGGTTTGCCGTTTGCGGACCGAAGGTGTTCTTGATCTCAGCAACCAAGTCTGCTGGGAAGCCGCCTTCCTTTGCGTGGCGATAGATCTGTTCAGCACTGTCAGCCTCGTGCACACAGTATAGTTTGTCCCCTGCTGCATAGGTATGATGCCACACATATGGCACGTTCAGGCCATCAACCACTGAGTTCGACTTGGCCGAAATATCGCACAGTTCCGCAGCTGTCAGCTTGTCGGCACCAGGGACATTTCTTTCGACGATGAATTTGGGCATTGTGATCTCCTTTACGTTTTGACGTGTTGATCCTGGCTGAAGCGGCTCTGTTTAGGATAGTTCAAATCTTGAAGCGTTCCCGCTTCACATAGTGAACTGGCTATTTACGCGGCACACCCGTACTCTCAAACCAAGGGAGGACACTCCATGCCCAAAAGACCCTACGGATTGATATGTCCAATTACGCACGCCTGCGAAGTTCTTGAACCCCGCTGGACAATCCCAATTCTGACTGAAATGTGGGGCGGAGCGACACGTTTCAACGATATTCGGCGCGGCGTCGGCAATATGTCGACCGCGCTTTTGTCGCGGCGATTGAAAGAACTTGTCGAGCAAGGACTGGTCGAGCGGATTCAGGACCCCGCGACTGGTCAGGTGGACTATATCCGAACCCAACGAGCCATCGACCTTGAACCGGTTCTGGATGCCATGGGAAAATGGGCCCAGTGCAATATCAAGGCGAAGCAGGCATTGAAGGACATGAACGTCTCGAACCTGATGTGGCAGATGCGAAACTATATTGATTCCGAGCAGCTTCCTTCCCGCCAACTGGTGTTTCAGTTCCGGTTTACCGACCCGGATCTGGAATTCAGCAAGTATTGGGCACTCATCAGGCCGGGCTCTCCAATTGAAATCTGCGCGGCGATTCCTGATTTTGAGATTGACCTTTTCATCGAAACAAATTGCATGTCCTTGTCTTCAATTCTGCTCAGCCGCACGACCATCGCGCGCGAACTGGAAGCCGGTCGCCTGTTCCTCGGCGGCGACGCAATGCTTTCGCGGACAATGGACAGGTGGTTTTACCAGCGCACGCTTGAAGACCGCTCTGAGATACTCCAATTGTCAGACAGCTTCTTCGAAGAGACCGAGCCCACCGTCAGGACGGCAAGATAGCGATCAAAAATTGACATTTGCACGCAATCCAAACCTTTGACCATTTGCATTTCCTGCCCGGATAACCTGCAACTATGTAGGCGCACTAAGCCTTGGCCTTCAAATTTGGATAACCACGCAGCAATGATTATCCCGCGGTCTTTTCACCGGCATAATCATACTTCACCGCGCCGTGGTCGGGTCGATGATTGTCGAAACTTCCGTGATCGTGTTCGCCGGAAACCCGCTAAGCTGCGAGTGCATTTGAATTGCTTCTTCTGAATCCGCCAGGTAGATGCAAAAGGTCTTGTTTCCGGTCACGTAAGAGTGCTGCCACTGCACCCGCGGCGCCAGTTGAGACAGGGCATCATTTGATGTTTTAGCGGCTCCACAAAGTTCCTCATCCGACATTGCGCCGACACCGGAGATTTCACGTTCGATTACGAATTTTTTCATGGCGGTCATCCTTATGCTGCCTGTTTGGGTAGGTGGTGGGTATCCATTGCCGCCCGATAGGCCGGACGCCGGGAGGTCGCTTCAGCCAAAGCCGCCAAAGCCGGACGCGACGAAAACAGCGCCGCCTTGTCTTCAGACCATTCGGTCAACATGGTCAGATAAATATCGAGGGCCGTATGGCCGCCTGGCAAAAAGAACGGTTCTCCACAGATGGCCTCATTCATCACGTCAAAGAAATCATTCAGATCAGCGCGGGCCTTCTGTTCAACCTGTAGAATTGCATTCCCACTGCATGCGTAACGCTCTGGATGTCCATGGCGAGCGACCGTCAAATATCCCGATGTCGCCATAACATTGAGCCAGAATAGAAAATTGGCGCGATCGGGCTCCCCCTGCGCCGGAGTCAATGTTGATTGGGGGAACTGTTCCCCCAAAATGGTTACGATAGCGGCCGTTTCTCCAATGGTTGTCCCATCTGGAAGCTCGATTGCCGGCACCCGACCCGACGGAACAAGAGACAGGTATGAGGAGGATTTGTGCTCGCCCGCACCCATGTCGACATAGCGCAACTCATAATCCGCACCAAGTTCCTCGAGCATGACGTGCGCCACAATCGAGCCAGCCATGTATTCCCAATACAGCGTGTACATTTGCCTGCATCCCTATAAGATATTTCTTTAGCGAGTAGGCACTCGCCTTTGATTTTCAGACAATTGTCCTTTTTAATCCCATATGCACGGCAAATTTGATTTGCGATCACTAAAGAAAATCTTTAATGAAATCACATGATGTTATCTCACTTGAACTCACTGCGTGCGCTTGAGGCAACTCTCAGACACGGCAGCTTTACCGTCGCGGCCGATGAGCTTGGCATCACGCCTGCGGCAGTCGGGCAGCGGGTTCGCACACTTGAGGAATATGTTGGGAAAAACCTGTTTGAACGAACCAGTTCCGGGATCATTCCACTTGATGATGCAAAAGATGTTGAGAGACTGCTGACTTCGGGATTTATCTCGATAGCCAGCGGGCTCGAGCAACTGAAGCTTGAACGAGCCCACAATCGTGTGTCCGTCACTTTGCCTGCTTCTTTTGCAGAAAACTGGCTGATGCCTTCCATTTCCGATTTCTATCGTCGCCATTCGGAAATCGATCTGCGTCTGGACGCGTCCAACCGCGATGCGGATCTTCTCACCGAAGATTTCGACTTTGCAATTCGTTACGGTCAACCAACCACAGATCCGCTGCAGGAAATTGTCCTTTTTGGAGATTATATTCTGCCTGTTTGTTCGCCAGAATTTGCCACGCGACATAACCTCAACCCGCAATGCAGATCATTGGCTGGTATTCCCCTCATTCACATGATGAACCGGACCAGCGATCCCAGTTGGGTCGGGTTTGAAGGTTGGGGACAAGCATTCAAGATTGACCCTGACGGACTGAATCAAGGGGTAAAATACTCGAAAATAAGTTCAGGTCTACAGTCCGCCATATTGGGACAAGGTTTGGTTATTTGTGGATTGACGGAAGCCCACAACGCCGTCAAGGCAGGAAGCCTGGTGTTTCCATTTGGGCCTTCACTGAGACTGCAAACGCATTATCAATACAGGTTGATATGGGTGCAACGACGCAAGATGACTTCCTTGCAGGATGATTTCAGAAACTGGATTCTGCAAACTTCAAAGGACTTTGTTGAAGAATTGTCAGACCTCTTGTCCGAAGCGGATTGACCGACTGCAACTCCGGCCCGTGTAAACGACCGGTCTGAAGCGCCTGATTCCCAGCCGCCAATTTTCTGCCGCATCTGGGCTAATTCTCATTAAGAAACTCGATCAACGTATCCATGAAAGGTTCCCAAACCGGTGACCCGGGAAGCGGAAGGTGATTGGATGTATCGAGAATTACAAGTTCAGATGACGGAATTTCCGAGGCAAGTTTTTGCGCCTCAGATATCGGATGCACACCGTCCCTTCGACCATGGACGATCAAAGTTGGGCAAACAATGTTGCCAAGCAAATGCGCGATGGACACCGAGTTGATTGCGTCTCTGATCTTCAAAATATTGTCTGGCGTCATCGAACTCTGCATCAAGCGCACCAGCTCCTTCACGACATCGAATGGCCCCTCCGGGAAATAGGAGGCGAGAACGGCAGTCGCAAAGGCGCCTTCAGGCTCATCCCAGCCTTGGGAAATCAGTTCTTTGATGACATCCGTCTGATTGGTATTTTGTCGCCGCATACGCCCGTCAACATATCCGCCGACGATTGCAAGTCGGGTTACCCTGTTGGGAAATTGAGCGGCGAGATGAACGGCTGGCAATACGCCCCCGGAAGTAGAAAATACTGCAAAACGATCAATACCGGCAGCATCTGCAACCGTGATAACATCGGCTGCCATGCGCGAAAAATCGGTTTCGACAACGTCGTTGTCTGATAATCCGGCCCCTATTGGATCGCAGCGCAACACTGTGAACTGACCGCCAATTTTGTTGAAATAGGCCTGACCGGCTGATAGTCCCCATTCTACCTCTAAATTGGCGGCTCCAGATAAACGCATGTAGAGCACCGGCGGTCCGTTTCCAGTGAGCGCGTAGGCGAGGCGCCGTCCGTCTTTATTGCGAACGTAACGAATACGCTGAATCTCGTTGGCAGTTGCTGAAGTATTGCTGCCCGACTTCTGGTCAACACTCTCCATGGCTGCGACCAAAACGAGTCCGCGTCGAGGAACAGTCCTGATTACAGCCTGGTGCTTGCCATCGTCACCAACTGAGCGCCGAGCCGCTGAGATACAGGCGGAAATTGCCGATTCAGAGACAATCCGGCCCTTCCAGATTTCCTCGATCATGTGATCGCGTGTAACCAGATTACCTGCATTTTGTGCAAGCAGACGCAGCAGGTCGAAGACCAAAGGTTCGACCGGCACAAGCTGCCCGGATTGGGAAAGCGTGTGCCGGGTGTCGTCAAGCTCGAATCCTGCAAAACGATAGCGCATGGCGTGAAGTTTAATCAGAGAAATGGACCCAGGTCCAAGCAATCATCCAGAAATCGACGGGTCAAACGCCCCCTTCTCACATCATGGTCAGAAGGTTCAGCGCGTACCGTTTGCGCTGCAAAAACCGATTATGGTTAACAGATTGCTAATACTTGCCGGTCCATTATTGGTGCAGATAAAGCTCTGGATCGCGCCAAATGCAAACCGCCCGCATGGAATCTCCATCCCACCCCAGGCAAACGATGCGCGTCAGCGAGCATCGCAGCAAGGATGATATGATCATTCTGGCCACCAACCGGTTTTGTGATATTGATACCCATAACCGGTTGTCGCTGGAACAATTTACCGAAGCCTTCAACCTTCTGATTGGTCAGGTTTCCTCGGCCACTCGCCAAATTATCGCTCGCCGACTGGCGCATAGTACATTTACACCCCGATCGGTGGCGCTTTACCTGGCGATGGAGCCAATCAGTGTGGCAATGCCGATTCTGGCACATTCGCAGGCTTTGGGTCAGCTGGATTTACTGCGGCTGGTAGATCGGCTGGACATCGAATATGCCCGCGCGGTAGCAACTCGTCTGGATGTCGGCCCGAGCCTGATGCAGCACCTCAAAAACCTTGATGATGATGAAGTTCAGATTGCGCTGGAAGACAATGATGCCCTGATGGGCAATCTGGAAACCCGCAGCGCTGACGCGCTGTTTGTTGAAATCAAGGCCAGAGAAAACCAGGACGAGACAGCATCTCAAACCGAGCTGGAAGATGCCGGAAGAGAAACCCGGCCAATTGCCAAAGCGCCTCCCTCCCTTGCACCACTCAACGCGGCCGAACATGCTCTGCTCGCCGCCGCCGATCGCGGCAGAAACATAAAAATGCCACCCATGGCGAAGCCCATGGAGAATGATTTTGATTTCGGCAAGGCCTTTGAAAAGGCGGCCCGTGCCCGCTCTCACCAGGGCATGGCAGTGTTGATGCAAAAGCGTTTTAACCTGGCCCTGGCAACCGCCCACCAGATATTGCAGGACAAGACGGGCGATACGCTTGCAGTCCTGTTGAATGCCGCAGAGGTGGATCCTGCTCTGGCCAACCGCATTCAGATGCTGACACACGCAAATATTGGTCTGTCTGCACACAATGCACGCAGGGCGCTCAACTTCTATGCGCGATTGAACAGCGAATCGAGCCGTGCCGCGGTGGAACAGTGGCCAAAGGCCGAAGATCCGCAAATTCGCCACGAGCCTCAGCTGGAAAGTGGTCGCGAGAGGCGCGAAGACATCAGCACCAGCAAGACGCAACAGAGCGCACAACCATCGATACAAGCCACCGGTTAGCTCGCTTGTTGTCGTCCTTGCATAAACACCTGTAATCAGGATTCTGGCAGAAAACTCCTGCCTTGCTTGTCTTCGATCTCCACGACCCAGATATCGGGATCAAATGAGCGTTCCCGGGCAATCTTTTGATCAATGTCAGAGGAAGCAGCGTCGCTCAACAGGCATTCAAATTGCCGTTCCTGAGGACCGGTTGACCCGTAATCCGCCTGTGGGGCTGGTCCAATAAGTGTATTGGCACCCTGCAAATTGTTGACGATTAGGAAAATTGCCCCGGCCTCGGCGGCGCCCTTGTGGATGACGGTGGCAAATGCGCCATCCAACTGGCATCGGCGGATCAACGCCGACACCCAAAATTCTGAAGTAACCCGCATCAATGCACGACGGTTCTAGCCCTGGACATAGGCACCAATGTCACGCAATTTGTCGAGGACCACATCGGACGGTTCGCCGGTGATCTTCATGCCGTAGTCGAGCTGAAAGCGCTGGATGGCAGTGGCGGTTTGCTGGCCCATCTGGCCATCGACAATCAGATCATCATACCCATATGCCCGCAGTCCCGCCTGAATACGGGCGACAAGGCCATCGAGCGCGTCTACAGGATCAGGGGCAGAAACTTTGACCGTTTTGATTTTGGTGACATTCTCGACCACCTGGTTGGTTGATGGCACGGGCACTTCCTGAGGCCGTGACGAAGCCGACATCAAAACCTGTGTCAGCAAACGCAGACTGACTTTGCCGTCCTGCGCCAGGCTGTGGTCTTTCTGGAACTCTTCGATCGCGCCCTTGGTGCGTGACCCGTAGAGACCATCCAGTTTACCGCCATAGTATCCGCGCACGGAAAGCGCCGTTTGAACCTCTCTCAGCAATTCCCCTGACTGCTCTTCACTAAGTGTTTGAGTGGCGACACGTCTTACCTTTACCGGGGTTTGAGCCTTTGACAAATTGCTCAACTGGGTCAGCGCGGGATTGTCCAACGTGCGTGTTGCAAACAAGGGTGCAGGATGTTTACCCGGCTGATACCAAATGGCGTTCACGCAAATTGCACCCATCACAGCAACAGACAACGCAGCTGCCCCGCACAATCGCGGATGGAGCATAAAAGCATCAACGATCTGAAAAATACGAGAGGGTTTCTGGATGAGACGTTCAGGCCGATACGCGTGCATGACGAACTCCTTTGCTGGCGATGGGGGTTACTGGGGGGGATTTGGTGGTAGGTTTTGAGCCCGGGCTCAGATGAACCAATTGGCTCGCGTGATCTGTCGGCACCGGTTTGGAGGCCAAAGAGGCAAGCGGCAAAATTACCGTGACGACGGTGCCGGCACCCTCTTTACTCTTGATATCGAACTCTCCGCCGTGCAGAGCCACCAGTCCTTTGACGACTGAAAGGCCTATGCCGCTGCCTTCGAATTTTCTCTGGTGACCGGAATCGGCCTGAATGAATGGCTGGCCAATTCGCGACAGGAAGTCCTGGTCAATCCCAATGCCTTCATCCTTCAGACGAATGCGCAGTGACCGGCCGAATTGCTTGGCGCTGAGCACCACATTGCCGCCTTCAGGTGTAAACTTGATTGCATTTGAAAGCAGGTTGATCAGTATTTGCTGACAGGCCCGCTTGTCGGCGCTGATATCCGGCAGCGAGTCGCCGATCTTGCAGGCAACATTCACGCCGCCCTTCAGCGCCATGGGCTGTAACATGGCGATGGTCGCATCGGCGATTTCGCGCATCGCAAATGAACTGACGGAAAGTTCGTACTTGCCGGCTTCAATCCGTGACATGTCGAGCATATCATTGACAACATTTAATAAATGGCGCCCGGAGTCTTGAATTAATGACACATATTCGCGATGTTTTTGATGTGGCAAGCGACCAAATAATTCCTGATCAAGGATATCGGAAAAGCCGATGATGGCATTGAGCGGGGTGCGCAATTCATGGCTCATCGTCGCCAGAAAATGGCGCTGTGCATCGTTCAGCTCGCTGGCGGCGGCGTGGGCTTGTAACAGTTCCTCTTCCAACGCTTTCAAGCCGGACACATCGCGCATCGTGCAGATTGCTTCGGTCGAGCCGCCATCGTCGCTGCGCGCGGAGCGGCAACGAATTTCGATCTGCTTCCACAGAACAGGTTCACTTCCTGAGACGCGAACCCGAACATGCTGCAATTGCTCTTTGTCCAGCTGCACGGCATCAGACAGAGCTTTCAACAAGATGACGCGATCCTGAATATGCACCCGGTTGAGCAGTCCGGATTCCAGAAGGTCCTTGCTGCTCACACCGAGCAATTCGCGCGCCGCGGGTGTTGCAAAAAGCGTCGAACCATCAACACCGTGACGGGTGATCAACTCGTTCGAATGGCGGGAAAACAATTCCACCCGCCTGGATTCGCGTGACAGATCCCGAGCATTGGATGAAAATCGGTTCTGGATTCGCACCGCTGCCAACAGTGCATAAGCAACCCCCGGGATGGCGAGCAACTGCATGGAACCAAATTGATCAACGAGGCTGGTTGAATAGGGCAGCTTTGCTGCAATCGATGTAGCCCCCCAAATCCCGACTACAGCGATAATCGACAAGGCGATGCCCAACCTGACCGGCGACTTGCAACGCCACAACACAGCTTCCAGCGGCAAAATGGCCAACAGGATGATCAAAGGTGAATGCAGCGCACCGGTGGCGCCAATCAGCGCTGACAAAAAGATGGTCACGAAAAACAGTGTCGCCCGTTTACCCAATTCCAACTTGCCGGTGCGGGACACCAAAACCGCCAGCAAAACGGGGGAGGCCAACAAACTCAAAACAAACACATCAATCCCGCTGAACTTGTCGTTGAGGGCCAATGCAGCTGGTATGAGTGACAAACCAATCATCCCGGCAACAACATTGCGTTTAATGAAGTGGGCATGTTCCTTGAACTCCTCACAACCGGACGGAACCGAGGCATGAACCCAGGGGGCCGTCATGTCATGCAATGACAAATTCGGAAACGAGAGACGCAATACAATTCCTCGATATATGGACGTGACGCACTAAACTTGACTGCACTGTCGCACAGGGGATTTAACGGAAAACTAAACATGACGAACTCAGCTGACTTTTTGCGTAAAAAACCGCTGGATCCGCTCTTTGTTTGAACAAGTTTGGTGAATAAAAGCTTTCATTCGGCTGTGCGGGGGGCAAGTTTGCCAACAATGGCCGAAAAAAGGCCTGCATTTGTTGCCAATTGCTTAAGCTGATGGCTAAATTTGAGCCAATTTAAAAAACCAATCTGAATAATCCGGCGCACCGATTGCAGGCAGGCCAAAGAGACCCTAACTAAGGCAAAATCGTTTGCCGGAAATTGCGACTATGGACCGCCCTCTTTCTCTCGACGTTAATATTGACGAGATCATTGAAAATTTCTCTTTCCTTGATGATTGGGAAGACCGCTACGGGTATCTCATCGAATTGGGCAATGCTCTAACACCCGTTGCGCAAGATGAGATGAATGACGCCACCAAGGTCCAAGGCTGTGTCAGCCAGGTCTGGCTGATCAGTCACTATGACGGTGGCAAGCTTTATTTTCGCGGCGCCTCCGACGCGCATATCGTGCGCGGACTGGTGGCTATTGCGCTTTCGATCTTTTCGGGCAAGACCCCGCAGGAGATTTTCCAACACGACGAACAGCAGGTTTTTCGGACGATCGGTCTGGCCGAACATCTCACCCCGCAGAGATCAAATGGCTTGAAATCGCTGGTTGGTAAAATCAAGGCCACCGCCGAAGCTGCTCTGGCCCGCAGTTAGGGCCGATCTTCGGACCGTCCGGGATTGGTACCATAGAATTGCGCCAGCAATCCCAACCCGGTTCGCAGCATCAATTTGGCTGATCGTGGTGGCCAGTTCAGTTCGCGCTCAACCATCTGCAATCCTTTCAGATAGCAACACACATCCGTCAGCACATTGGCAAGATCCGGGCCGACATATTTGAGCGCTCCATTATATCTGTCCCGCGCGTCCAGCGCTGCATCCGACAGTTCCACACGCCCGCCGCTTCCGCAGGATTTGTGAACTGCCAAGGCCGGTGTTCGCCAGTTGGATGTTACCGATGTCGCCAATTGCGCACGCGTGAAATCCCCGCGCAACAATTCCCCGGCCTGGAACTGGGCTTCGTTCAGCCACGGCTGGCCATCCTTTCCGGTGCGGTCGCGCAAGCGCGCCAATGGGGATTCATTTTGATTGCGCGACACCTTTTGCCGTGCCCCGGCAATCACGATATTTTCTTCAATTAATTCGCGGTGTTGGTTTTGAAATTCACCCGCTGGGCCCGTCAGCGATTGAGTGCGTTTGAACCGGCTAAATCCTGCTTGTGTGAGGCTGCATGATTGATCAGATACCGTAATCAGGTCTTCTCGCAACATTCCGGTCAAAGTCGCTTCAGTTGTAACAATTTTCAACCTGGGCAGCGTTGCGTGGACCATCAAAAGTCGACCTTCGCATTGATCGCCAAAGCCACTGAAGTTGGCCTTGCGAGCAGTTACCATGAATTTCAACAGGCGCAGTTCCTGTTTGACCTGCAGCGATTTCTCCTTACTCACCTTCATTTCCATCAAGCACTTTTAGATGATTTATTGTCGGCAATTGAGGTGGCGTCGCGATATTCAATCAAGCGACGCTGCGCTCGTTTGCGCGGTTTTTCCGCACACAAAGCAACAGCATTGCGGGCTTCCACCAAAAGTGATTCAAGCTGCTCGATCATGACATCAAAGGCCATATCGTCGCGCTTGTCCTCCACCAACGCGCAGGCGTAGGAAACCGTGGTTCGGTCGCGGCGAAAGTGCAGCCCGATTTCGGTCAACATCAAACTGAAAGTCGTGTGGCACAAATACATGGCGATCTGCCGGGCCAGAGCCACCTCCGCGCCGCATCGCGTTCGCGCCTGAAAGCTGTCGAGAGGTATATCGAGAGCCAATGCAACCGTTTTCTCACAAAGGCTGCACAGGGAATCGCGAAAGAGGTGGGCACGCGCAAACTCGATAATCGGTGAACACTTATCATCAAATGAAACAGCATCTGGGGGCCTGCCCTGCCCGACTTCATCAGTTTCAGGCGTTTTGTCAGGCTTTTCCCCGCGACCACCAAGCCCGCACAAGCTCAGTCGCGCCTCCTGACCCTTTTGAATGCGATGCAATTGTTCATCCAGATCGCAGCGAAACGCTGTCGAATGGGTCGTATTTTTTGATTCCTCATGGACGCAGGCTCCCTTTATCAGATATTAGGACTATATTCCTAAAATCTGAAGCGGGGATAAATAAGTATCATTTTCTGCATTCACAGCTTTATACGTCGAGCCTGTTCTCGTCGACCAGGCAAAATCACCGTTTCTATCTGAACGTGAGTGCTTTTATGGCTGCGCCGGAAGCTGCACCCATAGGCGTTCTCAAGAATTGCGTTTCCTAGCTATTTGTTGTTCTGGCGTCGCCCCAGCCCCATTTTTTTGGCTAGTTGCGAGCGCTTCTCGGCATATCCAGGCGCGACCATGGGATAATCCAGCGGCAACCCCCATTTTGCTCGATACTCTTCCGGTGTCATATTATATCGCGATTTCAAGTGACGTTTCAGTGATTTGAACTGCTGCCCGTCTTCCAAACAAATAATATAGTCATGACTGACCGATTTTTTTATCGGAACCGGAGGTTTGTGCATTGATTGTGGTTCACCTGTACCTGCGCTCTCCAAACCTGCCAACGTGCCGTAGACACTCTCAATGACCATATGAATTTCTGATACGGGGATCGGATTTTTATTTAAGAATGCACAGACCAAATCGGTAGTATATTCCAATAACAATGCTTCGTTTTTGTCTAAACTTTCTATGGCCACCATTAGTATTCGCCTTCTTGTTGAATTCTTATCAATATTCATTCAAGCGGCGACATACAGGACTCTCAATTTTAGAGGCGGCCAGTATTTTTCTAAAGCAAGATTAATACTAGTGTTTTTCTATGAACTGTCAAATTATATTGTGTCCTATAAATGGACATTATTTTCTTACTTAAAGTTGTGCAAACTTAACCTACTGCACTATTGGTTGCATTTTCACTCGATTGGCTTTGCCTATTCCCCAGAACGTCCCGGATTTTGCTGCTTCATAAAACTGTGTGTGTCGTGTTGCTCGACTATTGTACTGGTCCCGGTTTACCGTCCATAAATGTGGTGCGGCGACGTCCCTGTTGATGTTGCATGAAACCAGCACACTGGGAGTGGGTGCCAATGATGCGAGCTATTGTACAGATCCTGGGTCTGTTCGCTTTGTGGCTCGTCATGTCCGGTGTTTATCAGCCACTGATCATCATCTTCGGTGCCATATCATCAATTCTGTGCGTTTGGATCATTTCACGGCTGGGACTGGTTGATGACAAGGCGATATTACAGCGTTTTCGTTTCTTCGCTGGTCTGCGCTATTTGTTTTGGCTGACAGTTGAAATTGGCAAGGCCGATTGGGCGGTCTCGAAAGTCATTCTGGCGACCGTCATGCCCAAACAACAGCGGCTGATAGGAGTTCCGGCGCGACAAAAGTCCGACATTGCAAAAGTGTTGTTTGCAAACTCCATAACTATAACTCCCGGCACAGTAACCGTGGAAACAGAAGCCGATCATCTGATTGTACATGCGCTGACCGACGAGGCGGCTGACATGGCTGGATTGGAAGACATGGGAGCCAGAGTGTGCGATCTGGAGCACCCGGAAAGACGTGAGGCGTCGTAATCATGTTTTCCTTCATCAGCATCCTGATATTTCTTTGCATGGCCGTCTTGATGGTCCGCCTGTTTGCCGGACCAACCCTCTATGACCGAGTTCTTGCCCTCAATACATTTGGCAGTTGCACCGTTTTGTTGATTGGTACGGTTGGCTTTTTGGCCGGTCGCCCGGATTTTCTCGATATTGCGCTGCTATATGCATTGATCAACTTCGTCGGCACGATCGCAGTGTTGAAGTTCTTCAGATACCGTCGATTGGGGGATGCGGCCGAAGGCGCAGAATCCATCATGGCGCCCGAGCCTGAGGAGCCAGCAAAATAATGATGGTGGTCGTGGTTGATATCCTCTCCTGGGCGAGTTTTATCGTTGGTGGATTCTTTCTGTTCGTTGGCTCGCTGGGCATGGTACGTCTGGTGGATTTCTGGGCCAGGCTGCACGCCGCCTCAATCATTGATTCAGCCGGTGTTGGACTGATTTTATTGGGCATGATGCTGCAGGGTGGATTGTCGCTGGTGACTGCCAAACTGGCACTGATCGTGCTGTTTCTCTTCATCACGGGACCTACCGCTTCCCACGCCGTGGCCAATGCCGCGTTCATGTCGGGGTCGCGCCCGCACGACATGGTTGAAGACGTCACCGCCGAAACTCCGCCTAAAAAGACCCCGAGCAAGTCGAAAAAGACCAAGACCGCATCTGCTGCCAAGGCGCCAAAAGCCGCGACCGCCGCAAAATCCAGTAAGACAACGAGGAAAAAGTCCTGATGGAACTCGTCCTCACCAGCCTGTTGTTTTTTGCCCTTGTTGCCACGGCAATTGCCATCGCGTTGGTGCGCCGATTGTTCGCTGTTGTCATGCTGGCTGGCGTATTCAGCCTGCTGGCCGCCATGTTGTTTGTGCTGATGGACGCAGTTGACGTGGCTTTCACCGAAGCCGCGGTTGGGGCAGGAATTTCGACAGTACTGATGCTCGGAACCATCGCCCTGACGGCCCGCAGCGAAAAGCAACCGGCAAGCTATTCACTGGTTCCGCTGGTGATCGTGGTACTGACCGGTCTGGTTTTGATCTACGGCACTTTAGATATGCCGAATTTTGGATCACCTGATGCCCCGGTTCAACAGCATGTGGGGCCCGACTACATTCGTAAAACGCCAGAAGATATTCATGTTCCTAACGTCGTAACGGCGGTGCTGGCCAGCTATCGCGGGTATGACACGTTAGGTGAGGTCACCGTTGTTTTCACCGCCGGGCTGGGTGTGATTTTGCTGATCAGCGGACTGGGACGCCGCCCGCGACGCCGAAAGCGGGAGGAGGATTGATGGATCACCACCTTATTTTGCGCGTCATCACTAAAATTCTCGTCGCGCCAATCCTGCTTTACGGCCTGTATGTGCAGTTTCACGGAGACTTCGGACCGGGAGGCGGATTTCAGGCCGGCGTAATCTTTGCCGTTGGCTTCATTCTCTACGGAATTGTCTTCGGCCTGCGTCGCTTGCGCCAGATTTTTCCAGACTATGTGGTTCACAGACTGGTGGCGCTCGGGGTGCTCATCTATGCCGGAACCGGGATTGTCAACATGGCACTGGGCGGCAATTTTCTGGACTATAACGTGTTGGCGGAAAAGGGATATCAGGGCCAGCACTGGGGCATTATTGCGGTCGAACTGGGCGTCGGTGTGACCGTGTTTGGCGTGATGATGGCTATCTTCTATTCGTTTGCGGGCCGTCCACCTTCGCTTGATGATAAGGAGTGGTAGGTGATGGCAATTGACTTCGACATCGACTTCATCCTTGGCCATATCAACTACTGGCTGTTCGTGATCCTGATGCTGACGGGCCTGTATATTGTTGTTGCTCGCGGAAATCTGCTTAAAAAAATCGTCGGGCTGAACCTGTTTCAGGTAGCTGTATTCATGCTCTATATCTCGATGGGCAAGATCGGCGGTGGCACCGCCCCGATCCTGACCGGAAATCCAGACGAAGTTTATTCCAATCCATTGCCCCACGTGTTGATTCTGACCGCCATTGTGGTCGGTATCGCAACCACGTCGTTGGGCCTGGCCCTGATTGTTCGCATCAACGAGTCCTACGGCACCATTGAGGAAGACGAGATACTCGAACTGGACCACCAGAAAAGCCAGTCCGAAATCATCAAAGTGGCGAAGGAGGCATCGAACGATTCATGATGTCACTCGTCGAAAATCACGCCGCCATTCTGGTGGTGATTTTGCCATTGATAGCTGCTCCACTGGCAATGCTGTTTGGCAACCGCAACGTTGCCTTCCTGCTCAGCCTGGCCGCTTCTGCGGGGTCGTTCCTGTTATCGATTTACCTGCTGATGCTGGTCAAAGATGGGGCGGTGCTCGCCTATCACATAGGCGGCTGGGCCCCACCGCTGGGCATTGAATACCGCGTCGACGCGGCAAATGCGCTGGTTCTGCTGATCGTGGCGGCAATCAGTCTGGCCGTCCTGCCCTATGCCCGCACCAGCATTGAAAAGGAAATCGCCGAGAAGAACCACACGCTTTTCTATGCGTGTTTCCTGCTGTGCTTTACCGGATTGATGGGTGTCACCATTACTGGTGACGCATTCAATGTATTCGTCTTTTTGGAAATCTCGTCCCTGTCGACCTATGTCCTGGTTGCACTGGGGGCCGAAAAAGACCGCCGCGCTCTTTCTGCCGCCTATGATTATCTGGTTTTGGGAACAATCGGAGCGACATTCTTCGTCATTGGTCTGGGCCTGATCTACATGGCAACCGGAACGCTCAACATGGTGGACCTGTCGGAGCGACTGGCCTCCATGGAAGGCAACCGCACTGTGCGTTCCGCGTTCGCATTTATAATCATTGGCATGGGGCTGAAGCTGGCTATCTATCCGCTGCATCGCTGGCTGCCCGGCGCTTATACCTACGCACCCTCTGCGGTGTCGGCATTTCTGGCGGCCACAGCCACCAAGGTCGCCATCTATGTCGTCATCAGGTTCATGTTCTCGGTGTTTTCGATCAAATTCGGGTTTGAACAGGACACGCTGAAATACATCTTCTTCCCGTTTGCTGTGATTGCCGTGTTCGCGGCTTCATTCATTGCGGTTTTTCAAATCAATGTGAAACGCATGCTGGCTTATTCAAGCGTTGCACAAATAGGCTACATGTTGCTCGGTATTGCGCTGTTCAGCGCCACGGGCTTGAGCGCAACCCTGGTTCACCTGTTCAACCATGCGGTGACCAAGGGGGCGCTGTTCTTGGCTATCGGTGCAATTATTTATCAGATTGGCTCTCCCCTGATGGCCAATATGTCGGGACTGGGCAAAAAGATGCCCTGGACCTGCGCTGCGATTGTTGTTGGCGGTTTAAGCCTGATCGGTGTGCCCGGCACGGTTGGATTTGTGTCCAAATGGGTATTGCTGATGGCTGCGCTTGAAGCCGGGCTTTGGCCGGTCTCGCTGATGATCGTTTTGTCGTCGCTGATTGCTGTCGTTTATGTCTGGAAGCTGGTTGAAATTCTTTATCTGGAGCCACTCCCCAAGGACAGTCAGGCACGGGAAGCGCCGTTGTCTTTGCTGGTTCCAACCTGGTGCTTGATACTTGCTACACTCTGGTTCGGCTTCGCCGCTGATTTCACCGTGCATGTTTCTGATATTGCGGCTCAATCTCTGTTTGATGGCAAATTTGGCCAGGACGCAATCATCATGGGAACGGAGGGGCGGTCGTGACTCCGGAAAACCTGATCCTGACAGCACTGGCGCTGCCTCTCGCAGCCTGCATTGCCTGTTTGATCTTCGCCAAACAGCCCAATCTGCGCGATGGATTGACGTTGCTTGTCTCCATTGCCCTGCTTGGCACAGTAATATCTATCCTGCAGCAGTTTCAGTCCGGACAGGTGATCGAGGCCAGTTGGTGGAATTTCAATCCCGGCGTTGCCATCGCTTTCAAGATTGAGCCACTTGGGCTGATCTTTGCGTTGGTCGCGTCGTCGCTGTGGATTGCTACCCATATCTATGGTGTTGGCTACATGCGCGGCAACAATGAGAAGAAACATGCCCGTTTCTTCGCCTGTTTTGCCTTTGCAATCTTTGCGACAATGGGAATTGCCTTCTCAGCCAATCTGCTGACCCTGTTCCTGTTCTACGAATTACTGACCATTTCGACCTATCCGCTTGTCGCTCATAAGGAAACGCCGGAAGCCAAGGCTGGTGGGCGGACATATCTGGGCATCTTGATGAGCACCAGCATCGTATTTCTGCTGACCGCCATCGTCTGGACCTATGTGATCACCGGCACCATGGACTTTACCCCCGGTGGCATTTTGACGGGCAAGACTGAAGCCGGGTTCCTGGCCATATTGCTGGCCCTGTTCGCCTTCGGCATCGGCAAGGCCGCATTGATGCCGTTTCATCGTTGGTTGCCGGCAGCGATGGTTGCACCAACTCCGGTCAGCGCCCTACTCCATGCGGTTGCGGTTGTTAAAGCTGGTGTGTTCTCGATGCTGAAGATCGGTGTCTACATTTTCGGCATCGACAATCTGGCTGCCACCGGAGCCTCACAATGGCTGATGTGGCTGGCTGCCTTTTCCATTTTGGCCGCTTCGCTGATTGCCATGCAGCAGGACAATCTGAAACGGCGGTTGGCTTATTCCACGGTCAGTCAGCTTTCCTACATCACGTTGGGGGTTGCCCTTGCCTCGTCCATGGGCGCGATTGGTGGTGGTTTGCACATTGTTACCCATGCGTTTGGCAAGATCACGCTGTTCATGTGCGCCGGCGCGATTTATGTGGCGACCCACAAAACGGAAATCAGCCAGATGCGTGGGCTCGGGAAAGCCATGCCCTTTACATTTATTGCATTTGGCATCGGTGCGCTCAGTATTATCGGGCTGCCGCCGCTTGGCGGATCGTGGAGCAAATGGCTGCTGATGGTGGGGGCTGCTGATGCGGGCCAGCAGGTCATGATTGGGGTATTGATGCTGAGTTCTGCACTGAACGTTGCCTATCTTCTGCCAATTTTTGCGCGCGGGTTTTTTGATGGATCAATCAAGTCCGACGGCGACGACGGCGACGACGGTGGCGGCGATGGCGGCGGCGACGGCGGTAAAAGCTTCCGCGAAAATCTCAAGGAAGCACCAATTCTGTGCGTCCTGCCCCCCTGCCTGACGGCGGCCGGGTGTTTGGTTTTGTTTTTCTATGCCGGGAAGATTGAAGAATTCCTCGCCCCCATCATCATGGGAGGATCATAATCATGGCTGATAAGTCTAACGACAATCTGGGACCCATTGGCAAAGCCTTGACGAAGCTTGAGCAGCCACAAATCATCATGAAGATGATCTATGGCCTGGCAGGATTTTGCGCCCTATTATTGATTGCCGATTTCTTCCACCTGCGTCATGGCAAGTTTGAAAGCGAAGACCTGATTGGTTTCTATGCCTTTTTCGGATTCCTTGCATTTGCGTTTATCATCTTCGCCACCAAAGTCCTGAAAAACATCATTGGACGGCGGGAGGATTATTACGCCCCCGATGTCATCGACGCTGAAGATTATCCCGAGGGCGAATTGGATGTGAAGGAGCACGGCGATGGCTGAGCTCCTGCACCCCTATCTGCAATCACCAGTCTATCTTTTTGTGCTTGGTGCGCTGATTCTACCGCTGTTGCCAAAGGGCAATGTTCGGGCACTGATAACAATTATCGTGCCAATTCTGAGCGGCTTTTTGATCTGGAACGCAACGCCGGGATTGCACGGAGTGACGACGCTTGCCGGTATTGAAGTCACCCTGATGCGGGTCGACAAACTATCGGTTATCTTTGGGTTGATCTTTTCAACAGCCGCATTTCTCGCCGCCATCTATGCCTGGCACGTCAAGGATTGGGTGCAGCAGATTGCCACCCTCCTCTATGCCGGCACCGCTATCGGGGCTGTGTTCGCTGGCGATTTGATATCGCTGTTTGTCTATTGGGAAGGCACAGCTCTGGCATCGGTATTTCTCATCTGGGCGCGGCGCACCAGAGGTGCCTATGCAACAGGCATGCGCTATTTGATCATCCAGATTGGTTCCGGCGTCATATTGATTGCCGGCATCGCTCTGCACTATCGGGCAACCGGCTCAATCGCATTTGATCGGCTGACCGGCGCAGGTCCCGAGAGCTGGGGACTGGGCACCTGGTTCATTTTCATCGCATTCGGCATCAAGTGCGCGTTCCCCCTGATGCATAACTGGTTGCAGGATTCCTACCCGGCGGCGACGGTTACCGGCACAGTTACACTGTCTGCCTTTACCACAAAAATGGCTGTCTACTGTCTTGCACGGGCGTTTCCGGGCACGGAAATGCTGGTCTATATCGGCGCAATCATGACCCTGTTTCCGATATTTTTTGCTGAAATCGAAAACGATTTACGCCGTGTACTGGCCTATTCATTGAACAACCAGCTTGGTTTCATGGTTGTTGGCGTTGGTGTTGGCACTGAGCTGGCGCTGAACGGCGCCGCCGCCCACGCGTTTTGCCACATTCTCTACAAAGCTCTTTTGTTCATGTCGGTGGGTGCGGTGCTATTCCGAACGGGCACCTCCAAGGCCTCGGAACTGGGTGGGCTCTATCGGACAATGCCGCTGACCATGATCTTCTGCATCGTCGGTGCGGCATCGATTTCGGCCTTTCCGCTGTTCTCCGGTTTTGTATCAAAATCCTTGATCCTCGATGCAGCTGCAGAAAACAGATATCCTTGGGTCTGGGCAGTGCTGGTATTTGCCTCCGCCGGGGTGCTCAGCCATTCCGGCATCAAAATCCCCTATTTTGCGTTTTTCTCCCACGACAGCGGCAAACGGCCGAAAGAAGCGCCGACCCATATGTTGATCGCCATGGGGCTGACGGCGTTTGCCTGTATTTTTGTCGGCGTCTTCCCGTCAACTCTTTATGCGCTGCTGCCCTATGAGGTAAATTACCAGCCTTACACCGTCGCCCATGTTCTGGCGCAGCTGCAATTGCTGGTGTTTGCACTTCTGGCCTTCGCCCTGTTGATGCGATACGGCTTCTTCCCGGCTGAAACGCGTACCATCAATCTCGACACGGACTGGTTCTATCGCAGGTTTGCTCCAAGCGTGTTGGGACTGGTCATGGCGGTTATCCGCACGGTGTGGGGCGAATTGGCGCGCGGTGCGGGACACTCGGTCAATGCCGCCCAGTTGCTGTTACAGCGCCTCTATGGCCCGGGTGGTCGCTTTGAACATGTTCAGCCGACCGGAGCCATGGTGTTGTGGCTTGCCATCCTTCTGGGCGCCGCGTTGGCGGTCAATTTGATTAGCCTGACATAAACCTTGCCCTCCGCGTTGGGATGACCGCTTGTTATTGGTTTCCCGGCCACTTAAGTCGGGATTGCAAAGTAGGAGAACGAACATGGCGAAAATTCAAAAAACCGAAGCCGAGTGGCGTCAGGAACTCACAGATGAACAGTTTAACGTGCTGCGTCAGGAGGGAACGGAACGGGCATTCACCAACCCGCTCAACGACGAAAAACGCAACGGCATGTTCAACTGTGCTGGCTGCGGCAAACCGTTGTTTGAAGCCCAGACCAAGTTTGATTCCGGCACCGGCTGGCCAAGTTTCTATGCGCCCACAGAAGCAGACAGCGTCACCGAACACACCGACCGAAAGCTGTTCATGAAGCGCACTGAAGTTCGTTGTGCTGATTGTGATGGGCATCTTGGCCATGTCTTTCCTGATGGACCGGCACCGTCGGGATTGCGCTACTGCATGAACGGCGCAGCGCTGAATTTTGACCCATCCGAAGAATCCGACAAGGACGCATAAGTGACATTTGATCTCAGTAAGCTTGCAGCCCCCAAGGCTGAACAACGCCGTAGTGCGTCCACCCATCACGGTATTGAGCTGGTTGACAATTACGCCTGGCTGAAAGCCGATAACTGGCAGGATGTGATGCGTGATCCAGATGTCCTGCCGCAGGATATACGCACCTATCTGGAATCTGAAAACGCGTATTACACCGCCTTGATGGCCGACACATCAGCGCTGCAGGACACGCTGTTTGAAGAGATGAAAGGACGCATCAAACAGGATGATTCCTCAGTGCCCGCGCCGGATCGTGAATTTGCCTATTCAAGCCGCTATGAAGAAGGCAAAGAATATCCGCTGTTCGTTCGCACCGGGCGCGAGGGCGGTGCAGAAGAAATGCTCTTCAATGGCCCTGAGGAAGCGGCGGGAACAGAGTATTTTTCGCTTGGCTTGATGAGCCATTCACCGGACCACACAAAGCTCGCGTGGAGCGTCGACAATAACGGGTCTGAATATCACCACATGCGCATTCGCGATCTGGAGAGCGGCACAGACGGCGACGAACTTACCCGCGATGTCGGCAGTTTTCAGTGGTGCAGCGACAGCCAAAGTTTCGTCTACGTCAAGGTTGATGAGAACCACCGCCCCAACGCCGTCTATTACAAGCGCCCCGGACAACCCGCCGAACTGATTTTTGAAGAATCAGATCCACGCTTTTACGTCGGCATCGGCAAATCGCTGGACGGCAAGTGGATGACCCTGCATACCGGCCAGAATGATGAAGACGAGGTGTGGATCTTTCCTGCTGACGCGCCATCAAAAGATATGACCCTGGTTTGTCCGCGTCGCGCCGGTCACGAGTACAGCGTCGATATGCATGGCGACACGCTTTTCATCACCACGAATTCGCAGGATTCCGAAAACTTCAGAATTGTCACCGCAACCGCTGACGCGCCAGACGAAGTGCACTGGAACGAGATCCTGCCCCATCGCAGCGACGTCCTGCTGGTGTCCTCGTTTGTTGTTCAAAATCATCTGATTCGTCTAGAACGCGAAAACGCCCTGCCCCGCATTGTTATACGAGAACTGGCAAGTGGCGATGAACACACCGTCTCATTTGACGAAGAAGCCTATTCACTGGGCGTCGGTGCTGGCTACGAATTCGATACGACCACAATCCGCTTTTCTTATTCCTCACCATCAACACCTGCTCAGGTCTGGGATTATGACCTGGTAGATCGCGAGCGGGTGTTGCGAAAGCAACAGGAGATTCCGTCTGGTCACGACGCGGCTGACTATGTGGTGCGCCGCCTGCAGGCTCCAACCGAAGACGGTGAACTGGTGCCATTGACGGTGCTCCACCACAAGAACACGCCAATCAACGGTACGGCGCCCTGTCTGCTATACGGCTACGGCTCATACGGTGCGGGAATGCCCGCGGGCTTTTCGCACAATAGATTGAGCCTGGTGGACCGAGGATTTGTCTATTGCACCGCCCATATCAGAGGCGGTGATGAAAAGGGGCGAAACTGGTATGAACAGACCAAGAAGGCGGGCAAACCCAAAACCTTCAAGGATTTTATCGCCAGCGGTGAACATCTTGCCGCAGAAGGCTTTACGTCCCCCGGTCAAATAGTTGCTATGGGCGGTTCAGCTGGTGGATTGTTGATGGGCGCGGTTGTTAATATGGCGCCGAACCTGTTTTCTGGGATCATTGCCCAGGTGCCGTTTGTAGACGTTCTCAATACGATGCTGGATGCATCCTTGCCGCTAACGCCGGGAGAATGGAGCCAATGGGGCAATCCGATTGAAAGCGAGCAGGAATATAAGATCATCGCTGGCTATTCGCCCTATGACAATGTGCGTGAACAGAATTACCCGCCGATCTTTGCTCTTTCCGGCCTTACCGACCCGCGCGTTCAATATTGGGAACCCTCAAAATGGGTTGCTAAATTGCGCGAAGTCACGGGCGGTAATTCGCCGATTTTGTTGAAAACCAATATGGGGTCGGGCCATTTCGGTAAAACTGGCCGCTTTGCCTATCTTGAAGAAGTCGCACTGATCTACGCCTTCGCACTGAAAGTGGCGAACAAGATTTAGCCTGCGATTTTGGTGCCTTATGTTCATCACCAATGCGCCGCGTTGACGCTGATTCATAAAATTAGATGGTAACCTCCGGCCTTGATGAAACACGGCCTGGTTCATTTTCAAAATCAACTAGTCAATAATATCATTAATAAACGGGGTGATATATTTATTCAATAGCACATTTTTTTGGAATTTTTCCCTTTGTTTAAACAATATCGCTTGACGAGTTACCAAAAGATGATATTTTTATTTCCGCCGCACCTATTTAAACTTTCTGCAATATAAATAACTCTGCGATCGGTGGAGTTTACGTATATTAAGAGCGGCAGATGCACCAAAAAATTCGAACCAATTTGAACCTCACCAATGCGTTGGCTGCGGACCATCTGCCGTTCATCTTCAAACGCGCAGGCACGGACAGTTTTAACGCACTATGGGGCCCAGTGCGAACAGTGCTCTCAGCCACCGCAATTGTCGGCAGCACGGTATTTCTTGCCAATGCAATTACCATTGCGTCGGCCCGAGCGGATTGTTCCGATGGCATCATTACGATCGGCGAAAGCTCGAAAGATATTCTTCAGACGGTGTCGGCTGATGAAGTTTGCACCATTGAGGCGGGCGCTAAAGTCGAGATGAGTGATGACCCCAACTTTCCAACAGTCGATAACGGCATAGCTGTTCAGGTGCATGAGCGCGGCACAATTGTCAACAATGGGGAAATACATTTTAGTGGCGATGTCAATGACAATGAAACCGGATCGGCCACTCATACTGGCATCCTTATAAGGGGAAATGATGTTACGATCATAAACAACGATTTAATTTCTTCCAGTAACGGCGACGTGGCTAACGGCGACGTGGCCGATGGGATTGTCGACTGGGGTAGCTCTGGCGGGCATATCGAAAATCACGGCTCCATAAAAATCAACGGAGTTAGTGGCCACGGTATATCGGTGTTTCAAAATTATAAAATAATAAATACCGGATTGATCGAGTCAGTAGATTACACTGGGAACAATACTTATTTGGACTATGGGAGCGGACACGGAATTGGCTTTGACAATGGAAATACAGTTTACAATTCCGGTGAAATTCATGTTGTCGGCAACGTGTTTACCAGTGGTGTTTACTCAGTTGGTGGTGATAACAACACACTCTACAATTCAGGCCTGATCAAAGCGATACCTTACGACAATGTCGCGCATCCGGAAAATGACGGGTCGAACAACGACAACCCATTTGCCATTCACTTTACAGGAAAATACGACGCGGATCCAGCTTTCCAAACGAACAGAGCCGTGCATAACCCAACGGAAAATGGCAAATTCATCCTGTTTCCCGGATCTGTAATTGTCGGCAGGATTGGCCTTTTCAGATCAACAGAAAATATTGATCAATACAGAAACGATCATACGCTGGAAGTCCACAATGGCTTGTCCGTAGTTTTGACTTTCAGCAACACTGGATATGAAAACAAGCAATTATATCTTCCTGGCACAATCGAGTCACTCGGGGCACCGCAGTTCACTAATGTTGATAGCTACAAGGTGGTGGTCATTGATCCGACACTTCATTCCATCAACGATGAGGTGATCAGCGACCTTCTCAACGGTGTGCATGGAAGCGTCGGAAATCGTCTCACGCAAATCCGCAACAGCGAGGCTGAAGGCGACGCCGGTGGCAATGGCCAGGGCAATATTTTTTCCGACCGGCTCGTTTGGCTCAACGCATTTGGTTCTCGTCGTGAGCAGGAGGGCGAATCCGCTTTTCTTGATACCGAAATCGATACTGGTGGTTTCGTGGCCGGAATTGACGGCATGTCAGAAGTCGGCATCAGATTTGGGGCCTATCTGGGGACAAGCGAAAACCGGGTAGAGCACGAGTATGGTACTCAGGAAGAAGACTTGAGAGGCTTTTTCGGCGGCCTTTATGGCAATTACGACTTTGCTGGCGTTGCTCTGGACGCGATGATCACCGGCGGCTTTACCAATCACCACCGCAAACGCCAAACCAACAACAATGTCATCGTGGAAACGGAAGCCATTTCAGGAGATGCAAGCTCGGCCACAGGCATGCAAACCGCAATTGCCGATTACAAAAGCTACTTCATTGCCCCCGAGATGTCTGTGGTCGGGCCGCATTCAATCGAGGACAATATTACGGTCAGCCCCAGTGCCCATATTCGTTACGTTGGTTATTTTCTTGATGGTTTCGCCGAATCCGATGCGGGGGACAATTACATGGTAAAGGATCGTGAACTGCATCTGCTGCAAGGTCGACTGCAATTAGAGGGAAAGATTAGCCTCGTCACCGATAGCGGTGACTGGCACTTTGCTCCGCGGATTGGAGTGGAATATCAGTCCATTATCGAAGGAAATTCATTTACCGCTAAAGCACTGGGTCAATCCTATGTCGATTTCGAAGTTTCGGGAGATAAAGACAAAACCAGCAAGTTTGCCGGAATTGATATTCACAAATCCATTGCCGATCAGGTCGAATTCAGGACAGGAATTGAAGCAAAGGAGACAAATGACAGCCAGGTGATATCTGCACAATTGGGACTGACAATCAAATATTAGCTGGCAAAACTTTCGGTTGGCGAGCGTCTGAAATGTAGCGGGCACACCGAAGGCGAACTGCCGCTTCGTGTGCTCATTATGTAGTCAATCAATTCTGGCGGGACCGAAATTCTGCCCCGCCAGAATGGGACAATGCTAGAAAGGATTGTCTTCTGATTTTCCTCTGGACTCAAAGAATTCCTTGGTGATTTTGAACACCAATGGGCTGAGCAAGGCCAGCGCTATGAGGTTTGGAATCGCCATCAGCGCATTCAGCGTATCTGCCAGCAACCAGACAAAACCCAGTTTCAATGTGGCTCCAACCAGTGCGGCCAGTGACCAGACCGCGCGGAATGGCATGATGATCTTCACGCCAAACAGATATTGCAGCGAACGTTCGCAGTAATAGCTCCAGCCAAGTATCGTGGTGAAGGCAAAGATGGTCAGCGCAATCGCGATGATGTAGCCACCAAATCCAGGTAGCGCGAGATCAAACGCGTGGGAAGTTAGCGCTGCACCGGTTTCTCCGCTGGTCCAGGCGCCAGTCGATATAATCGCCAGAGCGGTGAACGAACAAACAATGATCGTATCGATGAATGTTCCAAGCATCGCCACAAGACCCTGACTAACCGGGCCCTTTGTAGATGCTGCAGCGTGTGCGATCGGGGCGGAACCCAGACCGGCTTCGTTTGAAAACACACCACGCGCCACACCAAAGCGAATTGCCGCCCAAACAGCCGCGCCGGCAAAACCACCGGTTGCAGCGGATGGCGTAAACGCATGTGTGAAGATCAAGCCGATGGCACCGGGAATTCCATCAATATTGATAATCAACACAATAGTGGCGGCCACGATATAAGCGACAGCCATGAACGGAACCAGCTTACCGGCAACATCAGAAATACGCTCAATACCACCCAACAAAACCGCACCGACCAGAACGACCAGGACAACGCCGGTGATCCACTCTGGAATGGCAAAGTTTGCGTTCAACGCATTGGCGATCGAGTTGGCTTGCACCATGTTGCCAATACCAAATCCGGCAATCCCGGCGAACAGAGCAAAGCAAACCGCCAGCCATTTCCAATTATCGCCAAGACCGTTTTTGATGTAGTACATCGGGCCACCAACATGTTTACCGCGCTCGTCGGTTTCACGAAAGCGCACCGCAAGAACGGCTTCTGCATATTTGGTTGCCATTCCAACCAGCGCAGTCATCCACATCCAAAACACAGCACCGGGGCCACCGAGGAAGATCGCTGTTGCGACACCTGCAATATTTCCCGTGCCGATGGTTGCGGCCAATGACGTCATGAGCGCGTTGAACGGACTGATTCCCGAATCATCGCCTGGAATTCGCCCCTTCCAAAGCAGATTAAATCCAAATGGGATTTTTATGATGGTTAGAAGTTTCAACCCGAACGTGAGATAAAATCCAACGCCGAGTATGAGAACCAGCATCGGTACGCCCCAGACGACACCGTTTAGCCAGCTGACCATGTTTGTAAGTGCTTCCATATTCCCCTCCTAAAGGATGGGACCCGCACGTCTACTACCTGCGGATCTGTTGATAAACGCAGGAAATCTTTGGAAATTCTGTTGAATTTTGGCACGACAGAAATCCGCAAGAAATCTTGCGACCCCATCTGTCGTTGGACCTGAGAGATGCAAGCCGTGCCCGGCTCTTACTCCTTGGGTGACGAATTGTTTGCACAATTCCGTCTTTCCAGATTGTCCCGCATCAGACCCAGTCCGTTTACCTGAGAGTTTCTGGGGCGATTGCTCCTTCGGTGCCGCTCATCTGGGAACGGGCTCTCCCGGCGCCTGATCTCCGGATATACATGTCCAGAGAGGACGAGGTAATCTTAACGCTTATTCCCAACTAGGACAAGATATAAGTAGTTTTTGCAGTCCTGAGCGCCGAAGGCTGTTGACAGAACCCAATAAAAAGGCCCCGCCAGTGGCGGGGCCAATAATCAACTTGATCAAAATTCGGCCAATCTAGCCTTTTGCGGCGGCATACATTTCTGCCACATAATCCCAGTTGATCAGATTATCGACAAAGGCTTCCAGATAGGCCGGACGCGCATTGCGATAGTCGATGTAGTAGGAGTGTTCCCAAACATCGCAGCCGAGAATCGGGCTGGCGCCATGAACCAGCGGGTTCTCGCCGTTTGGTGTTTTTGAAACTTCCAGCTTGCCGTCTTTTACCGACAACCAGCACCAGCCAGAACCGAACTGGGTCATACCGGCAGCAATGAAGTCGGCTTTGAATTTGTCGTAACCGCCAAGATCGGAATCAATGGCTGCCTGAAGATCACCCGGCAAAGAGGTGCCACCGCCATTTGGCGCCATCCAGTTCCAGAAGTGAATGTGGTTGTAGTGTTGGGCAGCATTGTTGAACAAACCGGCATTGCTGCCGTGACTGGCAACCACGACCTCTTCAACCGACTTGTCGGACATGCCCGCAGCTTCGGCCAGTTTGTTGCCATTATCGACATACGCCTTGTGGTGTTTGTCGTGATGAAATTCCAGCGTTTCTGCTGACATATAGTCGCCCAACGCGTCATAGGCATAGGGAAGATCAGGAAGGGTAAAAGCCATTTAAGGTCTCCTCAAGAGTAAACGTTTATGCGGCAAGTGCATGTGCAAATTGCCAGTAGAGTTCCCGCGCCTTGGCCGCGATCGGTCCCGGTTGCAAGTCACGATCTTCGAATTTTGTAATCGGCATGACTTTCGACATGTTGCCGGTTGCAAAAATTTCGTCCGCCTCTTCAAAATCAGAGACTTTCAATGTTGTCTGTCGCACGTCATAACCGGCTTCGTCCAGCAAGGAAATTACCCTGTGGCGGGTAATACCTGACAAAAATGTTCCATTTGGCGCCGGTGTATAGACCACACCGTCCTTGACCATGAAAATATTGGCCGTCGCCAACTCGGCTACATTACCCAACATGTCCAACACCAGTGCATTGCCATATCCGCGACTTGCTGCTTCGGTCAGCGCCCGGGCGTTGTTGGGATATAGGCAACCCGCCTTGGCATCCAGCGGCATGCATTCCTGGGTGGGGCGACGAAATGGTGACAACGTGACGCTGAACCCGGTTGGTGCCGCCATCGGTGTGACATAAATTGAAATGATGAATTTAGTGGAATCAGGCAAGGGCGCGACAGCCATGGGGCTGCCATGGGTCGCATAATACATCGGTCGGATGTAAAGCGCCGCGTCATCGGGAAATTTCGCCACCCCCTCTTTGCACAATTTATATATTTCTTCAGCCGACTTGGTCGCCTTCAGGCCCAGCGCCGCAGCCGAGCGATTGACCCGCTCGCAATGCAGATCCAGATCGGGGGTTACACCTTCAAATGCTCGGGCTCCGTCAAACACACTGGAGCCAAGCCAGAAGGCGTGTTCGCGGGCTCCGACCACAGGAATATTACCCTCGTGCCAGGCGTCATCTTTATAAGTCCAGGTATCGCTAAAATCGGTCATCCATCAATACATCGTGAAATTGAACATTTCTGCACTTTCGCCCAAAGCCCAACTTGACGCAATGATCAACCTGCGTTGCAGTGGGTGAAATTTTCGGGAGATTGAAATGCACAGCGCCTACGTCTTTGACGCCTATGGAACCCTGTTTGATGTCCACGCTGCTGTTCGCAAGCATGCTGATGCGGTGGGGCCTGATCATGCGCAATTATCCGATGCATGGCGCGCCAAACAATTAGAGTTCACCTGGACACGCACAATGATGGGTCGCTATCTGGACTTCTGGGAACTCACCAAACAAGCGCTCGACTATGCATTTGAAAAATATCCCGATGCCGACAAGAGCTCCAAGAACCTGCTGCTCGACGCTTATTGGGAACTGGATTGTTTTGCTGAAGTGCCGACAGTGTTGCGAGCTTTGAAAGAGGCTGATGTCAGCACCGGCATCTTGTCCAACGGATCATCTGGCATGTTGGAGGCTGCGGTACAGTCTGCTGGCATCGCCGATCTGGTGGACAATGTGATTTCGGTAGACCGCATCAGTACTTTCAAAGCGATGCCGGAAGTTTATCAGATGGTGGTTGACGATTTTCGCCTCTATCCCGACGCGGTGTCGTTTCAATCATCAAACCGCTGGGACGTCGCCGCAGCGGCAAATTTTGGCTTTCGCGCCGTTTGGTGCAACCGTGGTAATCAGCCAGACGAATACAAGGACATGTCTCCCGAACTGGTTCTGGCAGACTTAAACGGACTGGTCGGTCCAAATGGAAAGCCGATTTAAAAGCCGCGTTTTAAACTGCCGAGAATACCGCGCACCAGCGCGCGGCCCAGTGAAGTGGCGATCGAACGGGTGATCGACTTTACAGCAGCTTCGCCCACCGATTGGCGCGACGAACGGCGAGTGCGCCCCCGCGAGCGATTTTGCTTCAGCCGCTTCTTTTCCTCATCCTCGCGCTTGCGCTGCTCTTCTTCAGCCTTTGCCTTTTCCTCGGCGCGTTTCGACAGAATCTCAAACGCTGATTCGCGATCCAACCCCTTGTCATAACGACCGTAAACAGGGCTGTTGTTGACGACATCGCGCCGTTCTTCCTTGGTCAACGTTCCCAGGCGCGATTGTGGCGGTCGAATGAGGGTGCGCTGCACCATGGAAGGCACACCTTTGCGGGCAAGCGTGGAAACCAGCGCCTCACCGATGCCTAGATTGGTGATCGTTTCCATGGCGTCGAAATCTGGATTGGGGCGAAATGTTTCAGCCGCAGTTTTTACCGCTTTTTGTTCACGTGGCGTATAGGCGCGCAATGCGTGTTGCACACGGTTGCCCAGTTGCGCCAAAACGCCATCAGGCACATCCAGCGGGTTCTGGGTGACGAAATAGACCCCCACGCCCTTTGAGCGGATCAACTTGACCACCTGTTCGACCCGCTTAACCAGAATCTTTGGCGCATCATCAAACAGCAGATGTGCTTCATCAAAGAAAAACACCAGCTTCGGCTTATCCGGATTGCCTACCTCGGGCAGCTCTTCAAACAGTTCTGACAATAGCCAAAGCAGGAATGTCGCATAAAGACGCGGCGACATCATCAATTTATCCGCAGCCAAAACATTGATCGATCCGCGACCATCGCGGGTGGTCCGCATCAGATCGGCAATTTCCAGCGCCGGCTCCCCGAAGAAGTGATCACCACCCTGTTGTTCTAACACCAGAAGCGACCGCTGGATCGCGGCAACTGACTGTTTGGACACATTGCCAAGTCGTCGCGAGATCTCGTCGGCCCGATCGGCAATGTTCGTCAGCATTGACTGCAGGTCTTTCATGTCGAGCAGCAACAGCCCCTCTTCATCCGCAATGCGGAAGGCAATATTGAGCACCCCTTCCTGGGCGTCGGTGAGGTCCATCAGTCGCGACAGCAAAAGCGGACCCATTTCAGAAATAGTGGTTCTGATTGGGTGCCCCTGATCACCAAACAGGTCCCAGAATATGGCTGGGAAATCCTGATACTCATAATCTTCCAACCCGATGTCCTGGGCCCGCTTTTCCAGAAAATCCTTGCCTTTTCCCGCTTTGGCGAGGCCCGAGAGGTCACCTTTCACGTCAGCGCAAAAAACCGGCACCCCGGCGTTTGAAAACCCTTCAGCCAGAATCTGCAGAGATACAGTTTTACCTGTACCGGTTGCACCGGTGATCAATCCGTGGCGATTGGCCAATTTCAGATTGAGATATTCGGGCTTTTGCAACTTATCGTCCGGGGTACGGCTGGTCCCCGGATAGATTTTACCTTCTTCGAGCATTTTGCGGCTTCTCGCTGGATATCATTGCTTTGCTTATAGAACCGACGGCAAACGGGCGCAATTGACTGAGCGGCAAGTTTTACCCCGTTTGGCACGACAAATGCAGGACTTACCTGATTATGGCTTCACATGTTTCAGGTTGGCACATGAACAGACGGCAATTCTTGACGGGTTTGACGGGAACGGGCCTGATTGTGCCCACAATTGGCACACTCTGCGCCTCAGCGGCACTGGCGAAAACGGCCGGAACGCAATCTGCTGACCTGCGCGGTTCCCTTGATGCTTCGCAATTTGGCGTACGCCCGGATGCCCATGACGACCAAAGTCAGCTATTGCAAAGGGTGCTGGACAAGGCGGCGGCCGAAGACAAGCCGGTATTTTTACCTCCCGGCACCTATGTCGTATCCAATATAAATCTGCCTCCCCGCGCCCGCCTGATGGGCATTTCGGGCACATCCCGCATTGTCTATAGCGGACAAGGCGCCTTGTTGTCGGGCACAGGCTGCGAGCCGATTGAACTTATGGGCATAACGCTGGATGGGGCCAACCGTCCATTGGGCGATGAGTTCGCCGGACTGCTAAACGCCCGTGCCTGTCCACAGGTTCACGTGGAAAATTGCTATTTTCAGGGCAGTCTGGGTTCAGCGATCTTTCTTGACACTTGCGGTGGGCGTGTCGAGCGCAACCGACTGTCCGGTGCGGACGGTGTCGCTGGTCTTTACAGCGTCAATGCAACCGGTCTTTCCATTCAAAACAATCATGTCACTGACTGCTCCAATGGTGGTATTTTGGTGCACCGCTGGAAAACTGGCGAAGACAATACCATTGTCACGGGCAATCGCATAGAACGCATCGCGGCGCGGCGCGGCGGCACAGGTCAACAGGGAAATGGTATCAATCTGTTTCGCACCGATGGAGTAATGGTTTCCAACAATCACATTTCCGACTGTGCATTTTCGGCCATCCGCGCCAACAGCGCCAGCAATGCTCAAATTACCGGCAATACCTGCTTGAGATCGGGCGAAACCGCGATTTACAGCGAATTTGCGTTCCAGGGATCGCTGATTGCCAACAATATTGTTGATGGCGCAACGATGGGCATTTCAATGGCCAATTTCAACGAAGGCGGACGCCTGTGTGTCTGTGCCAACAATCTGATCCGTAATATGCACGTTGATGGTCCTTATGAAGCGGAAGTTGCTGGATTTGGCATTGGCATCGCTGCGGAAGCTGACGCCAGCGTTACCGGAAATGTCATTGAGGGCGCTCCGAAATTCGGCATCGGTCTGGGCTGGGGCCCATATCTGCGCAATGTGATTGCTGCCAACAACATTATTCGCGATGTTGGCGAAGGCATTGCTGTCAGCGTTGTTAAAGGTGCCAAATCGACTTCGATTACCGGCAATGTCATCAATCGGGCAAAACTGGGCGGCATAATCGGTCACGAGTGGAACAAGCCTGTCACCCAGGACCTTGCAATGGGGTCCCGCAACCCGTTTCCGCATCTGACCATTGAACGCAATGTTGTAAGCTGACCCGGCTCTTACGTTCGGCCGACTGCACGCAAATGTGTGTTGCAGAGGTCGACATATTGGCACCATATTTACCGCCATGATGGCGTGCTTGATTTCGTTGGGCTGGTGACATGTTGCGAATAATTCGAAGATTCTCACTTCTCGTGGCCTTCATATTCATTGTTCCGGCACTTATTCACCTTGCTGTTTGGTCGACACACGACAAACCGGCAAGCTGGCACCAGGCAGATTGGTCGAGCGCCGGAATTCTGCCCGCCGCAGCAAATGACAAACCCGCAAGGATCTATCTCATGTCAGCCCGCACCGGTGGAAATAAAGGTGCATTTGCAACCCACTCGTGGTTGGTTCTGAAACCCGAAAATGCAGCTCACTATGATCGCTATGAAGTTGTTGGCTGGGGCCGTCCAGTGCGCCACAATGCATACGATGCAGACGGGCGCTGGTATTCCAACAATCCGAAGATCGAAAAACTGATTGAGGGCGACAATGCGGCAAAACTGATCCCCGAGATTAAACAGGCAATCGCAAATTACCGGTGGCAAAATCACGGCGACTACACAATCTGGCCAGGGCCGAATTCCAATACATTTGTCGCCAGCATCATCCGCACCGTGGATGGATTTGACGCTGCCACACCTTCCACTGCTATCGGTCGCGACTATCCCGACGACGGCAAATGGTTCCGATTTGACCAAACCGGCACGCTGCGCCTTTCCGCTGGCGGTTATGCTGGCCTTGTGGTTGGAATGGAGGAGGGTCTGGAGCTCAATTTCATGGGCCTGGTCGTCGGCTTCAATCCGGCGAAACTGGAAATAAAGATACCCGGATTTGGCAGCTATCGCCTATAGGGCCGGATGACCAGACATTCATATATCGGCCTTGCACAATGATTTGATCGACTTTTGCCAAACCAATATCGCAATTGGTTCGTACATTAAGGTGTAACAAGTCGTCGCCCGGGTTTGATCAGACGACTGAGCCGCACTTCGAGGGAGTAGATGAACGAAGTGCGGCTTCCCGGCCAATATGATATTTCCGCAAGCTTGGCTGCCAACCGGCTATTTGATTCGCTCCAGCACCGAGACGTAGTTTGCGACAGCAGCACCACCCATATTGAAGATACCGCCAAGCTCGGGATTGCTGATTTGAATGCCGTCAGGGGCTGAGTTGGTCAGTTGCATGGCGGTGAGCACATGCATGGAAACACCGGTCGCCCCAATCGGGTGGCCCTTGGCTTTCAGACCACCAGAGGGATTGATCGGCAATTTACCGGTCTTTTGTGAATCGCCGTCCAATATGACGCGAGCCCCCTGCCCCGGCTCCGCCAGACCCATGGCTTCATATTCGATCAGTTCGGCGATGGTAAAGCAGTCGTGGGTTTCAACAAATGACAAGTCCTTAATCTCCAACCTGGCATCGGCCAGTGCTTTCGACCAGGCGGTCGCGCAGCCCTCGAACTGCAATATATCGCGTTTTGACATGGGTAGAAAATCCTGCGCGTGGGCGGTGGCACGAAATGCAACGGCCTTGTCCATGCCCAATGCAGATTGCGTATCGCTTAATACCAGAGCGGCGGCGCCGTCGGAAACCAGCGAACAATCAGTCCGCTTCAGCGGCCCCGCGACGAAAGGGTTTTTATCGCTTTCAGCACGGCAAAAATCATAGCCCAGATCCTTTTGCATCTGAGCAAACGGATTTCCCGCACCGTTCTTGTGATTTTTTGCAGCAATCGCTGCCAGAGCATCCGACTGGTCGCCATAACGCTGGAAATAGGCCTGTGCAATATTGCCAAACACGCCGGCAAATCCGGCCGGTGTGTCACCATCTTCCGGCAGATAAGAGGCTTTCAGCAGATTGGCACCAATTTCCGGACCTGGCGTCGTTGTCATCTGTTCTGCACCGACCACGAGCACATGGCGCGCGCGCCTGGCTTCAATCGACTTAATGCCCTGATGGACCGCGGCAGAGCCTGTCGCACAAGCATTTTCTACTCTAGTTGCAGGCTTGAAACGAAACTCATCTGACGCCTGAAACACCAAGCTGGCGGTGAAATCCTGGGCTGAAAAACCAGCATTGAAATGACCCAGATAGACCTCATCAATGTCGCCGGCATCAAGACCGGAGTCGTCGAGCGCTTGAGCCGCCACCCCGGTGATCAGGCTTTCAACTGTTTCACCCTCCAATTTGCCAAATTTCGAGTGCGCCCAACCAGTGATGCATGCGGTCATGATGGTTTTTCCGAATTGTCATTGCTGGCACAAACGTAGTTACTCGCCCAGCTTCCGCCAAGGCATAGTTTAAATTTCTCGCACACATTTGTGTTGAATCGCCAAGTTGACCTGAGGCGGCTAAATGATTTAAACCGATTAAAATTTCTGCCTTGAGCATTAACCCAGCAAATTCTGGAGCATCGCATGACTCTCAAAGTCGCCATTAACGGATTTGGACGCATTGGCCGCAACACGTTGCGGGCGCTGATCGAAAGTGGCCGCAACGACATCGAAGTGGTTGCCATAAACGACCTCGCACCGGTAGCAACCAACGCTCACCTGTTGAAATACGATTCGGTCCACAACCGTTTTCCTGCTCCCGTTACCGTGGATGGCGACACGATCGACGTTGGCCGCGGACCCATGCGGGTTACGGCCATGCGCGACCCGCGTGAACTGCCGTGGAACGACGTGGATATTGCTTTTGAATGCACAGGTATATTTACCAGCCGCGAAAAAGCCGCGCTGCACCTGGAAAATGGTTCCAAGCGCGTGCTGATCTCGGCCCCCGGGGCCGGAGCCGACAAGACGATTGTTTACGGGGTCAATCACGACACCCTGGGCGGGGACGACGTCGTTGTCTCAAATGGTTCTTGCACCACCAATTGTTTGGCGCCGGTTGCAAAAGTCCTGCACGAGGAATTCGGCATTGAAAAAGGTTATATGACCACGATTCATTCCTATACCGGCGATCAACCAACTCTCGATACCGCTCACAGTGACCTGCATCGCGCCCGAGCTGCAGCACTATCAATGATTCCCACATCCACTGGTGCTGCAAAGGCTGTAGGCTTGGTGTTGCCGGAACTTTTGGGAAAACTGAACGGATCGTCGATCCGGGTTCCAACCCCAAATGTGTCCTGTGTTGACCTGAAATTTGTGGCTGGTCGCGATACCACCGCTGAGGAAGTAAACGCAGTGCTCAAAAGTGCAACTGAAAATGCTCTCAAGGGCGTTCTGGATTATTGCGACGAACCGCTGGTCTCCTCAGACTTCAACCACGACAGTCACTCTTCCAATGTGGCCGCGAAAGAAACCCATGTCACGGAAGGCAATTTTGTCCGCGTGATGTCCTGGTATGATAATGAATGGGGTTTTTCCTGCCGAATGTTGGATACGGCTGTGGAAATGGGTAAGCACCTGTAGGGCAAAATGCTCCCAGATATTCGTGCAAGCGGATTTTGGAACATTTGAAGAGCAGGTTGTTGGCGTCGTGGTCTGACCGACGGCAACTTCGCTCACCGGCACCTATTGCTGGCCTATTTGGCCTAGACAGCGCCTGTGTGGCATTACGGATCCCGCCCGACCCGCAGTTTGCTCATTGCTGCGTTTCATGATGAGTAATAATTACTCAGCAGCAACCAACTTGTCTTTGCTTGTGTGACTGGTATTGGCGCAATGGTAGCAACCACTGACCTGTTTATAATGCCTTTTTGCGGCCTCTACGGCTGCCTGGCACGTCGCGTGATTGCCTAGCTGCAATCGGTCTTCTGATGCAGCCATATGTGGACAGCCGGTGGTGTGAACCTCATGGTCACCATTCAACTGTTGTCGTTTATTCACGTAGTAGTTTGGCATGATTGGGCGCTTTCTTTCCCATCCACGAATCCAATCTAATCGGGCTTCAGCGAAATTCCATTCCAATCGATTAAATTCGCAGAAAATTTATGATTGAAACCCGATAGCATTGCACCAAAATACAACTTTATGGCCCAATTACGGTGCAATGAACTTTAGGTGTGCAAACCTATGCTCAGACCAGCTTTGATGAGTAACGAAACCGCGCGGTTTTTGGGTTAAGGAAGAATTTGGCTGGGGCGGCAGGATTCGAACCTGCGAATGGCGCCACCAAAAGGCGCTGCCTTACCACTTGGCCACGCCCCAGCAGGCGCGTTACTTAAACAGACTGATTTGCATCAGCCTGCAGCGTCGCCGCTTCTATAAGCGATGAAATCGACCTCGGCAACAACTTGATGCGGTCAAAAACCGCTTTTTCCTAACTTCCGCGATATGTGGAAAACGACCACTGGCTGCAGACCAATGGCACATGATAGCCCTGTTGCGGATCGGTAATGGTAAAGCGGATCGGAACGATGTTTAAGAAGGCCGGATCAGATGAATTTTCGCCGCTCAAACCGGCAAAATATTCACCCACATTAAAGCGTAATTCATACTCCCCCGCGGCCATTTGCTCAGCGCTCAAAAGCAATTCATCGGTCCGGCCATCGCTGTTTGTAACGCAAGTTTTAAGCAATTCTTCCCCGGTGCCCGGGGCCCGCACGAATTCAATTTTCATTCCCTTCGCCGGGCATCCGTTGGCAGTATCAAGAACATGGGTGGAAAGTTTTGACATATGATTTTAGGCCTCGTGTTTAAGCAGTGCTTCCAAACGGAAACGGCCAATTTCAGCGATCTGTCGCAGCGCTTCGATTTGCTCGTGCTCCAGATCATTTTCTAACCGGGTCTGAAAGGCTTTAAGGATTGAATGTTTATCGTGGCCCTTGACCGCGAGAATAAACGGAAAACCGAATTTTGAGCGATAGCCATCATTCAGCTTGTGAAAGGCGGCAAATTCGTCCGAACTCAACGTGTCCAGGCCGGCTCCGGCCTGCTCGTCTGTTGATGATTCCGTTAACTCCCCCGCCAATGCCGCCTTGCCTGCCAAATCGGGATGCGCGCAGATCAAATCCAATTGCGCCCGTTGCGATGCATCTGCGACCGCTGCAACCATTGCAGAATGCAAACTGCGCACGGACTTGAACGGACGATCCCCCCTCACGGTTTCCGCAACCCATGCGGAATGCTCGAAAATATCTTTGAGAATCTCAACAAACTCATCATCAGTCATGTCGTTCAATGTCGACAAAGAAATCATCAGTTTGGTCTCGCTCATTCGCAATTCACCTTGGGAAAAGTGAAATTGCATCGTGCAGCAACAATCTTGGTGTCTTCGAGCGATCCGTCAAGATTAAATCGGTGCAGGATGGTTTAGCCTCCAGTGGCTGGCAATTTCACCGCGGCTGCATATCCAAGCATCGTCATGGGCTGCAACGTGATCCAGAAACCTTGCCAGCGCCAGTGCACGCCCCGGTCGACCAACCAATCGGCAATGCAAGCCAACTGACATCATTTTTGGGGCCCCTGCCCGACCTTCCGCTATCAGACAGTCAAAGCTGTCCTTCAAATAGGCGTAGAATTGATCGCCGCTATTGAATCCCTGGGGCGTGGCAAACCGCATGTCGTTTGCGTCCAGCGTATACGGCACATGCAGATGATGACCGCCGTGGGCGCTAACCCAGTAGGGCAGTTCATCGCTGTACACATCTGCAAGCCAGTCGAAGCAGTTCATTTCCATGGCTATGTCGAGTGTGTTGACCGATGTGCGCCCCTGATAAAGACCGGCAGGAGGTGCTCCGGTGACCTTTTCGTGGATCCGACAGGCTTTTTCAATATGGGTTCGCTCCTTGTCGCGGCCATAGTCCTTGTAGTCGATCCACTTCAATCCGTGAGTGGCGATTTCCCACCCGGCTTCCCGCATGGCTTCAACGGCCTGAAGATTTTTTTCAAGCGCCGTTGCCACCGCAAAGACCGTCACAGGCATTTTGCGCTGGGTAAACATTCGCCAAAGCCGCCAGAAGCCTGCGCGCGACCCAAACTCATAAATGGATTCCATATTCATGTGCCGCTGGCCGGGCCATGCGGCGGCGCCGACGATTTCTGACAAAAATGCTTCCGAAGCAGCATCCCCATGCAAAATATTGTTTTCGCCACCTTCTTCGTAATTAATGACAAATTGCACTGCAATTTTCTTGCCGTCAGGCCATTTCGGATCCGGGGGAGTACGGCCGTATCCGACCATGTCACGGGGATAACCCTGCTGATTGTCAATTTGATTCATGCAACTGCCTCATGACCAAGCCAGGCGTCTTGCTGGCATCTCAAATTATATAGCGGCGTATCTTTTCTCACGGCAACGTCGTGCCGGGTCATCAAACTTCCCTTGGAAATATCGTTGAGCACTCGACCTTTGTCCAGAAGACCAGCCGGCAACGCCCCCAAGCTTCGCGCTTCATCGGCCCGCATTGCCCAGGAGCGGTAACAAGTCTCGCCAATGAAATCGAGTTGGTCCCCTGCTTTGAGGTCCTTCTTGGCCAATGCACAAACTTCGGCCACCGGGCGCGGTAAAGGTTTCATATCGCTGGTGCCGTAGAGCACCGCCCTTGCCGCCGACAACGGCACTTCAAGGCTGGTCAGGTGATAGGGGCGAAAAAACGTGTAATATGGCCCTGGACCCAAATGCAGATCGTTCATCCGTTCCCGAATCCGGTGGTGCCGCATATCGGCGATGACAAAAACCCCCGGCGCGACTCCCTTGCCAACCGAAAAATCCACGCAGCCCCGGCTGTTTAAAATGCCGCCATCTTCCACCGGGCATAAAACTTTGTGTAAATCTTCAGGTCCGCAATCCGGCCCGTGCATCCCCGGCTTGTCGGGCATCAGGCCGGTCGCGTTGGCGATGCACGACATTTCGACCATGGTTTTTGAGCCGTCAACAAACTCCACCAGCATCCGCGGGTTCATGTTGCGACGCTCGGCCTCCTCGCGATAATCATCCGGCACCGCATCAATGCGAAACGCATTGTTCTTGCCCTTGCCGGCAGCGACAACGGGGTAACCCAAGGCAGTGACCCAGTCATACATTTCCATAACAGAACTGGGTTCGTCGCCTGCACCCACGGTGTAAACCAAACCTTTGCGGGCCGCGATATCCTGCATCATCGCCCCGACTGTGACATCGGCTTCAACATTCATCATCACCAGATGTTTGCCGGCTTCAAGCGAGGCCATTCCGAGCTCCGCTCCGGCTTCCGGCACGCCGGTTGCATCTACCACAACGTCAACCAGGTCATGCGACAATGCCTGGTGGGCATCTTGGACAATGGGAATGCATCCTGCCTCAAACGTTCTGGAGATTTCTGGCGCTGTTTCGCAAATTTTGCTGGCGTCGTCCCCATAGCCGGCAATTTCCATGGCTGGCTTGGCACGGGTCAGACTGCGGTCAACGATCGACGCAATTTCCACACCGCGCATCTGGCGGATGGCGGTGACCAGATCGGTACCCATCTCCCCGGCTCCGATGATACACACCCGAACAGGGTTGCCCGCCGCGTCACGGGCTGCGAGATCAGCCGCCAGCCCTGAAGCTGATACCAACGGTCGTTCCGGTAGGCGCGTATCACCCATGAAAATTGTCTTCTCCCATTAGAACCGTTCACGGTTCTAGCCCGTGAAGCTATCAGAAGTCATTCGCTGCTGCCCGTGTTTTTTGCAGCAATTCCCAGCCTTTGTCCCGGACCGGACCCTGGCAAAGGGAACCTCAACCGCAAAACACGATTGACATGACACCAGCGGCCAATGATGTTCAAACCTCAACCCGATCACAGGAAATTCCAGGCCTATGGCTTCACCAGATTTCAGAAGCGACTTCGACCCGCGACACGGCCAGGCTGTGGAGATGGTTCCCGGGTTGCAAAGAGTAGTCTGCCACAATCCCTCGCCATTTACCTTTCACGGAACCAATACCTATTTGCTTGGGGTCGACAAAGTTGCCGTTATCGATCCCGGCCCGGCAGATGAAGCCCACTACAACGCCTTGCTTGGCGCCATCGGCAATCGCCCGGTCAGCCATATTATCGTCACTCACACACATATGGACCATTCGCCATTGGCCCAACCACTGGCAGAAAAGACCGGTGCAGAAATTTATGCTGAAGGCCCCCACCGACCGGCCCGACCGCTTAATCTTGGGGAACTGAACCCGCTGGACGCCAGCGGAGACAAGGACTTCACTCCCCACCTGGTTTTACAACACGGTGACGCAATCGCCGGAGACGGATGGGTTTTGGATTGTCTGTTCACACCCGGTCACACGGCCAATCACATGGCCTTTGGCTGGCGCGATACCGACTATCTGATCCCCGGCGACCATGTGATGGCATGGGCAACATCAATTGTTGCCCCCCCCGACGGATCGATGTCCGACTATATGGCCTCGCTCGACATTCTGCTGAAGGCGCCCCAACAAACATATTTTCCCGGCCATGGTGGCAGGTTGGCAAATGCCCACCAGTTTGTTCGTGCCCTGCGCTCTCACCGGCGGATGCGTGAACAGGCGATTCTCAACCAGATCCAGGACGGCAGGCAAACCATTCCCGAGATCGTCGCCGTGATCTACCGAACAACCGACAAGAAATTGCACGGTGCAGCAGGCCTGTCGGTGCTGGCACATCTGGAAGATTTAGTGTCCAAGGGTGCGGTTGAAACGGAAGGCTCCGTCGCGCTGGATGGACGCTATTGGGTGAAGTAGACAAAGCTTAAGAAGCTCCCGGTGAGCGAGGAGCCACAAAATGTGTAATTGCTTCACCAAGTTCCTTTTCCAATCACCAAAACACAATCCTTCTAAACCATTGCAATAATTGAGTTAATCTTCCAGCATCACGGTCGACGAAACTAATATCTGTGCAGTGGTGAGAAATTTATCAAACTGTATGTTTGAAAAAATTCAACCATCGGACAGATTGATGTTTGCCTCCAAAATCAAAGAATCTTCACATTTCGGGGCGGGAAATTCGGCCAAAATAATACAGGTCCACAAGGTTTCGGCTGTTTCAGACAAGCTTTCCGGACTGGTTCGACACCATCCATCCGGATCAACGAGTCAACGCGCGGCAATGTTGTTTCCCGCCTTCATTCTTTGTGTGGTTGTCGGCCTGGGCATTGTTGATGACGCCACGGCGCAGACAACGGCCTCCGTTGCTGAAGTCAAACCAAGTTCGTTGAATGAAGTTTATTCGGATTGGAAAGTTTCATGCCAGAAATCGAACGCAAATGCCGAGGACAGTCCGAGCCATTGCCAGATGATTCAGGAGTTGCGAGACAAGAAATCGGGGCAATTGATCATGGCCTTTGCTCTGCCTGGTAAAACCGGTAAAAATGGGGTCAATGCCTTGATCATTGCTCCTTTCGGTCTGAACCTTGCTGAAGGAGTTGTGGTGAGTGTTGGTGAATCAGAAGCCGCGGCCAAAACTGCAAATCAATCCCCACCAGTCAAAGTCAAAGCGCCGTTTCACACGTGCTTGCCGTCCGGATGTTTGGCGAGATTTAGCCTGAACAAAAAAATGAAAAATGCTCTCAAACGGGGAATAGAAGCTCAGATTAAGATGGTATCGGCCGACCAGAACAAGCCTGTGCACATGAATATTTCCCTGAAAGGTTTTACCGCCGCAGAACGACGCCTCAGGACGCTGGCCGCAAAATTCGACTGACACAGATTCAACGGCGTAAACCTTGCAGCGCGTCATCAAGCTCGCTCATGAACGAAATTATTCGCGCCGCATTGGACCCCAGATCGTGTGCGCCCCAACGGGATGTGGAACGCATATCAACCAACGTTCCCTCCTCTTCTTCGACGAGACGGAGTACAACATCGCTTTCAAAACCAAATAGCAGGGAGGTTGCGACGGCCTCAACGTATCGTTCTTCCTGCTCTTCGACTTCCGTGTCGATCTGGCGACCGATAGGCGACACCTGGACAGTCTCAAATGCCGGCGTGGCGCTGCCATTTGCAGCTCCTGGCAGGCGGCGACGGGCGTTTTCGCGATAACGGGGCGTTGGAATGCGCACTGGATTGCCCGACGCATCAACGACAGGCTTGGCCACCAACGCCGAACCTTCGGCATCGATGGCCGCCTGTCCCGGCGTCGTCTCGGCCGTTAATATAGTCCAGTCACGATCGCCGATTAGGGCCACCACTTCTCGAAAAACCTTACCCGTATCAAGAGGATAGCGTCGCGCAGCTACCCGAGGATACGCCTTCAGCTGGACATCTTTTTGCGTTGGGGTCGGATCGACAATCGCATTCATACCCTCGCTGCGATCCCCCAACACCGTGTCATATGTAGGCGGATCATCCAGATCCGTGGACACGTCATATATTTGCGGAAGCACCAGCGCCTGAACTGCATGATAAAGAAACGGCAGCAATAATAAGACCGCCAACAGCATCCCGCGCGTTGAACTGATGCCCCCCCCTGTAGCCATAGGTCCACAACTCATAAAATCCGACAAATCCGGCAACTATCGCTGCGGTCAACAACAGTATGGCCAACCCCAAAAGCCAGAATGTCGATATCGTATCTACTACTCCAAACCGATGGCCCAATACGACGATAAGCAGATAAGGCGCACAAAACACGGCCAGACGCCGACACCACACCGCCGCCTGTGAATCGGGGCGGTCAATCCTGGACAATCGCTCGACATAGCTCGTCATGGCCAGAGCCGCACCTCGCATTTAATTTCGTTACTTCAACACTCTGCTTATATCAGCAAGGTGCCCAGTTTATGATGGTCTGCAAACCGGAGGGTTCGCCGTCTTGTGTAGATCCAGTCCCATTACCCATCATCAAATCGATAATCGGCAAACTGTTTGCGCAATTCGGTTTTCTGAATCTTGCCGGTCGCGGTATGAGGGATTTCTTCGACAAAAGCCACCGCATTCGGCATCCACCACTTGGCCACCTTACCCTGCATGAACTCCAATATGTCTTCAGCTGCGGGGCTCTTGCCTTCTTTCGTGATGCAGATCAGCAGTGGCCGTTCGTCCCACTTTGGATGGACAATTCCGATCACCGCAGCTTCTTGAATATCGGGGTGACCAACTGCGAGATTTTCAAGATCAATCGTCGATATCCATTCGCCGCCGGATTTGATTACATCCTTGGATCGGTCCGTGATCTGCATATAGCCGTTAGCATTTATGTGGGCGACATCTCCTGTATCGAACCAGCCCTCTTCATCAAACTGTTCTTCGCCAGCACCACCAAAATAGGCCCTGGCAACACCAGGCCCGCGAACCTTAAGCTTGCCAAAGGTCTTGCCATCCCACGGCAGTTCGGAATTTTCATCATCTGTCACCAGCATCTCGACACCAAATGGCGCGTAACCCTGTTTTTCCTGCATATCCAGAAGCGCATCACCTTCCAGATCACCGTAAACCGGCTTCATCACACCAAGACTGCCCAACGGGCTCATTTCAGTCATTCCCCAGGCGTGAATAACCTGCACATCGTAGTCATTTTGAAACGCTTCCGTCATTGCCCGAGGACAGGCCGAGCCGCCAATCACCACCCGGTTGAGATGCGGTAATTTTTTGCCGGTCTCTTCCAGATAAGACAGCAGCATCAACCAGACTGTCGGCACTGCTGCAGTCATTGTGACTTTTTCAGTGTCCAGCAATTCGTAGATTGATGCACCATCCATCAAGGGGCCGGGATTGACAATCTTGGCACCAACCATCGGCGCAGAATGGGCAATACCCCAGGCGTTTGCGTGAAACATAGGTACCACGGGCATGATAACTTCATTGGAACCCAGATTCAGCGCATCAGGCTGAACCGAGATCAACGCATGTAACACGTTGGAGCGGTGGGAATACAAAACCCCCTTCGGGTCACCTGTTGTGCCCGACGTGTAACACATGCCACAGGCGGTATTTTCGTCGAACTGTTTCCAAGCATAATCACCATCCTGCCGGCCAATCCAGCTTTCGTAGTCGACCATCTCGACCTTGCTGTTTTCCGGCATATGATCCGCGTCGGTCAAAACGATAATCTTGCGCAGGCTGGGGACTTTGTCGGCAATTGCTTCGACGATGGGCAGAAAGCTGAGATCGACAAATAGTGCCTTGTCTTCCGCATGATTCATAATCCAGGCAATTTGCTCAGGAAACAGGCGCGGATTGAGCGTGTGATAAACTCCGCCGACTCCCATCGCGCCGTACCAGGCTTCCATATGCCGGGCTGAATTCCATCCAAGCGTGGCGATGCGGTCACCCAGTCCAAAGCCGTCGGCTTCCAATGCTTGAGATGCCTTTTTGGCCCGTGCATGAATATCGGAATATGTGGTTCGAACGATCGGCCCTTCAACCGACCGCGACACAATTTCTCGGTCCCCATGTTGAGCAGCGGCATAATCGAGGATCTTGTGGCACAATAGCGGCCATTCTTGCATCAGTCCCAGCATTTTAGTCTCCCATTTCCAAACTGAATATTGGGTGAAACTGGCGCGCCGGTAAAGAGGCCTGTCCTGTTAAATTGAGTTGCCCGATGCCTCCAAATGGTCTTACGGTGGCCCAAACCAACTCAAACGGTATCTGTTGATGACCCAGCCACTTTCAAACCTGCAGGCCAGAGATCTGGACGCTGTTTTGCACCCCTATTCACCGCTGCATAAATTGCGCGAAACCGGACCAACGATCATGGCCAGCGGCAAGGGCGTATTTATCTACGACACCCAGGGGAACGAGTTTATTGAGGGCATGTCCGGCCTTTGGTGTGCCGGTCTGGGTTTTGGCAATGAGGAGATGATCGAGGCAGCAGAGAAGCAGTTGCGCACCCTGCCCTATTATCACCAATTTGGCGGCCGAGGAACTGAGCCCGCCATAGAGCTTGCGGAAAAACTGAAGGAGTTGGCACCAACACCCCAGTCGAAGGTATTTTATACGTCCAGCGGTTCGGAGGCCAACGATACACAGATCAGGCTTGCCTGGTATTACAACAACGCACTGGGACGACCGAAAAAGAAGAAGATTATCTCACGCGTCAAGGCCTATCACGGTGTCACTCTGATGGCCGCGTCGCTCACCGGCCTGCCGGTCAATCACATGGATTTCGACTTGCCATTTGACGGCATTCTGCACACCGAATGTCCGCACCACTACCGGTTTGGTCTAGATGGTGAAAATGAAGCAGAATTCGTCGCACGCCTGGTCGCCTCGCTTGAAGCTATGATCGAGCGCGAAGGTGGCGATACGATTGCTGCGATGATCGCCGAACCCGTGATGGGAGCCGGTGGCGTATTAGTACCACCGAGCGGCTATTTTGAAGCGATACAGCCGGTTCTTAAAGAGCATGACATTCTGCTGATTGATGACGAAGTTATCAATGGATTTGGCCGCACGGGCGAATGGTTCGGCGCGACGTCTCACGGCATGAAGCCTGACATGATATCAGCGGCAAAACAGCTCACCGCAGCCTATGCACCCCTTGGGGCAGTGATGATTCCAGACTTCATGATGGCGGCACTGGAACAGCAGTCTGAAAAGATTGGAACCTTTGGTCATGGCTATACCTATGGCGGACACCCGCTGGGCTGCGCCCTCGGGGTCAAGGCGATAGAAATCTATCAGCGCATGGATATTTGCGCCAAGGTGCGGGCCATTACGCCGCTGTTTGAAGCCAGACTGGCCAAAATCGCTGACCACCCGCTGGTTGGAGAAGTGAGGAATTCCGGCCTGATGGGTGGTGTTGAACTGGTTGCTGACAAATCAACCAAAAGGTCCTTCAATCCCAAACAGGGTGTTGGCCCACAATGTGCGGTATTCTGTCAGGATCACGGAGCCATTTTGCGCGCCATTGGTGACACTATCGCCCTGTGCCCGCCGATGATAATCAGCGAAGCGGAACTTAACGAATTATTTGATCGGCTTGAACGCGCCCTGGATGATGCGGAAGCCTGGGTCCGCAAGGAAAACTTACGTTCTGCTTAGATCAGCCCGGTCTTTCCAGTTCAGCAAAATCGCCAAATCCCCATCCGGTTCGGGGGTTTCGATCGGTTGGGCGCCCAGATAGACAGTACCAGCCCCACCATCAATGGAAATAATGTCCCCGGCATTGAGTTGCAGACCTGATGCGCTGCAAGTCTGGCTAGCCAGATCAATCTTCAACATCATGGCAGCCGTAATACAGGGTTTGGCCATGCCCCGTGCAACCACCGCCGCATGGCTGGTCATGCCACCGCGAGAGGTCAAGATCCCGGCTGCGGCGTGCATGCCGTGTACGTCTCTTGGATCTGTTTCGGCGCGCACCAAAATGGCGTCTTTGCCATTTTCACGCAGTTCGACCGCGGCCTCCGATGTAAAAACGATTTCGCCAGTGGCTGCCCCCGGAGATGCCGGAAGGCCCTTGGCGACAAAGGCGGTACCCGGTGGGGCATCAATACGCGATACCAGCATCGCTTCCAGGGCGTTCGTGTCACAGGATTGAAGCGCTTCCCGCTTGGATATGAGTTTCTCGTTGACCATATCCACGGCAATCTTGAGCCCGGCTTTTGGCGTTCGCTTGCCATTGCGGGTTTGCAACAAATACAGCTTTGAACTTTCAACAGTGAATTCGATTTCCTGCATGTCGCGGTAATGGTTTTCCAACTGACCGCCGAAACCTATCAATGTCTCATAAGCATCGGGCATCAGTTTTTCCATGGACGGGTTGTCCGATAATCCAGCGACCCGCGCAGCTTCGGTCAATTCCATGGGAGTGCGAATGCCAGAGACAACCTCTTCGCCCTGGGCATTTGGCATATATTCGCCATAGGGGGCGGCTGCGCCATTTGATGGATTGCGGGTAAAATACACACCGGTGCAAGAATTGCCGTCGCGGTTGCCGAAAACCATCGTTTGGATGACCGCCGCCGTTCCGCCGACATGCGATAGGTCATGCAGATCGCGGTAGCGCCTTGCCCGCGATGTGTTCCATGAATTGAAAACCGCCAACAACGCCAGGCTCAGTTGAGCAAACACGTCTTGAGGAAACGCCTGGCCACTGGCTTGTTCAACAATCTGCAAGAAAGTTTCTACCGCTTCCTGCAGCGCCGATGCCGTCAGTTCAGCGTCGGTTTCTACATGGTTGCGCTCCCGAATCTCGTCCAACACATCCTCAAAATCTTCGCCATCCAGATCCAGAACCACCATCGCAAAACTTTGAATGAAACGACGGTAACTGTCCCAGGCAAATCGCGGGTCGCCTGTTTCCTCGCAGAGTGCCGCGACCGTCGTAGTGTTCAGCCCAAGGTTCAGCACGGTATCCATCATGCCGGGCATGGATATTGCGGCACCAGAGCGCACCGACAACAAAAGCGGTCTTGGTCCGGTGCCGAATTGGCGCCCCATGTGGTTTTGCAGCTCGTCTATTGTGTGACGTATTTCTTTGCGAACGGAAGCTTCCAGAGCGTCCTGACCGGCGGCAACCTTTTGTCCGAGCAGAGCGTTCAGCACAAATCCCGGTGGAACAGGTAGTCCGATATTTGCCATGTCGATCAGATTGGCGCCCTTGATCCCCATCAGGCTTGCGTCTGGTACCAGAGCACGGGTTCCAAATCCAAATGGAAACAGGACTGTATTTTGCAAATCAACGTTGGCCATGGGCTGACCCTATCTGAGCGTTTGGCTAATCAACCGGTCAACCAGCATCACGATAGGTTTCTGCTGTCTGCAAGTCCACCGACACCAACTGACTAACGCCCCGCTCCGCCATCGTCACTCCAAACAACCTATTCATCCGAGCCATGGTAATAGGGTTGTGGGTGATGATCACAAACCTTGTATCGGTTTCGGCACTCATCTGGTCCATCAAATTGCAGAATCTCTCGACATTGTGGTCGTCAAGCGGCGCGTCGACCTCGTCCAGCACGCAAATCGGAGCTGGATTTGTCAGGAACACGGCAAAGATCAAGGCCATTGCCGTCAGCGCCTGTTCTCCACCAGACAACAGGGTCATCGTCTGCGGTTTTTTGCCAGGAGGACGGGCTAGAATTTCCAATCCGGCTTCCAATGGATCATCGGATTCAACCAGTTGCAGTTCCGCCGTTCCGCCACCGAACAAATGGGTAAACAGTTTCTGGAACTGGGCGTTGACCTCGTCAAAAGCAACGAGCAAGCGCTCACGGCCTTCCTTGTTCAGGCTTTGAATGCCATTGCGCAACTGGCGAATGGCTTCCACCAGATCATCTCTTTCGCTGACCAGTGTGTCGCGCTGTTCCAGCACTTCATTTTGTTCTTCTTCAGCACGCAGATTAACCGCACCAAGACGCTCGCGTTCGCTTTTCAAACGCTCCAGCTTGCGCTCCATGGCTTCGGCTTCGGGCAGCTTGCTCTCGTCATCCTGGCCGGTCTGTTTGAGCGCCAGATGTGGTTCACATTCAAGGTCTTCGCGAATGCGCGCTTCTACTTCCTGACGGCGTTCACGTGCAGCAGCAACTCGTTCTTCGGTCCTGGCACCGGCCTGTTTGGCGTCGGACAGTGCATTTAATGCATCGTGAGCAATTTTATCAGCTTCCCGCTGATCGTTTTCCATCTTCGCCAGCACATCTGCAGCAATTTTTCGTTTTTCCTCGGCGTCGGAAATTTGAATATCCAGTGCCCGACGCTTCTCAGCGATCAGGTCTGGCGCCTCCTCAACTTCCTGTTTTTGAGCCAGTGCCTGGGTCAAGCGCTCGCGCAGTGTTTTGATCTGCCGATCAGCGTTCAAAGCCCGCTCATTCCAGGCCGTACGCTCTCGCTCAATGGCTCCCAGTCTCTCTACGCGCATGGTGTTTTCACGTGCCATGCTTTCATATTCGACACGAATTTGAGACAGGTTTGCACGTAAAGCGGTGGTGGCATTATTGGCCACCTGCACTTTGGATTCCAATGTCTCCATACCGGGCAGAGTTGCCTGTGTAGTTTGCGCCTCGGCGATGACAGCTACAGCTTCTTCAAGGCTTGAGCTCAGACGCAACTTTGCCTCTTCCAGCGCTGAACGGCGGTTTGACAATTCGCCTACTGAGCGTTCTGCCTGAGACAAATCCTTGCGCGCCTCACCCAGACGGGCTTGCAATTCGCGCATGTTTTCGCGTGCTGTACGTTCCGTTTCGCGTGCTCCTGTGACGCCCAATCGAGCCTCTTCAAATGCGCTTTCGACCGCACGCAACTGTCGCGTGGCTTCGACAATCGCCGCATCCAGTTCAGCCAAACGGTTTTTCTGTTCCAACTTCAAAGCGGCTGCTGTTGGTGCTTCTGCGCTGGCCCGATAACCGTCCCAACGCCACAGATCGCCATCAGTCGACACCAGCCGTTGGCCCGGTTTGAGTTGGCCTGAGAGATCATCGCCCTGCGGTTTCGAGACGATCCCGATTTGCGCCAGACGGCGGGCCAGTTCAACCGGGGCGGAAACAAATTCGGACAGGCCCGGAATGCCAAGCGGCAATGCGGCATCGTCCTGTGCATCGATCAGCGACCAATGGGCCGGGGCCGACTTGTCGAGCGGCATTTCCAGGTCTTCCCCCAATGCCGCACCGAGCGCTTTTTCAAAACCGGTCTGAGCGCGGATCTCGTCCAGCACAGCGGGAAACAGGTCTTTGCCTCCGGAATTCAGCACCCGGGCCAAAGTCCTGGCTTCGGTTTCAATCTGGTTGATTTTCGCCTGCGCTTCAGTGACGGGCGCGCGCGCCGATTGCTCAGTCTCGCGGGCGGTTTCGGCGTCTTTTTCAGCTTTCAGCGCTGCGGCTTCAGCCTCACCCACAGCGACTTCCAGATCACTCACCAATTGGGTTTTTTCAGCAATATCGGTGACTTCGCTGATTTTTGACGTCAATTCAGCCAATTCACGTTCGACGCTGGTGACTTGACCTTCCAGCCGGATTTTTCGCTCCGCACCATCCTGCAAAGCCCGCTCAATCTGACTGGTCTGGGCGCGAATTGAAGCCAGTTCCTGGGTCAGACCATTCAAGACCTGTTCACCCTCAGCCAATTCTTCAGTCACCGCGTCCAATTTGCGTTTGGTTTCTGCTTCGCGTTGTTCGCGACCTTCAGTTTCAGACGTCAGTTGTTTTTCTTCACGAGCCAGATGGGAAATGATGTCGCTGTTTTCCGCAACCATCTGTTCTTCGCGCTGAATATCAGATTCCAGTTGGGTAGCGCGCGCCGCCATCTCTCGCTTGCGGCGTTCAACCCGCTTGGCCTCTTCATCAAGCTGGTTGCGGGCAATAATCACCCGTTGTAAAGCGGCAGCCGCTTTGACCTCATCTTCGCGTAAATTCGGCAATTTTGACGCGATAATTGCCTGCGCCTTTGCGGCTTCTGTCTGCACCAGCTGGGTTTCACCAACGGTAACCGTTGCTTGTGTCAGCGCGCTTTCAGCTTCTGACAGGCTCTGTTTGGCGGCTGCCCAGCGCAAATGCAGGATGGTTGCTTCGGTCTTGCGAATATCGCCGGCGATATTGCGATAGCGATTGGCCTGGCGAGCCTGACGCTTGAGGCTATCCAGCTGCGTTTCCAGCTGGGCAATAACGTCATCCAGCCGTTCGAGATTTGTTTCCGCCGCACGCAACCGCAATTCCGCCTCATGGCGGCGCGAATGCAGGCCGGAAATGCCTGCCGCCTCTTCCAGCAATGCCCGGCGTGCCTGCGGTTTGGCCGATATCAACTCACCGATCCGACCCTGACCAATCATCGACGGGGAACGGGCACCGGTGGATACATCTGCAAACAGCAATTGCACATCCTTGGCACGCACATCTTTGCCATTGATGCGATAGACCGATCCCGCTTCACGTTCGATGCGTCGCGACACTTGAAGTTCATCGGCATCGTTAAAGGCTGCGGGCGCTTCACGGGTGGAATTATCGAGGAACAGGGCCACTTCGGCCATATTGCGGGACGGTCGTCCACCGGAACCGGCGAATATCACTTCATCCATCGAGGCCGCGCGCATGTTCTTGTAGGAATTTTCGCCCATCACCCAGCGCAGGGCTTCAACAAGATTGGACTTGCCACAGCCATTGGGGCCGACCACGCCGGTCAGCCCTTTTTCGATCACGAACTCGGTGGGCTCAACAAATGACTTGAAGCCCAGGAGACGAAGTTTGTTAAATTCCATGCCGCGACCCAAACCGAAAAGCGAATCAAATGGCTACCCGGCTATGATAGCATCCGGGCACCAATTATGGGTGGCTTATATCACTAGAGCGCCGCTTCAATGGCATTGGTGAGCGATTCAACTGTTGAATCCCCAAGTTTCTCACCATTGACAAACACTGTTGGCGTCGCACGAACCCCAAAATCCTTCACAGCCTTGTTGCGACCATCAACAATTTTGGTCAGCAATTCCTGATTTCCCAAACAGGCCTTGAAGTCTGCCTCAGTCATCCCGGAAAGCTTGGACAAGCGCAGCAGCTCGGGAACCGGATTGCCTTTACCAGCCCAGACGTTTTGAGTGGAAAACAATGCGTCAATCATCGCATAATAGGCACCATTGGGCGCGCATTTTGCCAGCATGAAAGCAGCCTCTCCGCGGCGATCTCCGTCAAAGGGAAAGGGGCGCAGAATATATTTGGCCTTGCCGGTTGAGATGTATTTTTCTTTGATAACGGGCAGAATTTCTTCGTGGAATGACCGGCAATGCGGGCACGTCATCGAGGCATATTCAACAATAGTCACCTTGGCGTTGATTTCGCCCATGACATCATCTTCCAATGGGATGTCGTCAAACAAGCCGGTTACGGTTTGAGCCTGAACCTGCGCCCCCAGCAAGGGTGAAATGGCAAGGGCAGTTGAGAGGGCGAGAAACTGTCTGCGATCAGGCAAATTCATGTATTTTTTCCTTGTCGAGGCGACACGCCGGTCGCCGAATTATGGGCAGATTGACCCAAAGCTATGGCCTTTTGATGACATTTTCCAGTCGTCATTTCGTCCGGTTTATTAATTCTTCGTCAGATTACTTTTTTGGCGATGAACGCTCGCTGAACACCCCACGCCCGAGATTTTCAAGCGCATTCTTTAACTGCTCATCTTCAACATTGCCTATCAGGTCATTTAGCCGGGTTTGGTGGTCGGCGGCGAGATTTGCTGCACCATGACCAGCCGATTTTTTGTGGCCTGATCTGGCATCCGAGCCAGTGGTGATCGGTTTTTGCACCAGCTTCAATCGCCCAACTGCAGAAAACCCAAAATAATCATTGATCTGCGCCAATATTGTATCGCTGTCATGCTGCAGATAAAGCGCATGTCCACCGTCGCAGGCGACCACCAGAGTGGCCGTTTCAAACGCTTGGGCTCCTCCCGCCTCAACGCTGCTTAATTCCCCGCCGGGCGGGCGGGGCCATTGAAGTTTCTCGGGCCGGCTTCGATCAGCGTGCCGGGTGCCAACAATTTCCTGCCAAGAGGCGATAAGGTCCATGGTCATGCCGGCGCGGCGTTCGATAACCGGATCAAGCAATTTTGACACCAGATCAGAAACCGGCTGCGCACCACGTCGGTTTGTCCATTGCTTTTTAGTTCCGTCCGACAAAAAGTGGCCTCCATGAAACCGATCAATATACGCTTGCTGGCCTGGTATGACAGCCATGCCCGCACCCTGCCATGGCGTGTCAGCCCCGGTGAGGGCCGTCAAGGGGTGTTGCCAGACCCATATCACGTTTGGTTGTCGGAAGTCATGCTTCAGCAGACGACGGTTGCAACAGTTGGGCCATACTTTGAAAAATTTATTGCCAAATGGCCAACCGTCAAAAATCTTGCGGCCTGCGATCTGGAAGATGTCATGAAAGCCTGGGCCGGACTTGGATATTATTCCCGGGCCCGCAATCTGAAAGCCTGCGCCGACAAAGTCGCCAGTGAGCATGACGGAAAATTTCCACAAACCGCTGCGGAATTGCAAAAGCTGCCCGGTATTGGACCTTACACCTCCGCAGCAATAGCCGCCATTGCCTTCGGCGAGCGCACCACCGTGGTTGATGGAAACATTGAACGGGTCAGCACCAGACATACGGCAAATTCCACACCCCTGCCCCAGGTCAAGGAGCACTGCCGCGAGTTTATGGATAGGGTAACCCCTGCCGACAGGCCCGGGGACTTTGTTCAAGCGATGATGGATCTGGGAGCAACAATTTGCACACCTCGCAATCCCGCCTGCTCGCTGTGTCCGATCAACGATGATTGCCAGGGTCATATCCAACAAATTGCCGAGCAATTTCCTGTCAAAGCGCCCAAAAAACCCAAACCTACCCGCGTTGGTGCTGCCTTTGTGGCGCAACGCCCCGACGGAGCTATCTGGCTGACCAAGCGGCCCAACAAGGGTCTGTTGGGAGGCATGTCTGTGGTTCCGACAACCGGCTGGACGGCGTCGAAAAATGGTGCCACGGGATATGCCGCCGCACCAATTGTCGGGGACTGGATTCCGCACGGACATATCCGCCATACATTCACCCACTTTCACCTTGAACTGGAAGTGTGGTCAGCCCATGTAAACATGTTGCCGGGGGACGGATGGTGGTCCCTGCAACACCAGATCGGCGGCGAAGCTCTGCCAACGGTCATGAAGAAAGTTATTTCGGCGGTTGCCGATGATCTATTTAAGGTTCCCAAATGACAAAAATCGACCACATCGTATTCGACATCGGCAGGGTGCTGATCCACTGGGACCCGGAACTGGTCTATCTCGACTTGATCCCGGATGCCGACGAACGCCAATATTTTTTGAGCCACATTTGCTCTCCTGACTGGAACCTGGAGCAAGATCGCGGGCGCGACTGGCGCGAAGCCGAAGATCTGCTGATCGCCGACCACCCGGAAAAAGCCCGCTTAATTCGTGCTTATCGTGGAGATTGGATAAAGAGCGTTCCTCACGCCTATGAGGATGTTGCTGAAGTGTATGCCGAACTGATTGATGCCGGCCACGACCTGACACTGCTGACTAATTTCAATCAGCACACGTTCCTGGAAGCCAAGGAGAAATTTGGATTTTTAACCCTGGCCCGCGGTGAAACAGTATCCGGAGATGTTCGGTTGGTGAAGCCGGACGCCGCCATTTATGCCCACCATACAAGCCAGCATGAGCTAAACCCTGCGACCACGCTGTTTATCGATGACAGCGCAAACAATATTGCAGCGGCACGACAATTCGGCTGGCAGGCGATCCATTTTGCCGGGCTCGAAGGAGCACCTAAACTGCGGGCAGAGTTGGCCGCATACGGACTTGACGGCTAAAACCGCTCAGGCAGCGTTCCCGAGTTCGGCGCGGTATTTTTTGCGCAACTCGTCAATTTGCTGGAATCCTTCGCCCTTATCGACATACCAAAAAGTCCATCCGTTACAGGCATCCAGTTCCTGAACCTTGGCGCCCATGCGGTGGATGGAGGCTGTTTCGCCATTCCATTCGAGCGATCCGTCAACCCGGATTTTGGCTTGCCAACGTTTTTTGCTGTCTTGAAGAACATCCCCGACTGACAGAAGTCCGGTCTCGATGATCGCGCCAAAGGGCACGCGCGGTTCGGCCCGTTTGCCGGTCGTGACAACCAGTTCGGCACGTTTTGCGGGAACAACCACTTCAATACGGGCCGATGCAGCGTCGATATAGTCCTGTTCGCGCTCTATTCCGACAAAGTTTCGACCCAGACGCTTTGCCACTGCACCTGTGGTTCCAGTGCCGAAAAACGGATCAAGCACAACATCACCGGGCTTTGTAGAGGACATCAGTACTCTGCGCAAAAGCGCTTCCGGTTTTTGGGTGGGGTGCACTTTCTTGCCGTCGGCGCCTTTCAAGCGTTCGCCACCATTGCAGATGGGGAATACCCAGTCGGAGCGCATCTGAATATCATCATTGGCCATTTTCATGGCGTCATAGTTGAAAGTGTAGCTCTTTGCATTCTGGTCACGTGACGCCCATATCATGGTTTCATGGGCATTGGTGAACCGTCGACCCCGAAAATTTGGCATCGGATTGGTTTTGCGCCAGACAATGTCATTGAGAATCCAAAACTGCATGTCCTGCAGAATGGTGCCGACACGGAAAATGTTGTGGTACGAGCCAATCACCCAAATTGTTCCATTGGGTTTCAGCACCCGACGCACTGCCAGCAGCCAGGCCCGAGTGAAATCATCATAGGCGCGGAATGTGTCAAACTGGTCCCAGTGATCATCGCAGGCGTCGACCTTTGATTGATCCGGACGCGCCAAATCTCCGCCGAGCTGCAGATTGTATGGAGGATCTGCGAAAATCACATCGACAGAATTGGCCGGCAGTGCTTCCAGCGCAGCAACACAGTCGCCTTTTATGATCGAGTTCAACCAAGAAGACTGATCTGACGATTTTTTGGAAGAGGAACGGGATTGCCGATTAAGATCGGCGGCTTTTACAACTCGCATAGAACACCTGGACGCAAAACAAATTTAGGCTTTGGGTAAGGTTACCCAGCAAGGTGAATATTTGTTTAAGCAGGTGACATTTCTGCTCGCCATGATCTAAAGGAGGCTTGATTCACTTCGGGAGAATAAAGATGGCGGCTTGTGAACTTGTGCTGTTTGATTGTGACGGCACCATTATGGACACCGAATTGCTGGCTGCGGAATGCGAAGTTGAGGCATTGAGCGCCTATGGTATCAAAATGACATCCAGGGAGTTTTCTGCTCGCTTTGCCGGCACTTCATCAGAGGTGGTGAAAGAAACGATGGAAGCCGAACTTGGGCGAAGCCTGCCCGATGATCATATCAAGACGGTCAAATCGAAGATGCGGGATAAACTGTGGCGCGAAGCGAAGCCAATGCCCGGCATCCACGAATTGCTCGACCAGCTCGACCAGCCAAGATGTGTATGTTCCAACGCAGATATGGAAAAACTGAAAATTGAAATGACCCGAGGCGAATTATGGGACCGTTTTCGCCCCTATGTTTTTTCTGCCCACGACATTGAATCAAAAAAACGCAAACCCGAACCAGACGTTTTCCTGCACGCTGCTGAGGAATTTGGGATTGCGCCGGAAAATTGTGTCGTCGTCGAGGATTCCATTGCAGGCATCAAGGCCGGCAAAGCGGCGGGAATGCGGGTGATTGGTTTTACCGGAGGTTCACACACCCACCCGGCACATGCTGATGAACTGACAGAAGCTGGGGCAGAGACCGTGGTTCGACGCCTTGCCGATATTCCGGCAATCATCGAAGCCTTTTCTGAATGGGAAGGCCTGATGGCCTAAATGGTTTCAGGTGCAGGCCGCGGTACTCGACTGAGCCTTCGGAGTTTCATCAAATCCAAGAAAGATGCGCACGTTGATCGATGTTGGTGCGGGTATAACGATCTTCTCATCAACAAATTCGAATTTCGAAAATGAGGTCCCGCTGGCAATTGCAGCTTCAGTTTGATGCAATTCGAAATGGCGTGAACAATCACCTTGCTGTACCGCAACCCGAATGGGCAGCTTTACAGAACCCGCCTGGCCAGCGGGTCCGAGAATTACACGACCCAGTGCACCAACAGTAATTTCAAGATTTTCCCCGACATAGGCGCATTGGCGTGCCACCTTGGTCAAGGTTGCCTGATATCGAATATTGTCGCCCTTGGAACGATCCTTGCCTTTGTATAATCGAATTGATTCTGTGCCCGCACGAATGCGCACAGCGGGACAATAATCCGTCAGTTTGTTATGCACATTGATCAGTTTGGAATTGGCATTAGGATTGACGCCCGGTTCAAGCTGGGCATTTGCAGTCTGCTGTTCCTGCTTCTTGTTTGGCAGAACACCGCTTAGCACACCGTCAGGTCCGGATGTCTGGCACGCTGCCAGAAACGCCACTCCACACAAACTTAGCAGCGTTTTCATAGACTTAATCCTAACTCGTGACAAACTCACCTGGCGCCTCATCTGTTTACAACCATTGAACGTGTTGCTTCGCTATAGCAGGCCGGAAATTGATTGGCGAGACCCTGATCTTCGTTGTCCCTTTTAAGTTGGAATTCTAGCCACGTTCCACTAGTTTCCCGCACATCCTGCCATCGCGTATCCAAACAGCAAAAGTAAATCCATGAAATATATCAGCACCCGTGGTGATGCACCAACGCTAGGATTTAGCGATGCTGTTCTCACCGGTTTGGCCCGCGATGGTGGACTTTATGTCCCTGAAATCTGGCCTAAATTGGATCACAAGGCATTACGTGACCTGCGAGGGAAGTCTTATGGCGATGTTGCCAAGACGGTATTGCAACCTTTTCTTGGCGACGAGATAAGTAGCGCAGAATTTTCTGACATGGTTGATGAGGCCTACAGCGCTTTTGCACATCCGGCAGTCGCACCTTTGATCCAGACTGATTCAAATGAATACGTTCAGGAACTTTTCCATGGCCCGACTTTGGCTTTCAAAGACGTTGCCATGCAATTGCTCGCCCGGGTGATTGATCACATTCTTGCAAAGCGTGGTTCGTGGCTGACGATTGTTGGTGCCACATCGGGCGACACCGGTGGTGCTGCAATCGAAGCTTTTCGCGGACGCGACAATTCAGACATTTTCATCCTGTTTCCGCACGGCAAGGTGTCGGATGTGCAACGCTGGCAAATGACGGGCGTCGACGACCCCAATGTTCATGCCCTTTCAATTGAGGGCAATTTTGATGATTGTCAGGCGCTGGTGAAAGCCATGTTCAATCATCACGCCTTCAGGGATCAACACGCCCTGTCGGGTGTCAACTCGATCAGCTGGGGCCGGATCATGGCCCAGATCGTCTATTATTTTACGGCAGGTCTCAGTCTGGGATCCCCGGACCGAAAAATTTCTTTCGCGGTGCCAACCGGTAATTTCGGCGACATCTTTGCTGGCTACTGTGCCCGACAGATGGGGCTGCCAATCGATCAACTGATCATTGCCACCAATGCAAATGACATCCTGGCACGTACTGTGGAAAGTGGACGCTACGAAACGGCCGGTGTCCACGCCACGACATCTCCGAGCATGGATATCCAGGTATCTTCGAATTTCGAGCGGTTGCTGTTTGAATCCTCAAAACGCGATGCCGCCTATATTCGCCAGTCCATGTCTTCGCTGTCGCAGTCTGGTGCATTTTCACTGGGTGATCCGGTCTGGTCGGAAATCAAAAGCGGATTTTCTGCAGGGCGTGCAAATAATGAGGATGTCGACCGCACCATTCGTTCGGTTTTGAGTGATAGTGGCTATTTGCTCGACCCCCATACCGCGGTCGGCGTTAGCGTTGCGCGGCAATTTGGCAGTTCAATTGCCCCCATGGTGGTATTGTCCACCGCTCATCCAGCAAAGTTTCCCGATGCTGTTGAATCTGCCTGCGGGACCCGACCCGGCCTGCCAGATCGAAACAAAAGCTTGATGGATGGGGAAGAACACTACACATTAATGCCCAATGATCTGAATGCCGTTGAAAGCTATATTTCGAGCAATACGCGAGCCAAAATGTAGACCACGGAGTGACCGGACGACTGGGAGGTGTCCGCCATATGGTAGCAAGCACTAAGCAAGAACAATTCAATAAACCCACCGCACAGTCTGGTGGTTCAGATGCCTTGCCTCGCAATGTTCAGGTAAGCAAGCTTGCCAATGGCATGTCTGTTGTGACTGATCGAATGGAGCATCTGGAGAGCGCCGCACTTGGAGTGTGGGTCAAAGCCGGTTCGCGCGATGAGCAGCCCTGGGAACACGGCATTGCTCACCTGTTGGAGCATATGGCCTTTAAGGGAACCAAAAGCCGTACTGCCCGAGACATCGCAACCCAGATCGAAAATGTTGGCGGCGATGTCAACGCTGCAACCAGCGCAGAGACAACATCTTTCTACGCCCGCGTGTTGAAAGATGATGTGCCGCTCGCCGTTGATATATTGTCCGATATCCTCAACAATTCGCTGTTCGACGATATTGAACTGGCGCGTGAGCAACATGTTATTTTGCAGGAGATCGGGGCAGCAAAGGACAGTCCCGAAGACGTCGCATTTGATGATTTTCAAGCCGCCGCCTTTCATGGTCAGACGCTGGGCCGCTCTATTATGGGAACCCCTGAAACCGTTTCATCGTTCAAAGCCGACCACTTGCGCAATTATTTGAGCGATCATTACCATGGGCCGAATATGGTGCTGGCTGCAGCTGGCAATGTCGATCACGATGAAATTGTCAAAATGGCCGAAAGCCGGTTTTCCTGCTTTGGAGAAACGCCAGCCCGCGAGCCGGAATCCTGCCTCTATACAGGTGGTGAAAAAATCACCATGCGCGACCTTCAGGAAGCTCAAATCCTGTTCGGTTTTGAAGGCCGCGCTTATCATGTCCGCGACTTTTACGCGTCGCAGGTTCTTGCCTCGCTGCTTGGTGGTGGCATGTCATCGCGTCTGTTTCAGGAAGTGCGTAAAAAGCGCGGCCTGTGTTACTCGATTTATGCCTTTCACTGGGGTTTTTCCGATACCGGCATATTCGGTGTCCATGCAGCGACCGAAGAGGCGGATATTCCTGAATTGATTCCGGTCGTTCTCGAAGAGTTCAAAAAGGCCGGCCAGGAGATCAATCAGGAAGAACTGGACCGCGCACGGGCCCAGATCAATGCCGGTCTGATGATGAGCCTGGAAAGTCCGGCGTCGCGGGCCGGGCAGATTGCGCGCCAGATCCTGCTGTTTGGTCGACCCATTTCCAACAGTGAATTAATGGAGCGCCTGAACGCCCTCACTGTTGAGCGGCTGAGCGATCTCGCGATGCGCCTGTTTACCGAAAACAAACCGACAATTGCGGCAATCGGACCTGTTTCGCATGTGCCGAGTCAGGCAGAAATCAGTGAGGTTCTGGGAACCAGACTGCCCGACGCTGCACAGTAGGATTTGGGGGATCCTATGCGCCTGTTAAATTTCTCATCTCGCTACCCCGAACCCGGACGGTTGGAAACCAAACGGACGATTTTACGGCGCCCTCAGCTACAGGATTTCGCTGCCTGGTCAAAGCTGCGCGGCGACAGTTCTGATTTTCTGCGCCCGTTCGAGCCCTCCTGGGCAAATGATGAATTAACAAAGTCTGCCTTTCGCACCAGATTACGCCGCCACGAGGCCGATATTACCGGAGGTCGCGGGCTGCCCTGGTTCATATTTGATCGCCAAAACCCTGATATTCTCTTTGGTGGCCTGACCATTTCCAACATTCGTCGTGGGGTCGCTGAATCCGGATCTCTGGGTTATTGGATGGGACGCGAATTTGCAGGCCAGGGATATATGAGAGAGGCCGTGATGGCTGTCTGCGAAGATGCCTTCCAGGTGCATCACCTTCACCGGATCGAGGCAGCAACCGTGCTGGTCAACAAAAGATCCCAGGGATTGTTGAAACGCTGCGGGTTTCAGGAGGAAGGAGTTGCCCGTCGCTATCTGCGGATCAACGGGGAATGGCGTGATCATATTTTATATGCGCGTCTGGCGGAAGATCGCGTGGGATTGAGCGAGCCCAATTGAATCTGGAATATCCGACAAATTGATTGAGAAATTGCGGCCCTTTTCATTTACCTGTGTCCCCGGTTGGCGTAAGTATCCAGCGGAGAGAACTTGCAACGGACGAGCCATTTGAAAGTTGGGATTATGATTCCAAATCTGCTGCGGCACATGGCTTTTTGCACCCTTGTGGCAGTGATGTTTCTGAATATTGGGAAACAGTCATTTGCCCTTGAAGCAGTTGAAGTTGACATGGACGCACCGGCAATCGACCTGTCGAATTCAGCCGATCAACTAAAAGGGACGTCCGGCGGCATTCGGGTAACTGCTGCGCCGGACAGCAATGGGGTTATCAGCCGTATCGAGGTGCGTTCCACCTCGGAAACCAGCAGTGGCAACTGGTTGGCATTCGCTCTGGCCAACAATTCCGATGAACAGATCGACCGGTTGATTGTCGCACCACATTTCAGACTGGCCGGCTCGGGGTTTTTCTGGCCCGATCTGGGCAGCAACCGGATAGCCTCGATTACGCCAAGCCAGGGTTTTTCGCTGGATCGGCAAGTGGCAAGCGACGCAGACATCTTTCGCATCACACTGGACCCGGGCACGGCTGTCACCTTTGTCGCCGAAATGGTCGGTGACAAAGTGCCTCAACTGACCCTTTGGGAGCCGGAAGCCTACAAAGATACAATCAACAGCTATACGCTCTATGAAGGCATCGTGTTGGGCATTGCCGGTCTGTTGGCGGTATTTTTGACCATCCTGTTTGTGGTCAAAGGGTCAGCCATGTTCCCGGCAACAGCTGCCCTGGCATGGGCGATAATGGGCTATATCTGCGTGGATTTTGGATTTATCGGCAAGATCGTTGCGCTGGCCCCGGGCGATCTCAATATTTGGCGCGCCGGTTCGGAAGTCTTCCTCGCCGCCAGCCTGGTAATTTTCTTCTATGCCTATCTGCACCTGAACAGATGGAACACGCGCTATAATTATCTGGTTTTGATCTGGCTGATTGGCCTGCTCATATTGTTCGGTATCGCAGTAATCGCTCCCGACTATGCAGCAGGAATAGCACGGCTTTCATTTGCGCTGGCCGCCGTATTTGGATTGATCTTGATATTCATTCTGTCCTGGCGCGGTTTTGACAGGGCAATCTTGCTGATCCCAAGTTGGTGCCTGATTTTGGCCTGGGTCGCTGCTGGCTGGATGACGATCACCGGCAAACTGGACAATGACATTGTGCAACCGGCTCTCGGTGGTGGCTTGGTTCTGATCATCATGTTGATCTCGTTTACGGTAATGCAACATGCCTTTGCCGGCGGGACACTGGTTCAGGGACTTGTCAGCGACACGGAACGGCAGGCACTTGCTCTGACCGGGTCCGGTGACTCGGTTTGGGACTGGGATGTTGATCGCGATGAAGTATTCACGGGCCCGGAAATCGTGCGGCAACTCGGCCTGAAAGCTGATGCGCTGAATGGTTCTCCCAATAAGTGGTTTGAGCTACTGCACCCCGATGATCGCGGCCGGTTCAAAGCAACGCTGGACATTGTTCTGGAACACCGCCGCGGACGCGTTTATCAAAATTTTCGACTGCGCGCAGATAATGGGCAATATCACTGGCTGGTGATCCGGGCCCGGCCGGTTATCGGAAATGATGGCGAGGTGCTGCGCTGCGTTGGAACCATTTCCGACATTACGCCGCAAAAGGCCGCCCAGGAGCGGATGCTGCATGACGCTGTGCATGACAATCTCACCGGATTGCCCAATCGCGAACTGTTTTATGACAGGCTTGAGGCCGCCATCTCGCTGGCTCAGACGAGAACTGGAATTCGACCTTCGGTTTTTGTCATCGACTTTGATCGCTTCTCTGATGTGAACGATTCACTTGGATACTCCGTTGGCGATTCTATTCTGCTGACTATGGCGCGTCGCCTCGGGCGAATTCTCAAACAACAGGATTGTCTTGCCCGCCTTGCTGGCGACCAGTTGGTGCTGTTGTTGCTGTCAGAGACCGATCCCGAACGTATCGCCAGCCTGGCTGATGCTCTGCAAAGATCCATCAAAGCGCCGGTCAGTTTTTCAAATCAGGAGATTTATCTGACGGCTTCAATCGGCTTGGTCAGCTGGTCTGCCGATATACAAAATCCGGCAGAGCTGGTTCAATTTGCCGAAATCGCCATGCTGCAGGGCAAGCGGGTTGGCGGCGACCGCATAGAGCCGTTCAGACCGGCATTCAGATCTCAACCAAGCCCGGCAGGTCACATGGAATCGGATTTGCGCAACGCTTTGGAAAAAGGTCAGTTGGAAATCTACTACCAGCCGATAGTTACACTTAAAAACAAATCTGTAGCCGGATTTGAGGCTCTGTTGCGTTGGAACCATCCAAAACGCGGCATGGTGGGACCGTCGGACTTTATTCCGGTCGCCGAGAAAAGCGGGTTGATCGTTTCCATCGGCAGATTTGCGATTGATGAAGCGGCCCGGCAATTGGCCCAATGGCAAGAGCAATTGAATGCCGCACCAATCTTTGTCAGCGTTAATATGTCGAGCCAGCAGCTCCTGCGTCACGACTTGATCAATGATGTAAAAGGGGCGCTGACGCGCAACCAATTGCTACCAAAGACCTTGCGGCTGGAACTGACAGAATCTCAAATCATGGAGAATCCAGAACACTCCAGCCAGGTACTCGACCGCATCATGAACCTTGGAGCCGGATTGTCATTGGATGATTTTGGAACCGGACATTCATCTTTGTCTTATTTGATGAATTTCCCATTCGACACAATCAAAATCGATAAATCCTTCCTTGCCAGCTCCGGTAGCCAAAGCCGCCCGATCATCTTGAAGTCGATTGTCAATCTCGCTCACGACCTTGGAATGACGGTAGTGGCCGAGGGTGTCGAAACAAAAGCAGACGCATCAAAACTGCACAAACTCGGTTGTGAATACGCCCAAGGATTTATGTTCGGTGAACCGTTAACCGCCGAGGCCGCATTTCGCACCCTCAAACAGGGTCACTCCAAGGCGCAGTAATATTTCCAGCTTTCCAAGGCCTCACACCTGGTTCGTGCTGCGGCCAGCATGGCCATTTAGGCGTGGCCGGAATCTGCCGACAGCATTTCTTCGCTGATGCCGAGGCTGGCCAGAGCCGCAGAATACTGATCTTCATGAGACGTTTTGAACACGATTTGATCTGTTGCCGGTGTGGTCAGCCAGCCATTTTGCAATATTTCTTCTTCAAGCTGTCCCGCTGACCATCCGGAATATCCCAACAACATAATGGCACTGTCAGGTGGATGGTCACTCGCTATGCGATGCAGGGCGTCAAGTGTTGCCGTGACACATGCAAGATCTCCAACTCTCGTTGACGCCTGAGTGCTGTATTCCAGCGAATGAAGAACAAAGCCCCTGCCCTGTTCCACAGGTCCTCCACGAAACACAACCACTTTTTCAGCCACTTCATCATTGCGGTCAGTGATTTCCAGTTCGTCCAGTATTTCGGTCAGTTTTGGATGCGCCACAGGTTGGTTGAGCACGAACCCCATACTGCCTTCTTGCGAATGAGCACAGATCAAAATCACCGACCGAGCAAAGCGCCGATCCAGCATTCCTGGCATGGCAACCAGCAATTGGCCCGTCAGATCTAAGGATTCGGACTTTTCATTCATGCGTGATCTTACCAAGTTTCCAATTTCAATGAAATGTAGTCTTGGGCGTAATGCTCACAATCTTATGACCATTCGTGTGCCGTCTCTTGTCGATTTGTCAACCGATGCGGCCTAATAATGCGCCATGAGAAATGCTCAACCACGCCAATTGTTACGCTTTATCAGCACTATCGCAGCCACCGGTCTGGGTGTTTTTATGGCCACAGGTGCAGCGGCGTCGCAGAGCGACTGGTTTGTCACTGAAGGGGCGAAAATTCGGCTGATTTCCCTGCCGTCCGCAGATGGAAAGACGATCGATGCGGGACTTCAGATTGACTTGGACAAAGGCTGGAAAACCTATTGGCGATCCCCGGGTGCTTCAGGACTTCCACCTCAACTGGATTTTTCACAGTCCAGCAACATTGCATCTACGAAATTGGACTATCCCACTCCAATGACATTCGGATCGAACGAAAATCTAACCGTCGGCTACAATATTCCGGTTACCTTTCCGATCTCAATCGAACCGCTGTTTGGCGACAGACCGGTTAACATCAAAGTCGCCGGCATTATTGGCATCTGTGCGGAAGTCTGCATCCCGGTCCAATTTACCCTGTCGCTGGTGGAGGAAGGTAATGGCCAGTCTACCCGCGACGTTGCTGCTGCGCTTTTTCAGGCGCGGGCCAATCTCGTTGGCCAGCAACGGCCGGATTTTCAGGTTATCGCTGCCACAGTCAGCAACCGGGTCTTGCAAATTGATGCGACGGTTCCCGCCGGTACTCAGCACAGCACAGCTCTCGTGGAAGGGCCGTCCACGTGGTATTTGACGCCAGCAAAAGCAACAACAATCAACGGATCCAACGCCCGTTACGAAGTCAGTCTCAAGGACATTCCAAGTGACGCAGCGCCGGAAGAGACTGAGCTTACAGTAACATTGGTAAGCGATGGAATTGGCGTGGAGACCGTTCTCGTGCCAACCCGAAAATAGATGCTTGATCTACAGCCACATTGACCTATTTGGATAGCTGGATCGAGAAACCCCTCAAGGAAATGAAATGCCCATCGAAGTTGGCGACAAGCTGCCGGAAGCTGAATTCATCATTAAGACTGAGGACGGCCTGGCAAAGAAATCGGTTGCTGACTTAACCGCAGGCAGGAAAATTGTGTTGTTTTCGGTACCGGGCGCATTCACGCCAACCTGCCATTCAAGTCACCTCCCGGGGTTCATCGAAAATGCGGACGCGATCAGGGAAAAGGGAGTCGATGAAATCGCCGTTGTCTCCGTCAATGATGTGCATGTACTTAATGCCTGGGCCGAAGCAACCAAAGGCAAGGGCAAGATTACCTTTTTGGCTGATGGCAATGCAGATTTCGCCAACGCGATTGGCATGGCCTTCGATATGTCTGCTGGTGGCATGGGAACGCGATCCAAACGCTATTCGATGATTGTCGACGATGGAATTGTCACCGCTCTCAATCAGGGGGACGTTCGAGGTCAGGCGACCATAAGTTCCGCTGTGGCTATTCTCAAACAGCTCTAACGACTACTCGTCAGTGAGTTTGTAGGGTTCCATCCCGTAGCGAGCCAGTTCGTCGGCGCGTTCGTTTTCCGGATGACCTGCATGTCCTTTGACCCAGTGCCATTTAACGTGGTGGCGTTCAACCGCTTCTTCCAAAGCTTTCCAGAGTTCGGCGTTTTTCACTGGCTTTTTGGCGGACGTCCTCCAGCCATTCTTCTTCCAATTCTCAATCCAGCCGGTCATGCCGCCTTTTACATATTGAGAATCGGTGTAAAGGTCGACCGTGCAGGCTTGAGTGAGAGCGTTGAGAGCCTCAATCGCAGCGAGCAGTTCCATGCGGTTGTTGGTGGTTTCGAAGTCGCCACCCGACAGTTCTTTTTCATGTTCTCCAAAACGGATCAGGGCACCCCATCCACCGGGGCCCGGATTGCCAGAACAAGCTCCGTCAGTCCAGATAGCTACAGATTTCATGATAGTCCAAACGTCGCTGGAGTAGTGCCTTTGAAAAACCGCAGGCGGGCGCTGAAATCTTTCGGGTCATGCGGAATCACGAGCGCTCCGGGCGGCACATTCAACCAGTCATTGACCCGCGTCAGCAGGAAACGCAGGGCAGCGCCGCGGGCCAGAACCGGCAACAATTCAATCTCTTGTCGGGTCAATTCTCGGACCGAGGAGTAACCTTCAATCAAGGCGCTACAACGCGCTGCATCAAAGCCCAGATCATCATCAAAACACCAGGCATTGATGCCAATCGCCAGATCATAAGCAAGGAAATCATTGCAGGCAAAATAGAAATCAATGACGCCAGATAGTTCGCCATCAAGGAAAAACACATTATCCCTGAACAAATCTGCGTGGATGACACCCGAGGGAATATCTATTGGCCAGTTTTCCTGAGCAAATGCCAATTCGCTGACAATCAGATGTGCCATACCGGGTTCAACGGAATCTGCCTGTTCGACAGCACTGTCAACCAGGGCCGGCCAACCGGTGGGTGCCAAGGCATTGGTACGCTGAATGTCGAAACCCTGTGCGGTTTTATGCAACTGGGCCATGGTCTGGCCCGCCATTCTGCAGGTATCCGGCGTCGGATGGGAAATTTCCATGCCTTCGAGAAACGAGATTATCGCAGCTGGCCGACTTTCAAGACGTCCCAATGCCTGGCCGTGTCGATTTCTGATTGGCAGGGGACAAGCAAACCCCCGGCTGGCCAGATGATCCATCAGACCAATGAAAAATGGCAGGTCAGCTTCCTCCACGCGCTTTTCATAGAGCGTTAAAATGAAGAGGTTCCGATCGGTGCGCAGCAGATAATTGGTGTTCTCAACACCGCCTGCAATGCCTTTCAAGGACAACACTTTGCCAAGATCATAGTCGGCAAGGAACCCCTCAAGCGCCTCGTCAGAAACTTCAGTATAAACGGCCATTTACGCAGCCCCGTTTACGAAGGCCATGTCGGAATCTTCCAACGGGACATCGCGCAATTCTCGCATGACCATGAATTGCTCGTTTTCCACCGTCGTCTCCGCCAGTTCAACAGTCAGGTTGAAGCGCTGGCGAAATGCTTCGACAATTTCTTCCACCAGCAGTTCAGGGGCAGATGCACCAGCGGAAAGACCAATGGTAAAATCGCGCCCCAATTCCTCAACTTCCGGCCAGTTAATATCGACGGCATTTTGAACCAGCATGGACGAGCGCGCTCCGGCGCGGCGCGCAACATCCACCAATCTGTTGGAATTCGACGAATTGGGGGCACCGACAACCAAAAACAGATCGCAATGGGGCGCTGCAGCCTTCACAGATTCCTGACGGTTGGTTGTTGCGTAACAGATGCTTTCAGCCGCTGGTGCCTGAATGTCGGGGAAGCGATGCTCCATACGCGCGATGATGTCCGATGTATCATCAACGGAAAGGGTTGTCTGGGTGACATAGCCAAGACCAGTATCGGCGTCAGGTGCGAATGCATCGACATCTTCCAGAGTTTCAATCAGCGTCACCTTGCCCGCCGGCAATTGTCCCATTGTACCGATCACTTCGGGATGACCGCGGTGGCCGACCAGCAATACATGTCGACCTTTGCGGTCGTGGGACATGGCCTGTTTGTGCACTTTGGACACCAATGGGCAGGTCGCATCGAGGAAAAACAGGTTTCGGGCCGCAGCTTTTTCCGGAACCGACCGGGGAACTCCATGAGCGGAAAAAATGACCGGCTGGTCCGTATCCGGGATTTCATCGAGATCTTTGACGAAAATTGCGCCCAGTTTTTCAAGCCCCTCCACCACATAACGATTGTGCACGATCTCATGGCGCACATAGACCGGTGCACCAAATTTCTTCAACGCCAGCACGACAATCTGAATCGCCCGGTCCACGCCTGCACAAAATCCGCGCGGTCCGCATAACAGCAGCTTGGCACTGGGCATAGTCATCTGAAGTTGAGTCTCCACAAACAGGTTTTGAAATTGAAATAGACGGTAATTGCGCTCAATTACAATCAACAACTGGTACAATCAAGAATTGGTCCTGATACGACCAAACAGAAAAAAACCACCAACCACAAGCAATGCGCCTGCCAATCCAAACCAGGTTAAAGCATATTGCAGATGGCTGTTGGAAAATTCGATCCGCGTCACCCCTCCAACCGGTAATTTTTGTGGATTGGGCGCATCTCCTGCATCCACAAAAAACGGTACGACGTTCGGGGTCTCATCCCCAAAAGCCTGAACCTTCATCTGAGCAAGCGACTTCCAGTAGTAAATATTTTTGTGAAGATCGTTTTCGGGAACGAATGTATTAGGCTTGGACTGTGGTGCTGAGCGAGCAAGCCCTTCAATCTCCTGTCGACCGGTGATTTGTCCCGGAGCACGGGTATCGGCTGACTTTTTCTGCAGCGGCACGTAGCCCCGGTTAACAAACACATAGGCGTCAGCGTCCAGTTTCAGCGGTGTATAGACAAAATATCCCGGATTCCCTTTGTGGGTGGCGTAGAAATGTTGCTCGCGGGCATGGTCGAAAACGCCGGAAACACGCATCGGACGATATTCGATATCCTCTCCCCGATCGTACGTTATCTGAACTTCCTCAAATGACAGCGGTGGGGATGAAAGGTTGGTTTCGACCCTTGCGATGAGCCCTTCCTTCCAGGCCAGGCGCTTGATCTGCCAAGCACCAAGACCGCTGAGGAAGATCACGCCCAACGCGATTGCAACAACCAGAATGACGTTAGTAAGTTTCATCAAACATCCCGCCGCTCAATTGTTGCCGGAATCATCTAGGCGACCGGACGCGGCGTCGTGATGCCATGTGAGGTTGATCAATACACCTTTCATCATTCGCAATACCGGCAGCCCCATTATCACCGTAAGAGTTGGCCACAACAACACATGGACCCATCTTGGCGGGAAGTAGTTAAACTCAACGAAAAGTGCCAGGCCGAGAATCAAAAAGCCCAAACCCATAATGACGAAAACGGTTGGCCCATCACCTGAATCATTAAAATCGTAGTCCAGATGGCAGGCGGTGCATTGTTGCTTGACGGTCAACAAACCGGAAAAAAGGTTCCCTTCGCCACATCTGGGACACCTGCCCCGGATGCCCGTGGGCACCGGTTCAAGCGGTGGGTAGTGCTGGTATTTGTTATCCGCCAAGCAGACTGCTCCACAAATGTCGGGTGACGACAAAAAAACGACGGGGCAGTTGTTCACCGCCCCGTCGCCATTAAATCAGCTTGAGACCAAATTAGTGATGGGCGATCGTCGCTCCGGCGCTAGCCCAGATATAGACTGCGACAAACAGGAACAGCCAGACCACATCAACAAAATGCCAGTACCAGGCAGCGGCCTCGAAACCAAAGTGCTGTTTCTCGGAGAAGTGCCCCTGCATGGCGCGCAACAAGCAGATGATCAGGAAGATCGTTCCTACCAGAACGTGAAAGCCATGAAAGCCGGTCGCCATGAAGAATGTCGACCCATAAATAGATTCTGTGAAGGTGAACGGTGCAACCGCATATTCATAAGCCTGAACGGCAGAGAAGATGACACCGAGGACAACTGTCAGGAACAGGCCCCAGATCAAGCCCTTTCGGTCACCTTCCAACAGGGCGTGGTGAGCCCATGTAACGGTGGTGCCGGAAAGCAGCAAGGTAACTGTGTTGAACAGCGGCAAATGCAGCGGATCAATCACGTGGATGCTGGTCGGTGGCCACTGACCACCGGTATAGGCTGCACGGGCGGTCTGCACGGCTTCGTCGGGGAAGAGAGACGCGTCAAAGAACGCCCAGAACCAGGCTACAAAAAACATCACTTCTGACGCAATGAACATGATCATGCCGTAACGCAGATGCATGGAAACAACCGGCGTATGGTCGCCGGCATGGGCTTCCTTGATTGTGTCAGCCCACCAGCCATACATCGTGTAGAGCACCACCAACAAGCCGATGACGAACAACCAGGGCCCATTCATGCCGAGTGTTGAAGCATCGGCATTTTGAATTGTCTGCATCCAGACAACGCCACCGATAGCCATCATCAGACCTCCGATGGAGCCGATCAAAGGCCAGGGGCTTGGATCAATAATGTGATAGTCGTGATTTTTACTGTGCGCGTCGGCCATGTTGGTCTCCAGCGAGGCTTTCTCTTTATCAGTCTTTATACCGCTTTTACCGCAATCTAAAGGCTGGATTTCAATGTTGTACCATCCTTATCAGATGGTGCGTTTTCGGTCACTTCCTGCTCGGCATCTTCATCTGGAAAAAATGTGTAGGACAGGGTGATAGTGGTTGCGTCTTTCAGCAATGGATCATTGACGATTTCCGGATCCACAAAAAACAGAACCGGCATATCGACGGTTTCGCCGGCGGCCAGTTTTTGTTCGGTGAAGCAAAAACAGTCAATCTTGTTGAAATAGATGCCAGCGGCTCCCGGTGACACGTTAAATGTGGCGGTGCCATAGCTATCGGTCTTGCCAAAATTGCTGGCTGTATAAAATGCCGTCGCTTTCTCTCCAAGCTTCAATGTAATTTCGCGCTGCTTGGGAGCAAACTCCCAATCCAGATCGGTCGCAATATTGGAATCGAAACGCACGTTGATGGTCTTGTCGAGAACTGTGCCGGTTGTGTCTTCAGCGCGTTGCGTGGTGCCCGCATATCCGGTGACCTGGCAAAATATTTGGTAAAGCGGCACTGCAGCATAGGCCATGCCCAGCATGCCAAAAGTGACACCCAGACAAACCGCGACCGTGCGAATATTGCCACCAGCAGATTTGTTCGGCACCTCGGTCATTGCGACTGGCCCTGCATTTGCGACGCCCGCATCATCGAGGGGCCGATCTTAACAATGGTGGCCACATAAAAGATTGCCACAAGGCCGAGCAAACACCCACCAATAGCCAGATTGCGCATCCTGCGCGCGCGCCTTTGGGCTTCGGTCAGCTCAATGGTAACACCGGCTTCGATTTTACCTTCACCCGCTTCCATCACCAGCCTCCAAATCCGTTCAGCAGATAATTGCCAGACCAGCGAAACGTGATTGCATCAATCATCAGCAAGGCAAAAATCGCAAACAGATAGAGAATGGAAAATCCAAACAGCTTTTTCTCGGCGGTCAGCTTTTCATCCACACCGGCAATCGCCCATACGCGATAGGTGAACCACAGAAACATCACTCCCAGCGCCAAAGACAAGGCACCAACAAATGCGCCACTAAAGCCCAGAAGATAAGGAGAGGCACTCAGGGGAGCCAGAAGCACGGCATAAAACAGCATTTGTGCACGGGTTGATTTTTCTCCCGCAGCATTCGGCATCATCGGCACATGTGCATCGTCATAGTCGCGCATTTTCCATAACGCCAACGCCCAGAAGTGTGGCGGTGTCCAAATGAATATGATGGCGAAGAGTGCAATGCTCTCGATACTCACCGAGCCGGTAACACAGGCCCAGCCCAGCACCGGTGGAAAAGCTCCTGCAGCACCACCAATAACAATGTTTTGAGGCGTCGAACGCTTCAGCCACATTGTGTAGATGACGGCATAAAAGAATATCGTGAAGGCCAGAATGGCACCCGCCACCCAGTTGACCAACAGACCCAGCGTCATAACCGACAGAACCGACATGATCATGCCAAAATTTAGCGCCTGATTGGCAGTAACATTGCCGGCGGGAATGGGTCGATTGGCGGTGCGTGACATCACCGCGTCGATATCGGCGTCATACCACATATTCAACGCACCGGATGCGCCTGCCCCGATCGCAATTGCCAATACGGCGATAATGCCAAGAAATGGATCAATCGCGCCGGGTGCCAGCAACATTCCGGCCATGGCAGTAAACACAACAAGGCGCATGACCCGCGGCTTCATCAGCGCGAAATAATCGCCCGGCATGGCCAGGGATATGTCATTTTCCATGTGGTCGTTGACAGACATGAACATTTCCTACTGTTCCGGTCACCCGGTGAATTAAGACAGCCCACACCAACATGGCGGGGCTGAATTGAGTTCCTTATTTAACCCGCGGTAGTTGTTCCCACTGGTGGAACGGTGGCGGTGACGGCAGATGCCATTCCAGCGTCGTTGCACCTTCACCCCATGGGTTCGCATCGGCTACACGCTTCTTGCTGAACGCTTCGTAGATCGCATACAGGAAGATCAACACGCCAAAGGCCGAAATATAGGAGCCAATTGACGAGATATAGTTCCAGCCTGCAAAGGCGTCAGGATAGTCGACATAACGACGAGGCATGCCAGCCAAACCGAGGAAATGCTGCGGGAAGAAGACGACATTCACACCGACAAACGTGACCCAGAAATGAGCCTTGGCCAGCAGTGAGTTATACATATAACCGGTCATTTTCGGGAACCAGTAATACCAAGCTGCGAACACTGCAAACACCGCCCCCAATGACAACACGTAGTGGAAGTGAGCGACCACATAATATGTATCATGGAACGAGCGGTCGAGACCGGCATTGGCCAGTTGCACCCCGGTAACACCACCAACGGTGAACAGGAAGATGAACCCGATGGCCCACAACATCGGTGTGCGGAAGACCAGTGAACCACCCCACATTGTGGCGATCCAGGAGAAGATCTTAACACCCGTCGGCACCGCGATAACCATGGTCGCAAAGACGAAGTAACGCTGGGTGTTGAGTGACAGGCCAACGGTATACATGTGATGCGCCCAAACGATGAAGCCCACCGCACCAATCGCAACCATCGCGTAGGCCATGCCGATATATCCAAAGATCGGTTTGCGCGAGAAGGTTGAGATAATGTGCGAGACAATGCCGAAACCAGGCAAGATCAGAATATACACTTCCGGATGACCGAAGAACCAGAACAGATGCTGGAACAGGATCGGGTCCCCCCCATATTCCGGCTCAAAGAAGGCCGTGCCGAAGTTACGGTCTGTCAGCAACATGGTAATGGCACCAGCCAGAACCGGCAGCGACAGAAGCAGCAGGAACGCCGTGACCAATACTGACCAGGCAAACAACGGCATTTTATGCAGCGTCATGCCTGGAGCACGCATGTTGAAAATTGTTGTAATGAAGTTGATCGCACCAAGGATAGAGGACGCACCAGCAAGGTGAAGTGCGAGGATGGCAAAGTCCATCGCTGGTCCCGGTGAACCGACCTTTGATGACAGTGGCGGATAGATTGTCCATCCCTGCCCCGCACCAAGACCACCAGCAGGACCCGGCATAAACACCGAAATTGTCAGCAGCAGCAGGGCCGGAGGCAGCAGCCAGAATGAAATGTTGTTCATCCGTGGGAAAGCCATGTCTGGCGCACCGATCATGATCGGTACCATCCAGTTGGCGAAACCACCGATCAGTGCCGGCATCACCATGAAGAAGATCATGATCAGGCCGTGCGCCGTGGTAAACACATTATAGACATGCGGGTCTGAAAAATATTGCAGCCCTGGGTCCTGCAACTCCATGCGCATAACGACAGACAGGAAACCACCGTAAATACCCGAGAAGATCGCGAAGATCAGGTAAAGCGTTCCGATGTCCTTGTGGTTGGTTGAATAAAACCAACGTTTGAAGAAACTGGGCTTGTGGTCCCCGTGGTCATCATGAGTTGCTGAATAAGCCATTTTGATGTCTTTCTTACTTGCAGTGCTTTAGTTGCGACTGGCTTAGTTGCCGGTCACTGCTGCCAATTTCTTTTGATTTTCCAGTGATGCCATAAGCGCCTTGTTCGCTGCATCAACATCGTCACCCGCCATATCTTTCCAAACCTCGAAGTCGTCTTCCGAAACGACGCGGATCGCCAGTGGCATGTAGGCATGATATTTGCCGCAAAGTTCAGAACACTGGCCATAATACAGGCCCTCTTTGGTCGCCTGGAAGAAAGTCTCGTTGATCCGACCCGGATAGCCGTCCATTTTCAGGCCGAAAGCTGGCAGCGCGAAATTATGGATTACGTCGCCGGCCGTAACCAGAACGCGAACGACTTCACCGACAGGTACGACCAATTCATTGTCGACAGCCAACAGACGCGGATATTTCTCCAGATCTTCTTTGCCAGCTTCCACACGTTCAGCTTGCGCGGCTTCCGCGCTGCCAGCGATTTCAACAACACCGACAGGACGGGTTTCAAACGAGATCTCTGCGTCGTCCTGATACTCAAAACCCCAATACCACTGATAACCGGTCGCTTTGATTGTAACGGTTGGTTCTTTTGGCGGATTAAACTGTGAGGTCAGAAGCTGGAATGACGGGATCGCCAAAAACACCAAAATGACGATTGGACCCAGCGTCCAGACAACCTCAATGGTGGTATTGTGGGTTGTTGTGGTTGGCTCTGGATGAACGCTGGCACGAAAACGCAGCATCACATAGGCCAACAACCCCATCACGAACAATGTAATCGGGACGATGATCCACAATGTCAGAATATCAAATGAGTTGATGGCTTCCATGTTTGGCGAAGCAGCTGGCTGATGCCACCACTGCCAGGGCTCAGGTTTTGCGGCAAATGCCGACGTGGAAGCGATCAAAAACAACGGTATCAAACTTAGACTACCGAAGACACGTTTTCCCAGCGGATTGGACATCCAATTTTCTCCAAAAATTCCGTAGTGTCGGCCCGAGGCTCACATCATCGACCGACTTGGGGTCTTAGAACCATAATGTACGTCGCCAAGCAAGCTTTCAGGCAGCAAAAATGGTGTGGCATTTTCCAATTTTGGCAGATATTTTTATATTCGAGGGTCTAACGGGGTTTTCACCAGGGCAAATCCACATATATGCCATGTTTTATCGCCATTCGTCGCCACTCGCGCCATTGACGGTTTGACAAAAGCTGGGGCATTGGACTTTCGTTTCGATTTTCCCTGAGGCAACATGACTGAGGACGTCCACTAATGATTCGGCATCACTCCATGCACAAACTAGCAGCTCTATTCGCTCTGTTCCTCGGCGGACTGTTGTCCCTGTCTGCGGACGCACTGGCCCAAACCGGTTCCACATCGAAACATGGGGCATGGTCGATTATCTGCGATGTGCCACCGGGAGCAGCTGGTGAGCAATGCGCGTTGATGCAAAATGTCGTTGCAGAGGACCGTCCGGAAGTCGGACTTTCGGTTGTCGTACTCAAGACTGCCGACAACAAAGCAAGAATTCTGCGCGTTCTGGCTCCGCTGGGGGTGATCTTGCCAAACGGCCTTGGCCTCAATGTCGATGGCAAGGATATGGGGCGCGCTTCATTTGTCCGATGTGTGTCTGATGGTTGCTTTGCCGAAGTTATCTTGAAGGATGAGTTGCTGTCGACCTTGCAAAAGGGCGAAAACGCAACCTTCATTATCTTCGCTTCGCCCGAAGAAGGAATTGGCATTCCTGTGGACCTGAATGGATTTGGCGACGGCTACCAAAAACTTCCCTGAATACAATTGATCCGGCAAATATTTGCACAATCGAAAAGTTATTTTGTATGACCACATCCCTGATCGACCGATTTGACTGCGACGCCGATGGGCTAACGACACAACTCGGCACGGTATTGAAGGGCGCAGATGATGGTGAGTTGTTTGTCGAAAGCGTGGAAAGCGAAAGCCTGCTATTTGACGATGGCAAGCTGAAGTCCGGGTCTTTCGACAGCAATTGCGGTTTCGGGTTGCGGTCTGTTTGTGGAGAAAGCGCTGGTTACGACCATAGCGGTGAATTGTCGCTGGCGGCACTCAAACGGGCATCCTCCGCGGTGCGCGCCGTTGCCAGCGGCCACTCAGGCACATATGCAGAGGCGCCACGCAAAACAAATACCGCGCTTTATCAACCTGATAACCCGCTGCTTGAACCTAACTTTGAAACCAAAGTCAGCCTGCTGCAGGAAATTGACGCCTATGCCCGGGAACTTGATTCGTCGGTTCATCAGGTCAGCGTCTCGCTGGCGGCTTCGCATCAGATAATTGAAATCATGCGGGCCGACGGTCAGCTGGTCAAAGATACGCGTCCATTGGTTCGGCTGAATGTGTCGATCGTTGCAGCCGACGGTGACCGGTTGGAAAGCGGCTCCCATGGAATTGGTGGACGGCATTCCTTTGATCGGATCATCGGCGAACTGGACTGGAAGGATTGTGTCGGGCAAGCGTTGCGTCAGGCCAAGGTCAATTTGACCGCCATTCCTGCACCTGCAGGAACCTTTGACGTGGTGTTGGGTGCCGGATGGCCCGGTGTCATGCTGCATGAAGCCGTTGGCCACGGCCTTGAGGGTGATTTCAACCGCAAAGGCACGTCGGCTTTTGCCGGTCTAATGGGACAACAGGTGGCTGCCAAAGGTGTCACTGTCGTGGACGACGGAACAATTTCTGAAAGACGTGGCTCGCTGACAATCGACGACGAGGGCACGCCGACCCAGTGCACCACACTGATCGAAGACGGTATATTGGTGGGCTATATGCAGGACCGGCAAAATGCGCGCCTGATGGGCATGGCCGATACCGGTAATGGACGCCGTCAATCCTATGCCCATATACCAATGCCACGCATGACCAACACCTATATGTTGGGTGGTGAATATGAATCCGACGAAATACTGGCCTCGGTGAAAAATGGAATATATGCGGTTTCATTTGGTGGCGGACAGGTCGACATAACATCCGGCAAATACGTTTTTGGCTGCACTGAAGCCTATATGATCGAAAACGGGAAGATCGGCGCACCAATCAAGGGGGCGATGATGATTGGCAACGGCCCGGCCGACATGCAGCGTGTTCGCATGTTGGGCAACGATATGGCGCTGGACACGGGCATAGGAATGTGCGGCAAACAGGGCCAGGGCGTTCCAGTTGGTGTCGGCCAACCCACCACCCGTATCGACGGCATTACCATCGGTGGCACCGAAGCCGCGTAAATTCGCCGGATGTTGACGGATTTCTGATTGTTCAACTGCAGTTGAATCGTAACTACTCAGCTACCCTATTTCTGCTGCCATTAGGTGCGACAATTTGAT
>JAALLE010000155.1 GCA_011087605.1 Hyphomicrobiales bacterium
CGTCTGATGGGCCGTCTATAAAAGCATCAGGTTGGGGTAGCTGGGTAGTTACCGCAAACAAGGGTTTTGACGACGTGCTGACGGCGGCTCTGGCCGTTGCTGATGTTGACAAGCGACGCGAGCTGGTGGCCAAGGCCGAGAAGATCATGCAGGACGAAGGGGTCACCATCCAGCCATACTGGCGCACACTGACCAACTTCTCGAAGACCAAACTGAAGGGCAGTGGGCACCATATTACCTTTGAGTTCCACCCGGCAGAAATTTACTGGGAAGAATAGACAAAATTTACAATCAGGGGGTCACGCATGTGGCCCCCTTTTTTGTCCTCAAGCTTTCCTTCTTTGAAGCAACAGCACGCACTGGGTCCTTGCCAGACGTGACGTTTCTTGAAAGACTGAAAAAAAACTGGTGGGCAGCAAACTTGCCCGTCCAAGTCCAGAACGGACTGCCGATAAACGGCAAACGGGGAGTAATATGGGTAGTTTCTTGCTCAAGCGTAGCGGTGTGATGCTTCTTACCGCGCTGTGTCTGACATTCATCGTCTTCTTTCTCACAAACCTTGACCCAAATTTGGAAAAACTCACCAAAAGTGAGGGCAATCAGCGCATGACCGACGAGCAGGTTGAAAACTGGCTGGTCAAGAATGGCTATCGCCAAAACCTGTTCAAGCGCTATGGCGAGTGGCTGGGTGTGGCGCCAGGGTGGACCCGTACAGATGCCGATACCGGAAAGACTACCGGACGATGCATTCGCGGAGGCATTGCACCGGAAGAAGCCGCCTCATTTTGCGGATTGCTGCAGGGCTATTGGGGACACTCTCTCGTATTCAAAGAACCGATTGGGGGCATTATCATCAAGAAGCTCGGATTGACGGGGTGGCTGATGTTCTGGGTGATGATTGCCATGGTGCCGATGGCGCTGTTTATTGGAGTCGTTGCCGGCATGCGCGAAGGGTCGAAGACCGACCGGACATTGTCGACCTTCTCAATCATTACCACATCAACACCGGAATATGTGTCAGGGGTTATCCTGATCGTTGTTTTCGCCAGCCGTTTGGGCGGGCTGCGATGGTTCAAAGGAACCTCCGCCTCGGCAATGGACAGCATTACATTTGAAAATTTCTTCCTGCCGGTCATGGCACTGGCGCTGTATGGCATGGGCTATATCGCCCGCATGACACGCGCCTCAATGGCCGAAGTCATGACCGAGCAATATATTCGTACCGCCCGGCTGAAAGGTCTGACTTTCAGAGCAGTGGTGTTGAAGCACGCCTTGCGCAACGCACTGATCGCGCCGTTTACGGTCATTATGTTGCAAATACCCTGGCTGCTAACCGGGGTGGTCATTATCGAGACGCTGTTCAACTACAAAGGCTTTGGCTGGACGCTGGTGGCAGCGGTTGGCAACAACGATATTGAACTGATGATGGCGGCTTCTGTGGTCGCGGTACTCGTCGTTCTCATCACGCAGCTGATATCCGATATTGGCTACGTCTTCCTCAACCCACGTATTCGCGTAAGCTGAGGAGAGAGATCATGGAACGTCTTACTGGATTTGAAATCCTTGGTCAGGTGATGTGGAATTTTGCACCTGTCTGGATCGCTCTGATAGTCATCCTCGCTGCGTCAGTTCACTTCCGCTCCCGGTTGGGGCTTTATGGAAAACTGTTCGACAGCCCGATTGGCATTGCCGGTCTCGTGCTGGTGTTGTTCTGGGTGCTGACGGCAATATTTGCCGATCAGATCGCAACCTTTGATGCGCTTGATCAGATCTCGGGCATGAAAAACAAGAAGCCGGGCTGGCCGGTCAAGGGCCAGGAAGGAATGTTCTACATTCTGGGCGGTGACAATCTGGCGCGCGATGTGTTCAGCCGAATGGTATATGGCAGCCGCGAAGTTCTGGTGATTGCTCCGGCGGCTACGTTGTTTGCCTTCATGGTTGGCATTACGCTGGGCCTGCCGGCAGGTTTCTATGGCGGCCGCATGGACACGATCCTGTCTTTTGTTGCCAACCTGGTGCTTGCTTTCCCGGTGATCCTGCTGTTCTTCCTGTTGGTGACGCCGGAAATCAGGGCTGACGGACCGGAATTCCAATTGTGGGGCGGCCAGAAATGGATCGCTTCTGTGCCCAACCTGATGGCGCTGTTCCTGTTCCTGTTCCCAATCATCTTCTTTGTGGTTCTGTGGGTTTCTCGCCTCTCAACCCAACCACGCAAGCTGGCGATTTATCTGGCTGTAACTCTGGTGCTCGGCACCTGGGCCTATCTGGGACTAGTCTTCAACGCTGATCCGCTTGGTCTGTTCTACATGGACCCGAACCTGCTGAACATTTTCGTTTCGGTGGTCTTCGTTAACTCACCAACGGTCTATCGTATCGTGCGCGGGGTGACGATCGACATCAAAACCCGCGACTATGTAGCGGCTGCCCAAACCCGTGGCGAACGTCCCTGGTACATCATGCTTTGGGAGGTTCTTCCCAATGCCCGTGGACCGTTGATCGTCGATTTCTGCCTGCGAATTGGCTATACAACCATCCTGCTTGGAACTCTTGGTTTCTTCGGGCTGGGCGTGTCTCCAGAAAGCCCCAACTGGGGGCAGACAATCAACGAAGGGCGCAAGCTGCTTTCACTTTACCCGCATCTGGCCTTGCCGCCCGCTCTGGCGCTGATGTCGCTGGTGCTTGGACTTAACCTGCTGGCCGACGGCCTGCGCGAAGAATCGCTGAAGGATTGATCCAATGACAGAACCGATTCTCGAAATTGAAGATCTGAACATTTCATTTTTTGTCCGGGCCGGTGAAATACCTGCCGTAATGGATTTCTCCTGCAAGGTGATGCCGGGGGAAACCATGGGGCTGGTGGGTGAATCCGGCTGCGGCAAATCCACGGTTGCGCTGGGCATCATGCGCGACATGGGCAATCGCGGCCAGATTGTCGGCGGTACAATCAAGTTCAAGGGCCGTGACATGGGTGAAATGTCACAGGAAGAATTGCGTGACATTCGCGGCTCCAAGATCGCCATGATCTATCAGGAACCGATGGCCAGTTTGAATCCGGCAATGAAAATCGGCAAGCAACTGATGGAAGTGCCGATCATTCACGAACAGGTGTCAACCGAAGAAGCCTATGACCGGGCGCTGGCGATGCTGGAATCCGTCAAACTGCCGGACCCCGCACGGGTTATGGATTCATTTCCTCATCAGATTTCAGGGGGACAGCAACAACGTATCGTAATTGCCATGGCGCTATTGTCGAAACCTGACCTGCTGCTGCTGGACGAACCAACGACGGCGCTGGATGTGACGGTTGAGGCAGGCATTGTGCAACTGGTCAAAGAACTGGGTGAAAAAACCGGCACTTCAATGCTGTTCATTTCGCACAATCTGGGGCTGATTCTGGAAACCTGTGACCGTATCACCGTAATGTATTCCGGTGAGGCGGTGGAAACCGGTTCTGTTCATGAAGTGTTTGACCGGATGCGGCACCCCTATACGCAGGGGCTGTTCAACTCGATCCCACTACCCGGCGCCGACAAGAATTCCCGGCCCCTGATCTCGATACGGGGTCAGTTGCCGCTGCCGATGGAGCGGCCGATTGGCTGCAATTTCGGTCCCCGCTGCGACCATTATGTGGAAGAAAAATGCAATGCCGGACCGGTCTTCATGCATCCGATTGAAGGCGAGGACAGGCACAGCTCCCGATGCACGCGGATCGATGAAATCGACTGGCTGGCGGAACCTGAACGACGCCTTGTGGACGACCCGGCCAATCCCGGCGAGGTGGTTCTCGATATCCGCGATTTGAAGAAATACTACGATGTTGCAGCCAACCAGATGTTTGGCGGTGGTGACGTGCGCACAGTGAAAGCCAATGAGGCGATTACATTCCAGGCGCGGGAATCATAAACCGTTGCAATTGTGGGGGAATCCGGCTGCGGAAAGTCGACCCTGGCGAAAGTACTTCTGGGTCTTGAAACAGCAACCGAAGGTCAGGTCATGCTGGGTGCTGTTTCCATTGGCGACACCGAGGTTAATGACCGCACGCGCAAAACTGTCTCATCAGTTCAGATGGTGTTCCAAAACCCGTTTGATACGTTGAATCCCAGCCACTCCATCGGCTCTCAGATCATGCGAACACTGGAGAAATTCGGCATTGGCGATACCGAAGATGATCGCCGAAACCGCATGCTGGAACTGCTCGATCTGGTTAAACTACCCCGCGCCTTTGCAGAACGCATGCCTCGTCAGCTATCTGGCGGTCAAAAACAACGCATTGGTGTGGCCCGCGCATTTGCTGGCCAGCCCCAGGTTGTTGTTGCCGATGAACCTGTTTCAGCGCTTGATGTGTCGGTTCAGGCAGCGGTAACAGAATTGCTGATGGACATTCAGCGAGAAGCCAAGACAACCATGTTGTTCATCAGCCATGACCTGTCCGTGGTGCGCTATATCGCCGATCGTGTGGTGGTAATGTATCTGGGACATATTGTGGAACAGGGAACAACCGATCAGATATTCTCACCACCATATCACCCCTATACAGAAGCGTTGCTGTCAGCGATCCCAATCGCCGATACCAGTGTTGAAAAGCAACATATCGTTCTCGATGGCGACATTCCCTCGGCATTGAACCCACCAAGCGGTTGTCCGTTCCAGACCCGTTGTCCGCGCAAGGCTGAAGTTGGCGGCGATCTGTGTGAAACCGAGATGCCTCCGGCCCGCAAACTTGGAGATGGTCACGAAGTTAAATGTCATCTGTCGCAGGCGGTATTTGATTCAATGACGCCGGTTATCGTGCTTGGCAACAAGGATGCCGATACCAGCGCAAAGCCAGCCGCGGCCTTGACCTCCTCTGCGGCCCCGGCGAAGGCCAAAGCAGCTGCTCCAAAGAAAAAGCCGGCGGCCAAAAAGCCCTCCGCAGCGAAGTCAGCACCCAAGAAGGACGCCTCCCCTCCGCGCATGAGCAAGCCGTCCAATCCAGACGATCTGAAAAAGATTTCGTAACTACTCAGCTACCCTATTTCTGCTGCCATTAGGTGCGACAATTTGA
>JAALLE010000006.1 GCA_011087605.1 Hyphomicrobiales bacterium
GGGAATTATAGCATGATCCGCAAACGAACGGACTTTTCACACAGCCTCTCCGCATGTCGGTCGTTCACCCATTAATTATTCTTGGTGTTATGAAAGTCTGCTTCTGTATCCAAGGATTGAAAGCGACCGGATTTGCTCAAAGTCATCCGCAACGATACCTCACCTTCGGATCGGGCTGGTGTGTGGGGCCGCGGATTGGTTCGCGGGGGCGAATTCAACCATTTACTATTTGACAGGCACTCTGCCCGGCTGACCTTGTTCGTGAACCCGGAAAACCAGGATTGTGGCACCTTTGTTGCCGGAACGGGCGGTATGAACCTGCTGACCAATGATGCGTGGATTGGGGAGGTTTAAGAGTTGGGGACGTTTGATACCGTCACACAATCTCTTGATGTAGGCAGGTTCTTTTGGATTGCGGTTTGAGCCAATTATTAGGTCAAGTTCCCCGGCGGCCACGACTAAAATGCCGTGGCCGCTTGTAGATTAAAGTGTAGGAAGGCTGGTCAGAACCTTGCGGTCGACCTTTCCAGGCACTGTCAGCGGCATGTTCTCAATGAAGACCAAATTCTTTGGAATGTAAAAAATCGGACAGATTTCTCCAACACCGGCCTTTAATTCATCACCGCGATTTTCACTGGGATCTTCAGCGACAACATAGGCAGTCAGAACTTTGTTGCCTGCGTTTTCTTCAGCAACCACCACTACGTCTTCAACTCCAGACTGGGAGCGAATTGCAGCTTCAATTTCTCCCAACTCGATGCGAACACCATTGATCTTAACCTGGAAGTCATTGCGGCCCATATAGACGATTTCACCATCCGGCATGTAGCGGGCAAGATCTCCGGTCTTGTAAAGCCGCTTGTGCGGTGCTCCGTGAACCGGATTTTCGACAAACCGTTCTTCAGTCAGGTCTTCGCGCGCCCAGTAACCTCGGGCGAGTTGAACACCACCGATATAGAGTTCGCCAGGAACTCCGATCGGTACAGGTTGATTGAGCTCATCCAGAATATGAAGGCTGGTATTTGATACCGGCTTACCAATTGGAATGTAATTGCGCTCAGGATTTCTGGGACAATGGTAATAGCTAACATCCACAGCCGCCTCAGTCGGGCCGTAGAGATTGTGCACTTCAGCAATATTGTTGGATTTGTCGTAGAATTGTTGAACCACATCAAATCCAAGCGCTTCGCCGGAGCAGAACAGTTTCTTAATCGGCAATTGATCCAAAGCCGGCGCCATCATGAACAGACGCAGGACGGATGGAACAAAGTGGAGGTGCGTAACCTTCTGATCCTTGATCAGATGATACAGGTAACCAATCGCCATATGTCCGTCAGGCTCGGCAACGACCAAGGTCGATCCGACACTGAAAGACCACAGAAATTCCCAGACAGAAACATCGAATGTATAGGGGGTTTTTTGAAGAATACGGTCCTGGGAGGTGAGACCATATTCTTCATGCATCCACACCACGCGGTTGTAAATCGCACCATGCTCGACAATGACGCCTTTGGGTTTGCCGGTCGAGCCCGAGGTATAGATCATGTAGGCAAGTGAATCGGCCTCGATGTTGATGCCCAGATCGCTGGCATCGCCTTCTGGGTCAATCTCACCATATTCAGGCAATGTCACAACTTCAGCATTCACCTCTTCCAACTGGTCCAACAGATGTTCCTGGGTCAGGACCACCTTTGGCTGACAGTCTTCAACAATTTCGGCGATCCGGCCAACCGGATCCTGAGTGTTCAAGGGCACATAGGCACCGCCAGCCTTAAGCGTCGCCCAAAGAGCAATAACCAATTCAAAACTGCGATCCAGGCACAGACACACAAATTTATCGCGACCGACGCCCTTGGCGCGCAGGACTCGAGCCAATTGATTTACCCGTGCGTTGAATACTCCAAATGTCATTTCCTCGTCTTTGTAAACGAGAGCGACTTGATCGGGATTGTCCTTTGCCTGCTGCTCCATTTGAGCAACAAGTCCACCATCATAGGCGTATTCTATTTCTGTATCATTCCACTCATGCAATATCAGATTGCGTTCCCGCTCAGACATCAAAGGTTGCTGTGACACGGGCACAGCCAGATCATCGACGATGCCTTGTGCCAAGGCGGTTATCCGGTCTGACATGTTGAACACGGCTTCCGCTGAAATCTCGTTGGTGTGCCTCCATTCAACGGATCCGTCATCGCGGCAGTTCAACCAGACATCAGTCTGCGACAATGGGCTGGCCTGGTTGCCGAAACTCAGTGCCACCGACACAGATTCGCTCAAACCATATTCCCAATTGCTGTCTTCATTATTGTTCGCAACAGTACGGGAAAGCAGCGCACGGCATAAAAACATGCCGAAAGATTCTTCAGGATGAAGGGTAACAGTGACCGGAATGTAACGACCGTGACTCAAGGGAGTTCTACGGTCCTGAATAGGAAATACGGCCTCGCCGTTTTCTGAAACCCTGGCAAGATATGCCGCAACAAGCCCGAATGAAATATCGTTTTTGCGCAAATCAGGAAACAGCTCGGCAAGACACTCAATTAGTTCAACGCTTACCAATGGCGAGCCCTGTTCAAGCAGGCCGCTAAATGCCACCTCATGCTTATAAACTTCCAGATCTGGAAGTTTACTCATTTCCCAACCATTCAGTCTTGTTGACGCTTCCAGCGCGACCTTAGGGATCCCCATCGTCTTCTCCTGCTAGTTTGCTGTGCTTAGGCTTATTTGCCGACACGGTTCTAATTGGAATCAAATTTGACGGGGAAAAACTAACTAAATCTGTTGGGTTATGATGAACAAGTTATTGGCATTAACTGATGGTAAGGGCCTGTTAAAACTTATCTATTCATTTGATTCGGAAGCGTTAATACATTCTCAGGAAATAGGGCAATCAACGCCAGTCCGGTGACCAAAAGCGGGAAAAATGGAATTGCCGCAGCGGCAATCTTCAATATGTTCCACCCGTAATACCCTGCAGTACAAAGAGATTAAAACCGACGGGAGGGCTAATCTGGGACATCTCGACGACAAGAACCACGAATATGAAAAACCGAACCCGATCAGTTTCAACCACTTCCACCATCTGTTTTGGTCTTGATCTCACCTCATGATGCAGCCCAGCCTCGAGCTTCTGCTGCGCCAGCTGCAAACATCGCAGCCAATTGTTGTTCGGAGATAAGACGGTCAAAGGTACGTTTATTGACCACGACAATGTTCTTCGGCAACCAGGCCTGAACATCATAGTAGCTGCTGAGATACTCCCAGGCCTTGTTGTTGTACCCGGTTGACGGAGGCGTGACTATTGCATCGACACGTCCGGTAGAAAATGCCTGAGCCAATTCGGCAACTTCAACCTGTGTTGGCACAGTGTTTGCCAATTGAGCCAGCCGTTAAGTGGCAGCATTACTGGCGCGAAATTTCATGCCGGACAAATCGCCGGTCTTTTCGACGGCTGGGCGCTGAATATTCCAAAGTTTCTTGGCGTTCGCGTAGCTATTTGCAAGAAATGGAACCGAATCCATTCCAGACACCGGATTTTCGTTGGACAACCGCGATAACAAGAATTCACCTATTGGCGCCTGACCACTTCTGGTGGCGTTTTTGATTTCGACGTTTTTAAAAAGAGATCCAGATGAATGGACTTTGATCGTGATTCCACCATCGGTGGCGCGCTCGAGTTGCCGTCCAAACTCGACATGATTCAGCGAACGAAAATTGTTGTCGCCATAAGGAACTGGCATGTTCCACGTGTCGACCAATGCGATCGAACTACCGCTGCCTAGCCCGGCGAAAGCTGCAATGCGGCTTTCAACATGTTGCTGCTTTTGTATCTAATAAGAATTCTCAGGCTGGTAAAAACCGGCCAAATCAGGCTGAAAGACGAACCGGTTCGGTCTCGTCAAATGATACATTTTTGGCTTCGAGTACGGTTCTCATGTCGCCGAGATTCTGCATGTTCACTACTTCGTTGATGGCAAAGCGAATATTGTATGCCGTTTCTACGGCCAGAATCACCTCAATGTGGCGCAGAGAATCCCAGTTTGGTGTATTCATGGCATTGGATTTTTCACTCAGTGTATCTGCTTCAACGTTTAGAATTCCGGCAATGATATCATAAAGTTTCATGGTGTTCCCCGAGTCCAGTTAGTGGCTGTTCAGTCGTAAAAATATGGTTGAAGACTTGCCCAACCGATTGTTGGGAAATTAGACCAACAAAGTGTTTAGAAATCGTAATAGAGGAAGGAAGAGTCCGACCCGATATTGGAGAATGCAAAGACCAGAAGAGCGGCGACCATGAACGCCCATCCAGCGTTTGGTTTCCACTGAATCAAGTTTGTCAGCTTGCTCATGACTTGTGGTTTTGCATCAGACACAATCCAATGACGCGACAGTATTTCTTGAGTGTTCGGCACGCACAGGACAATGATGCCCAGTGGTAAGATAAACGCCCAGGCTTCGATCAACACCAGGCGCACTGGTTCGCCCATTCCAGCCGGAACCAGGGAAGATGCGCCCCACATAGTGGCCAGCATTGTACCCGCGGTAGTCATGTCAGGTGAACGGAATATCACCAGGCCACTAACGACAACCGACATGGTCAACAACCAATTGCTGATCACGCCCAGCTTAGGCAGGTTAAATTGTTTCCACCCGTTGTTTATCGCAATCGCAATCCCATGAAGCAGTCCATAAAATACGAAGGTCCAACCTGAACCATGCCAAATACCCGCAACCAACATGGTGAAAATAATCGGCCAGCCACCAGCAAAAACGAACTTTGGGAATGCCGGCATTTTTTTCTGCATTGCCTTGCGCATGCCGTTCATGGCCATTGGCGAAAAGACATAGTTGGTAAAGAACCGGGTCATGGTCATATGCCAGCGTTGCCAGAAGTCTGAGATGCTTGTCGCCTTGAACGGTGAATTGAAGTTGAGCGGCAATTTCAGACCAAATATGGTTCCAAGCCCAATTGCCATATCCGAATAGCCGGAAAAGTCGAAATAGAGTTGCAGCGTGTAGGCGAGCGAACCGGTCCAGGCAGTAACCGGGTCCACAACACCACCGGCAGCCACTCCATCAAATGCCAAATTGGCAAACGGAGCGAGGGAATCAGCAAACACAACTTTCTTGAACAAGCCCATGGCAAAGATAGAAAGTCCAAGCGCGATGCGTTGACCGTCCAGTGCCCGGTCAGTGCGGTTTTCCATCTGGTCGAATATTTCCTTCTGCATGACCAGTGGACCTGCAGTCACATAGGGAAAAAACGTCGCGAAGGCGGTGTATTTGACAATCGAACGTTGCTCGGTTCGACCACCATGAGCTTCAATCAGATAACCAATCTGCACAAATGTGTAGAAGGAGATGCCGATCGGTAAAATGATCGACAGATGATCAAATCCTGAACCGGTGATTTGATTGGTGATGTCGATAAAGAAATTTGTGTATTTGAAATAACCCAGGGCAAAAAGGTTGCCCAATATTCCCCCGATCAGAAGCTTGTTGGAAGCTTTTTCTGCTCCGTATGAGCGCGTCAAAACGCTGCCGATGACAAAGTTGGAAATCACTGAAACCAGCAAGATTGCCAACAGTTTCCAGCTCAATTGAGCGTAAAAGATCAACGATGCGGCAGCCAGTACGCCAAAGGCATTCGACCACCCCTTGAAATGTTGCACCAGTGCAAATGCGATGAACGTGCAGGGCAAGAACAGGACGAGAAACTCGTAAGAATTAAATGGCATGACAGTATTCCCGACTTCTAAAGCGCGCCGCGCAATTTAAATTCATCACTCTGCAAGCGGTACTGCATAAGCAACATTCCCAAACATGCTGGATTCCCATGTTCTGCATCAATGTATTGTTTGGCCCTACAGCCAACATCCTGAGGTGAAAAACCACCTACCAGACCAAAGCCGTATTTTGCCGCCCAATCCTTGGTGAGATCCTGGATCTTCTTGAGACCAACCATGTATTCGGTGCCCTGAACTGCGTCCCAGAATATTGGATTGAATTGAGGGTGAGCCAACGTGACTTTCACGCCCTTGTCCTTCAAATATTCAAACAGGAATTCCATATGGGCGACGCCCTTGGGATCGATTTTAGGTGGAGAGTTCTTGCTGGCTTCTGCAAAGGAGAGAGCTTCGTTGCGAGCTCGTTCCTGCGAGAACAGGCGCTTATGCTCACCGGACCAAAGAATGGATCCACCCGGCAACAGTGTGTCGAGACCTTCAAAGTTTCTCTCATCTGTCGCATGCGGCATAACCGGAGCAGTCAGATGTCTTGTTCCGTGTGTTTTAAGCAGGGAGAAATTGGCCAGTTCTCGCCATGTCTGAACCGGTAAGGTCTCCAGCATTGAATGCGCCTTAAACCCAGTCCGTTCAGCAAACCGGCGATAATATTTAATACCGGGCAACCACAGGAAGTCTGTGCGATCCTTAACCGGTGTCAGCAGCTTGTCGCGAATGGTAATGATCAATTCCGGAGGCAGCCTTCCGTGGCGTTCGTAAATTTCGACCATCGCCATCATGTCCTCGTAATAATCACGATGAACGTGGCTGTTATAAACGTTGACGCCTGACAAAAGGCTTACATGAGCCTCTTGCCAATGACTCGCTCCAAGCACGCCGACATCCGGGGTTGTCGTCATTCGCTTGATTGTTTCGTTGCGAAGATCCCGAATGTTGATGTTGAGATCGAAGACGCCGTAGTTTCTGCCGTCCGTGTGGGCTTGAGTCACATCTGAAATCATATTTTGATCAAACAGCATGGGGGCAAAGTATTTGTTGCCCTGCCAAATCGCGGCGATTCCCATAATAAACAGAGCCAGTGTTGCAATTACAAACCGACCACCGGCCCGACCTTCTTGGGTGTCTGCTTTTGCATCCTCATCATAGTGACCTTCAAGCCGGTTCAAGAGTTCTCGGGCGTCTTCACTGGCAACATCTGCCTGTGTTTCAAATTGTGGCTGCTCATATTGTTCTTGAACTTCAGCAGCTTGTGCTGACATGGTGCTGCCACCTACGGCCATGCCCGACGACACAGCCACACCAGTGGACGAGATGACAGCTCTGGCAGATGTACTGATGGCAGGCCCCGCGGGCCCAGTTCCCGTCGGGTTGACGTCAGAACCTGGATCTTCGACATAGTCGGCTTCAGGATCCAGCGCATGGGTGGAATCTGCATCTTTGTACAATCGGACGTTTCGCCCAAATACGAGCTCAAACAAGAGCGGTGCAAAAAACATTGGGATTTGTGAAGCGCCGACATAAACGGCCAGGTTGGAATCATTTGCGTAGCCGACCAATCCGAAAGTCAGCCCGATGTTGCGGAAGCTGGCAAGGACACTGGCCGTCATGGCAATGTTGTAGCCCAAATGAGCCATTGCCACTCTCAATACCAGCGCAACCGATATCGTGGTCATGATCGAAACCGCAATATAAAACAATACTCTTTGGCTGTCTGTCTGCAGGGCGACGACGACCGGAGCTTCCAGTGCGAAACAAAAAATCACCAATGACAGAACCGAGCCCCAGCGGCCGATTTGGATGGAACGTTCTCTTGATTTTGGTGTCCAGTTGCGTGCCCACTGACGGATCAACAGGAAGATGCCAAGCGGGACGATCATGAGGGCAAACAATCGGATCGCAAAATTGACGAAGTCAAACTGGAAATGACCATCATGGAGAAGGCTGAAGCCAACAAAGATAGAAATCGGTGCGACAAGAGTGGATACCACAACAGTCTGAACGGCCAGTTTTTGGTCCAACCCCATCAAATGAACCAGGGTTGGTGAGGCAAACAGTGACCCACTCGTCAAGGTTACCATTATGAAGTAGACAATCTGCGAATCCAGTTTGAATATCCAGCCGGTTGTCGCCACCAACCCGGGCAGCAAGAGTTGCTGGAGACCGACCAACGGTAATACAGCGGGGTGGAGTTTTGTGAATATTTGGTTTTCGTAGTTCACGTAAGGCAGCAGCGAAAACACCATCACACAAAACAGCGATGGCATCAGGAAGCCGGTAAAACCGCTTGCAAACCCTTCAAATTGAAATGCAACCACCACTCCCAATGCAAGCACGAGTGCTGCGAGGAATTTCTCGTCTTCAATACGCATATTTACCGCTCGTCCCATTATTCCCAGACCGGCAAAGCGAAAACGCCGCAGTTACAACATTCTCATTCCGGCCCCACCAGTGGGAGCAAGACTACACAGTGAAAATTTGCCCTTGGTGAACAAACATGTTGAACGAATTATTAACGTTCCTAGCGACAATGTGGTGCAGGCATTCAACTGACATGTGGGAACTCGAAAATGGGGCAAGGAATCCAAAACGCTCTAAAGAAAAGTGTTGATGATGAACTCGGTGCATCGCAGCACGATTTTATAGATTCGTCTGAACTCATGGAAGCAGCCAATGTAGGATTGGCGGTTTTTAGTTCCGACCTGACCCTTTTAACAGCAAATGACCGCTACTATGAATTGTGCGGTTATTCCCGTGACGAAATTCGTCCCGGTATTTCACTTAGCGACCTCATCAAGTTTTCACTCGAGAAGCGGAATTTGGACCCGACTGAAATTGAAACCACCATTTCCACAAGTCTGCGACGACTAAAGGGAACAGAGAGCCATCAATTTCGCTTTGAAGTAGAAAATGGCGGTTATATTTCCATAACCAGGCGCAAGGCCGGCCAAGGCAAGATGTTTGAGACCGTTCAGGAACTGACAGGCGCTGAGCCGATTGCCCATGGATCCGATCAGCTCGGGAAGCTGGCAGATCTAGCAAGAATGCGATTGGCGTTTGCGTTGGAAGGCATGGCAGATGGCTTTGCTCTGTACGACGATCAAGACCGGTTGGTAAATTACAACAAAAAGTATGTGGAACTGAATCCCCACATTGCCGATATGATCATGCCCGGCAGCCGATATGAGGACATGTTGAGGGAAGGTGTGCGCCGTAAAGGTTTTGATCTTCATGGTATGGAACCGGAAGCGTATATTGAATGGCGGCTGGAACAACATCTCAATCCGGGCGAACCCTACATATCCCAGCTGACTGACGGTCGCTGGATTCGACTCAACGACCATAAAACAGACGATGGAGGTATCGTCAGCGTCCGTGCAGACATTTCAGATCTCAAAGCCCATGAGGTGGAAAACAAACGTATTTCCGGTGACCTGAGCCAAGCCAGTTCCAGGCTCGATGAAGCACTCAACAATATGGTGCAGGGGCTTTGCATGTTTGATGCGGATCAAAAGCTCATTCTATGCAACAAGCAGTATCTCACCATGTACGGCTTTTCCGATGAGGTGGTAAAACCCGGAATACATATGCCGGATATCATGCGCTACAGTATCTCTCTTGGAAATTATCGGGACGAAGATGCGCAGCTGGCGTTGGAAAACCGGAGCAAATCTCGAAATCTCAGCGAACGAACCACCATCAAGCAATATCTCAAAGACGGGCGGGTAATCGCTGTACTCAACGAACCCATGTCCTCAGGAGGCACAATTGCAACCTATCAAGACATTTCTACACTGGAGCAGCATGAGGCTCGACTGGTCGCTTATAATAAGAAGCTGGAAAGTTCTAACCGCGAACTCCAGGATTTCGCCTATGTAGCGTCCCACGATCTGCAGGAACCACTGAGGAAAATTGAAACCTTTGGTGACAGGTTGGTTAGAAAACATGGCGAGCTCTTGCCCGAAGACGGCCAGATGTATCTTGACCGCATGCAGAACGCCGCAGGTAGAATGCGCTTGTTAATCAACGATTTGCTGGGGTACTCCCGCGTCACTACCAAAGCCAAACCCTTTGTTGAAGTTAACTTGCAAAAAGTTCTGGATGGGGTGTTGTCGGATATTCAAATGCGCTTGGAGGAAACCCGGGGCGTTGTAGAATCTTCGGACCTGCCAATAATTCCGGCTGACAACACGCAGATGCGACAGTTGCTTCAGAACTTAATCAGCAACGCCTTGAAATTTTGTCGTCCCGACGTTGCTCCGATTGTAAAAATCAGCGCTGAAAAAGCAGTGATTCATACCGAAAACGGGATCCCCCGTGATATTTGGCGCCTCTGTGTCGCCGACAACGGTATCGGTTTTGACAACCAGTATAAAAATCAGATTTTCGCTATATTCCAACGCCTTCATGGCCGTCTGGAATACGAGGGAACCGGTATCGGATTGGCCACCTGTCGAAAAATTGTGGAACGCCATCACGGAACCATTGATGCAAATGGCGTTCCTGGCGAAGGCGCGACTTTCACCATTGAATTACCCGCTGAACAAGAACAATCAGAGGAATGAAACCATGCTTAATGCCACTCCAATTAGAATTCTGGTCGCAGATGATGATGCAGATGACCGCATGCTGATAGGCGACGCCTTTGAAGAGGCTTGCCTGAAAAATCCCGTCGATTTTGTTGAAGACGGCCTGGAGCTTCTTGAATATCTGAAACACGAAGGCAAATTCGCCGACCTTGCAGAAGATATTCGTCCCGGCATCATCCTGCTTGACTTGAACATGCCTCGCATGGACGGTCGAACAGCCCTTCAGGAAATTCGCAATGATCCGGAACTGCGCAACATTCCCATTGTTGTCCTTACGACGTCCAAATCTGAAGAAGACATTTTGCGAACCTACGACTTGGGAGTGAATTCCTTTATCACAAAACCAGTTACATTTGATGGTTTGGTCAAAGTCGTCCAAATCCTGAATCAATACTGGGTCGAGATTGTTGCACTGCCAGCCAACATTGATTGAGTTGTCCAAATCAACATTCGGTTAATTATATTATTCAAATTTTTTTAAAAATGAACTCATGTTCAGAATTGGCTCACGTCTGGAGCATACATTTCCTAAAGCTGCATAGGAAATAATAATGTTTGGGCACGGATTAAAAGTACTGGTTTTAGACGACGACGACGATTGTTTCCTGATCTGCGAAACAATCTCTGACATCGAAGGCGGTTCTTATGAGGTAAAGACTGCCCATACCCCAGAAAATGGCCTGGAACTTATTCGAAAGAATGCGTTCCATGCTGTTCTTTGTGACTACCGACTTGGAGCCACAAGCGGCATTGACTTCATCAAGCTGGTTCGCGGACAGGGATACGACTTACCCATCATCTTGTTGACCGGAATGGAAGACAGCTCAACGGACAATAAAGCGCTGGAAGCGGGAGCCGCAGATTTCATCAGCAAATCAGCTCTTTCGTCGGCCATTGTGGACCGAGCTATCAGATACGCTGTTGCCAATGCTGAGCGTCAACGGTTGCTGTCTACGGTTTTAACCAGTGTAGATGCTGCAGTTTGCGTTCTGGACAACAAAAGAGTTCCGATTCTCTGGAATCCAAGTTTTGCCGGCTTTGCAGAAGTGCAGGGTAAGTTTGACAATGACGATCCAATCAGCGCCTTCGCCAGCAGGCTGCTAAGCGCTGAAATGGTCCATTCGGTGGGAGACAGAACTCTTGAAAAGAGAATTTCCAACCTGCCAGATGAAGGGTTGGTAATCACCCTCCATGATGTCACAGAACATGTTGAGGCGTTGAGAGAACGGGAGCGAGCCGAAAGTCGCGCCGCCCATCTGGCCAATCACTGCTCACTCACCGGCCTGCCCAACAGAATGGCATTTGCTGAACGAATTGATAAAGAGATTCAAAGAGCAAGATCCAACGGTACCGAATTTTACCTGATGAACCTCGACCTGAACCGGTTCAAAGAAATTAACGACGTATATGGTCACAATGTTGGCGATCAACTTCTCAAACTGGTCTCACAACGCTTTGTCAGTTGCTTAAAGGAAGGTGATTATCTGGCTCGATTGGGCGGCGACGAATTTGTTGCCATCCAAACCAAAAATCCCGACAAAGACGAAATTCCTGCACTTGCATTGCGGTTTTCTGACTCGGTTGAAAGCCCATTTGAGATCAGCGGCAGCATTGTGAGAACCGGTGTCAGCGTTGGTGTTGCCTCTTTTCCCAGCCACGGAGCAGACGCCCAGGCATTGCTTTCTAATGCTGACATCGCCATGTATCGCGCCAAGACCGAGCCCAAATGCGGTGTGCATGCCTACAACTCGAAACTCGATCAAACAATACGCGAGCGACGCCTGATTGCCAGTGAGCTGAAAAGCGCCGTTGAAAACGAGTCCCTGGAGGTACATTTTCAACCGCAAGCCTGTGTGAAAACGGGTAGAATCAGTGGTTTTGAATCTCTATCTCGGTGGAATCATCCAACATTTGGCCAGATTTCACCTGACGTTTTCATCCCCATTTCCGAAGACAACGGACTGATTAACGAAATAGGTCGCAGCACATTGCAGTGGTCATGTGAGCTTGCAATGCAATGGCCAGAACCGGTCAATGTAAGCGTCAATATATCAGCATTACAGATCCGCTTCACGGACATTGTGAGCTTGGTGCGAGACACGTTGTTTCAAACCGGCCTGCCATCCAGTCGGTTGGAACTTGAGGTCACTGAAAGTGTTTTGTTTGATGATTTTGATTATGCCATGCACGTCCTGCGCGGCATAAGAAATCTTGGCGTTTCCCTTGCGATGGATGACTTTGGAACAGGTTATTCTTCCCTGTCGTCGATTATTTCTTTTCCTTTCAACAAGCTGAAAATTGATCGCTCATTTATTATGGAACTCCATAAGCAGGAACGGCTGGCAACTGTCACTAAAGCCATCATTGGACTTGGGCATAATCTGGATTTGAAGATAATTGCCGAAGGTGTTGAGACGATAGACCATGTGAATTTCCTGAAAGCCCAGGGGTGCGACGAAATGCAAGGCTTCTTGCTGGGTAAGGCCATGCCACAGGAAAAAGTGCTGGAATATCTGAAAACCCCGGTCTTGGACCTTTCCACCCATGCGGATTACGTTGACGAAAAAAGACGTGCTTCATAAATTTGCATTTGGCCCCCGGGTCAGCACCCGATTGTCATTTTGATGAGATCAGGACGTCCTGCATCATCAAAAATGTCATGAACTTCTGAGCGCCTGTAAACCGCCAGAACAACCCCAAAATTAGCAAGCGTTTTCAATATATTATAAACGAATAGGTGATATTTCTAACGCTGAATTTCGCAGTCCAATTATCCTTTAGAACCGTGAATTTGCGGATCCAAGGATACTTCCCACGAAAGGGAGATCTGCCCGTTGGAAAGAACGCCGAACAAGCAACGACCGGGTGTTGAAAAACCACCGTTGGCTCCAAAAAACCCCCGGTTTTCTTCGGGGCCTTGTACAAAGCGTCCCGGTTGGACCCTGGGTCACCTGAGTTCTGGTTGTTTGGGCCGCTCTCACCGATCGGCTGGCGGGAAGGCAAAACTTCAACAGTCAATCGACCTGACCAGAGACGTGCTGCAAGTGCCTGACGGCTACCGAATTGGGATTGTTCCAGCTTCCGATACAGGCGCATTTGAGATGGCCATGTGGTCAATGTTGGGCGCTCGGCCTGTAACAATGTTGGCATGGGAAAGTTTTGGCGCCGGATGGGCATCGGATGTGAAGAACCAGTTGCAACTTCAGGACACGGTCTTTGTATCTGCAGATTACGGCAAGTTACCCGATCTCAACGCCATCGATTTCAATAGCGATGTTTGTTTTACCTGGAATGGGACCACATCAGGCGTTCGGGTTCCTGATGGTGAGTTCATCCCATCTGATCGGCAAGGCCTGACCCTGTGTGACGCTACTTCGGCCGCCTTCGCGCAATACCTGCCTTTTGAAAAGCTCGATGTTGTGACCTATTCGTGGCAGAAAGTACTAGGCGGAGAAGGCGGACATGGAGTGATAATCCTGTCTCCGAGAGCGGTGGAGCGACTCGAAAACCATATTCCCGCATGGCCGCTGCCAAAAATCTTTCGACTGACCAAAAATGGCAAACTGATCGAAGGCATCTTTTCGGGAGCCACAATCAACACGCCGTCCATGTTGTGCGTCGAAGACTATATTGATGCTCTGAGCTGGGCCCAGTCGATTGGAGGTCTTGATGGACTTCGCGCCAGGGCCGATGAAAATTTCGCGGAACTGAGCTCGTGGGTCGATCAAACCGACTGGATAGATTTTCTGGCAGAAGACCCGGCAACCCGTTCAAATACGTCGGTTTGCTTGAAGATTACCGATGCCGGCGTAGCTGCCCAGGAGGTCACCATGCAAAATGCATTTGTCAAAAACATCACCAAACTGCTCGATGATGAAAATGCTGCATATGATATTGGCGGCTACCGTGATGCACCTCCCGGCCTGCGAATCTGGACCGGCGCAACAGTAGAGACATCCGACATAAAATCTCTGACGGCATGGCTCGATTGGGCCTTCGCTGTCACCAAGGCCGCTTAACCAAAATCAATCTCAACACACAACTCCCGCACTTTGACGAAAGAAGTATCCATGACCGACAGAAAACCACGCGTTCTCGTATCAGATGCCCTCTCCGCAACCGCCGTACAGGTGTTCAAGGACAATGGCTGTGACGTTGATTTCGAACCGACTTTGGGAAAGGACAAAGAAAAACTGTTGGCCAGGATCGGCGATTATGACGGATTGGCTATCCGTTCAGCGACCAAAGCCAATGACCAGCTGATTGAAGCCGCGACCAATCTGAAAGTGATTGGGCGGGCCGGTATTGGCGTCGATAATGTTGATCTGAAGGCTGCTTCCCGCCGCGGCATTATTGTCATGAATACGCCTTTCGGCAATTCGATCACCACGGCGGAACATGCTTTGTCGATGATGATGGCGGTTGCCCGTCAGATTCCGTCCGCAAACGCTTCGACCCAGGCTGGCAAGTGGGAAAAGTCAAAGTTTATGGGTGTTGAGCTGACAGGTAAAACGCTGGGTCTCATAGGAGCCGGCAATATCGGATCTATCGTGGCTGATCGCGCCATTGGCATGAAAATGCGTGTCGTCGCTTTTGACCCGTTTTTGTCCGAAGACCGTGCCCGGAAAATCGGAGTTGAGAAAGTTGAATTGAACGATCTTCTGTCGCGCGCAGACTTCATTTCCCTGCACACCCCGCTGACAGACAAGACCCGCAACATGATTGATGCCGAGGCGATTGAACGAATGAAGGACGGTGTGCGGATTATCAACTGCGCACGCGGCGGGCTCATCGTTGAGACCGATTTGGCCAAGGCCATCGAAACAGGCAAAGTCGCTGGTGCGGCCATTGATGTGTTTGAAGTCGAACCGGCAACCGACAGCGTCTTGTTTGGTTTGCCGAACGTAGTGTGTACTCCGCATTTGGGCGCCGCCACATCCGAGGCTCAGGAAAACGTTGCTCTGCAGGTTGCGGAGCAGATGTCCGCCTATCTAACTCGCGGGGCAGTCACCAATGCGCTCAACATGCCGTCCATATCTGCAGAAGAAGCACCACTCCTGACGCCATTTGTTAAACTGGCCGACACGTTGGGTAGTTTCGTTGGCCAGGTAACCGATGATCCGATTCGCAAGGTAGAGATTCTTTATGATGGCCATGTCGCTTCAATGAACACTAGTGCGCTATCAAGCGCTGTTCTTGCTGGTTTGCTACGGTCTCAGGTCTCAGATGTGAACATGGTTTCTGCCCCCGTTATGGCCAGCGAGAGGGGCATGCAGCTTCTCGAAATGACCAGGGAAAAATCAGGCGTATTTGATGGGTATATTCAATTGAATGTCGTCACCAATCACATCACCCGATCAATCGCCGGCACGGTGTTTTCGGATGGTAAACCGCGCTTTATTCAGATCAAGGGTGTCAATATGGAAGCAGAAGCTGGCGAGCACATGCTGTATACGACGAATCGTGATGTTCCTGGAATTGTTGGGAAACTGGGCGGAATGTTTGCCGAGTCCGAGATCAATATCGCAAACTTCTATCTTGGCAGAAACCATGCTGGTGGAGACGCAATTGCGCTGATTCAACTTGACCGACCCGCGCCAGCCGAGTTTTTGAGATTGTTGGACGACGCGCCAGAAATTGAATCGGCAAAACCCTTGGAATTCACTGTTTAGGCAGGATTGTTTTTGGGGGGGGTCGATCGATCCTGCAAGAATCAATTTGTGGAACTTTTTGCCGGTAGCATTTTTGTAAAAGTGCTGCTGGCTAAGATATTCTCCTTACGCAGCAGCAAGTTACCGGAATTCCCTTGATGTGTTCACGCGACGGGAAAAACGGTTACGGTGTCGATATCGGCACAGACACCAGTTTCGAACCCCTTTTGACATAAACTGCACTGTCGCAGCTTGAATGATCTGGATGACCCAGCAATGTAATGTTTGGCCTAATGCGGACATTGAGCAAATTATGTCACTACTGAGATCATGTCACCCAATTGACAGACTTTGATTGCCAACGCATCCTGCAAGTTCAAGTCAAGTAGATACAGGAATTGGTTGGGCATCGACGATGTTTTTTGAAATCTCCCCTGTTGGAAGACGTGCTACCGGCTGCGATTTGGTTGTCAGTCCGACGCAATAGAATATTTGAGCGGCAAGAGACCGCTCCCCAGACAAACGCAACCAATCCTACTTTCAAAAATCCATGCAATCACTTCCAGGCTTCCGAATAGCGGTCGATGTCGGCGGCACTTTTACAGACACCGTTTTGGTGGATGCAAAGAATCAAATTCTGGCATCTTGCAAGACGCCGACTACTCCAGAAAATCCAACCATGGGCGCGATGGAAGGTGTGCGACGCGTGCTGAGCGAAAGCGGCGTCGCGATACCCGATATACGCAATTTTGTTCATGGAACGACGTTGGCGACGAATGCCCTTATCGAACGGCGTGGGGCGCGAACCGCAGTCACCACCACCGACGGTTTTCGGGATATTCTGGAAATTGCCTATGAACGCCGCTACAGCCAATACGACATTAATCTGTCAAAACCAGATCTGATAGTTCCGCGGCGACGATGCTTTACAATTTCCGAACGGATGCTGGCCGACGGGACAGTTCACGTCCCTCTGGACACAACCGACATTGCCAAGCTGTTGGCGCAGATAGATGAATGTGGTGCGGAAGCGATCGCAATCTGCTTCCTGCATTCCTATACAAACGGGACTCATGAGCGCCAGTTGTGTCAGATTCTGCAGGCTGAGCGACCAAACCTTGCGCTATCCCTTTCCTGCGAAATAAGTCCGGAAGCGCGTGAGTTTGAACGCCTGTGTACCGCTGTGGCCAACGCCTATGTGCAGCCGATTATGGCTCATTATCTGATTGATCTTCAATCCACACTTCAAACCGAAGGTCTAATCTGCCCCATTATGATGATGACATCCGGCGGCGGAATGACCACTCTTGAAACAGCGGCACAACATCCAATCAGACTGGTTGAATCCGGCCCGGCTGGCGGCGCTCTGCTTGCTGCACGCATTGCTGAGAGTCTGGAACAGCGTTCTGTTTTGTCATTTGATATGGGTGGCACAACGGCCAAGTTGTGCCTGATAGATGACTATAAGCCGCAAACTTCCCGAAAATTTGAAATATCCCGCGCTGAGCGGTTCATAAAGGGCAGCGGCATGCCGGTCCGCATTCCAGTTATTGAAATGATCGAAATAGGTGCTGGCGGCGGTTCCATTGCATCGGTTGACCGCTTGGGCCGCATTGGGGTGGGGCCAGAATCTGCTGGTAGCGAGCCGGGACCGGCTGCGTTCGCCAAAGGAGGGACGCATCCGACAGTGACAGACGCAGATGTTGTGACGGGTTTCATTGAGCCGGGATTATTTGCAGAAGGTCGGTTGCAAATTGATCTGGATGCCGCCCGTTCGGCGTTGGCCCAGGTTGGCACATCGATTGGTCTGGATGAGACAGCCGCAGCAATCGGTGTCAGCGAAATTGTCGATGAAAATATGGCCAGCGCGGGCCGCACCCACGCTGTTGAAGCTGGTAAAGATATCACTGGCCGTACAATGATCGCTTTTGGAGGCAATGGCCCCCTGCATGCTACCCGCGTTGCCCGCCGGGCTCGGGTCAGCCGTATCATCGTACCACTCAACCCGGGCGTTGGGTCAGCTGTCGGTTTCCTGTTTGCCCCTGTTGCGTTTGAGATTGTTCGCAGTCGTTACACGCGGTTAGATCAACTTGATGTTGACGAAATAAATTCCTTTTTTGATCAGCTGACGAACGAAGCACGAAGCGTCGTAAAATTGGCTGCCTCGCATGGCGAACTTAGCACCACGCGAATTGCCTTCATGCGGTATCACGGTCAAGGCCATGAAATCGAAATTGAATTGCCGGATCGCAATCTGATCAAACGCGATATTTCGGAATTGGTGAGCGCATTCGAAGTAGAATACAGCAGACAGTTCTCCAGAGCAGTGCCGGGAATGTCGATAGAAGTATTGAACTGGGCGGTGACCGTTTCGACACCTCCTATTCCAACAGATCAGGCCAGTGATGTGTCTTCGGTTCAACCAATCCAGGTCACAGCAACAAAATCTGTCATTTGCGACGTCAGTGGTGGTGCGATCGAAGCAGCTGTCTTCATGCGGGACACGCTAAATGTTGGTGACCAGATAGCAGGCCCGGCCCTGATCATCGAACCACAGACGACAACACTCGTCAGTGCCGACTTTGATGCGCAGGTGCTTGCAGATTTTTCGATACTTCTAACAAAAAAGAGTGGAGCAGAAACATGAATACCGTTTCGAACACCCGCTTGCAGGTCATGTGGAACCGTCTGTTATCAGTCGTGGAGGAACAAGGGCAGGCACTAATTCGGGCGGCCTTTAGCCCGATTGTGCGTGAATGTGGTGATATTTCCGCTGGTATATTTGACGTTAAGGGCCGAATGATTGCTCAGGCCGTCACGGGAACGCCGGGACACATAAATACCATGGCCGAAGCGGTCATGACGTTGCGCAAACACTTCCCGATTGGTTCAATGCGGCCAGGCGATATTTACCTGACCAACGATCCCTGGATTGCTTCGGGCCACCTCAATGATTTCCTGCTGTTGATGCCCGTCTTCTATCAAGATTCGGTCATTGGATTCACTTCCTGCACCTCTCATCTGGTTGATTTGGGTGGCCAAGGAATGGGCCCTGAAGGGAGCGATGTATTCGATGAGGGTCTGCGCATACCACTTTGCAAACTGCTGGACAAAGGCGAGATCAATCAACTTCTGCTCGAAATCGTCAAAGCAAATTCACGCGAACCAATTGCAAATGAAGGGGACATCTATGCGTTGATTGCCTGTTGCGAATCGGGTGCGAAGCGGCTGGTCGAGATGATGGATGAGTTCGGCATTGTCGACCTCGATACGCTTTCAAACTACATCATCGATACGTCGCGACGCGGGACTTATGACGCGATTTCTGATGTTCCCAAGGGTGTGTGGACGAGTACGCTCCGTGTTGATGGTTATGAGAAAGAGATCGAACTTAAAGCCAAACTGACAGTTGATGAAAACTCGATGGTCCTTGATTTTGCAGGCACATCTGACTGTTCACAAAAGGGCATCAATGTCCCGTTGAACTATGCAACGGCTTATTCTGTTTTTGCTCTTCGATGCATCATCGGGCCGGATATTCCAAACAATGCGGGTTCTCTGGAGCCGTTTATTGTCAAAGCGCCAAAGGGCTGCATTCTCAATGCACAGCCTCCTTCTCCCGTTGCCATGCGTCATACATTGGGACAGATGACGCCAGATTTGGTTTACGGCTGCCTTCATCAGGCTTTGCCCGGCAAGGTTCCAGCAGAAGGGGCCTCGTGCATGTACGATCTACCGATGCGCAGTGCGCCAGAAGTTGCCCAGAGGGGTGGAACGGTCTTCGCCCTTGAACCGGCCCACAATGGTGGGACAGGAGCACGCCCCACAAAAGACGGATTGTCGGCAACGGCATTTCCCAGCGGCGTTTGGGGAAGCCAGGTTGAAATTACAGAAGCAAGCGTGCCTGTGATTATCAGGTCTCGTGAATTGCGGCGCGACAGTGGTGGTGCCGGCACCTTCCGCGGTGGATTGGGGCAGCGCATCGAGTTGCAATCGTCCAATGATCAACCGTTCGGTGTGTTTTTGTCTGTTGAGCGAATAAAGCACCCTGCAATGGGTCGTGATGGCGGATTGCCCGGTGCTCCGGGTCGGGTTCGGCTGGATGGTGGGACGGATCTCCCCGGTAAAGGAGAAGTTCGAGTGGCGCCAAACCAAACGTTGATTTTTGAAACTCCAGGTGGCGGGGGCTACGGGCCACCGGACAAGCGTGGACCTGACGCGATCGCTTCAGACATTGCAGAGGATTTTGTAAGTTTTGAAGTCGCACGCGACGTTTACGGGTGGGAGGAGGATAAATGACCAATCAACATATCGCGAAAATGCCGCCTTATGCTTTGGCTGAATTTTCGGTTCCGAGCGGTGTTGTTATGACGTCATTGGCTCAAAATGAGAGCCTGAGAGCCCCAAGTCCTTTGGCAATCAAAGCTGGTCAGGCCGCCCTTGTATCATCGGCAGCTTATCCAGATCCCGATTATCACATTCTGCGCACCAGCATCTCAAATGCGTATGGTGTTGATCCTGATCTGATCCTTTGTGGCGCGGGATCCATGGAACTGATCACTTGCATCACCCACGCTTTTGCCGGACCGAAAGCACGGGTCTTAACGTCGGAATACGGTTACGCGTTATTCAAAAACTCGGCCATGAAGGTTGCCGCGCCCTGCGATCTTGCAAGAGAAGTTAGCCAAGCCGTATCGACCAGCGCATTGTTGCAAGCCGTTACCTCTGAAACCCGGTTGTGCTTCCTGGCAAACCCTGGCAACCCAACTGGAACGGCTCTTTCTAACAATGAAATCAGAGAGTTTCGCACTCGTTTACCGGAGCACGTGCTGCTGATCGTTGATGAAGCTTATGGCGAATTCGCCCAAGCCCATGAACAACCACTTTTTGATCTGGTGGATCACGGTAACACGGTTATTTTGCGCACTTTTTCGAAGGCCTATGGACTGGCAGCTGGCAGAATTGGATGGGGACTTTTCCCTCCTGCTACGAGAGAGCAGGTGCAAAAGCTCATCATTCCAAGCAGTATCTGCACTGTTAGCGCGGCAATGGCGGAGGCTGCCGTGCAGGATCAGATCTACATGCAAGAGACCTGCAAAATGACCGCTCAGGTAAGAGACGAATTCATTCGAGAAGTGAGATCGTTCAATTTGACTTGCGATGACAGTCATACAAATTTCGTTCTCATCAGATTTTCAAACAACGAAATGTCGAACGCTGCCGACGCTGCACTCCGGCAACAGGGGCTGGTTACGAGAGGCATGGGCGGATATGGTTTAGGCCATTGTCTGCGTGTAACCGTTGCGGCGCGCGAGGTGATGACGACCGCCGCAGAAGTGCTGGAAAAATGGTCTCGGGAGTATCTGCGATGACAGCAAGTTGGCCCTCGCGTGGAGACGCTCGCATTGGTGTGCTGGTACCGTTCACCAACGTCAATATGGAATCAGATCTGAACCTGATGCGTTCTAACGGCGTGTCATTTCATTTCACGCGTATGGGGGGCTACGACGCGGGTGAGGTGCCTAACGCGGAGCAAATGGCCGGGCTTGGTTCATCTGAACTGGATGAGCCATTGACGCTGCTGGCCGGGGCACGTCCAGACTTGATTATGTATGGATGCACTTCCGCGACGCTCACTCATGGAACGCAGTTTGACCGCGACCTCGCAGTAAAGATCAAGTCAATCAGTGGGGCTCAATCTGTTACAGCGGCAGGTGCCCTTGTATTTGCGCTAAAATCACTGGCGGTAAGAAATATCGCATTCGCTTCTCCCTATACGCCTGACATCAACAAAGCGGCGATGGCCTTTTTGGGTGACAGCGGATTTAACATTCATTCGACAGCGGAGATGTCTGAAGAGCTTGGGAACTACGGGCAAGCGGAATTAACACCTGAAGATGTGTTCAAGCTTGGTATGCGTGCAGTGGATCCCGGCGCGGAGGCTCTTGTTCTGTCCTGCACCGAGATGCGTAGTGTCGAAACCATTCAGCGGCTGGAATCGGTATTGAACCTGCCTGTCATCACATCAAACCAGGCTATGTTGTATCAGGCGATGAGCCTGCTTGAGCTTCCAGCGGAAAACATTGTTTTTGGGCGGCTATTCCAACATGGAGTGCTGTCATGACGTCAAAGACCGTGTTTGATGAAGTTGCAGACTTTGCATTCCTGCCGGCAGACAAGATTCCTCAAGATGTGCTGTCAGCTGCAGCTCTGTTACTGGTCGACACGATTGGGGTGGCTGCTGGAGCAGCTCATCTCCAGGCCGGGACTATCGCTCGCGAAATGGCCCTGGAATTGTTTCAGTCGGATAAAGAGAGCCAGGTGCCCATGATGTTCGATGGGCGTCTTGTGAGTAAAGCGGGAGCGGCGTTTGCAGGTGCAACACAGATTGACAATCTGGACGCCCATGACGGTTACAACCCAACCAAAGGTCACATAGGATGCGCGGTTGTCCCGGCCTTGTTTGCCTTCGCTCATCGGGTTCCCGAACTCACTGGTCGGGACTCCTTGGCAGCGTTTGTGATCGCCTATGAGATTGCAACACGCGCGGCAATCGCATTGCATTCCACCGTCAGCGACTATCACACTTCCGGTGCCTGGAACGCTTTAGGGGTTGGTGCGATGGGGTGTCGGTTAAATGGAAGCTCCGCCATGCAACTGCGGCATGCCCTGGGCATCGCCGAATTTCATGGCCCTCGCAGCCAGATGATGCGGGAAATTGCGACGCCAACAATGTTGCACGATGGATCCGGCATGGGAGCATTGGTCGGTGTTATGGCAAGCCAAATGGCAATGCGCGGATTTGAAGGCGCGCCGGCAATTACCGTAGAAGCCTGCGGTGTTGCCGACATCTGGGCAGATCTTGGAACAAACTGGACGGTGCCGCTCAACTACATCAAACCCTATCCCATCTGCCGCTGGGCCCATGCTGCTATCGATGCTGTTCAGATTCTTCAGGCTGAAGAAAATTTTGACGCCAAAGACATCAGGCAAATCAAAGTCAAAACGTTTGGAGAGGCGGCGCGACTGTTTCCCGGCATGCCAGATACGACCTCAAAGGCGCAATACAGCCTTGCGTTTGCAGTTGCCAAGATGGTTCAGTTTGGCAGAATCGGCGTCGAGCACATCACCGGTGACGCGCTTGCAGATAACCAGACAGCAGACATCTTATCCAGGATTGTCATAGAGGAAGATGCGCGGCACAATCGCCGCTTTCCAGAATCCCGTTGGTCCGATCTCACAATTGAACTGACCAATGGTCGCGTGTTGAAATCTGGAGACGTTCATGCTCGAGGCGGGCCGGAATCACCCATGGACCTGAGCGAGATCGAACAAAAGTTTCATGGCTTGTGTCGTGCCTCAATCAGTGCTGCCAGAGCATCGGCTATTTGGGAAACGGGATTGAAATTGACGGAGCCGAATGCTCTTTTTCGCGAGCTGCTTGCCGAGGTTACTCCGATGGTTGACCGACCGGTAGTTCCAGGGTGAGTGCTTTGAACAAAAAATCCAAACCACGCGTGATCATCCATGCGGCGAACACCAAACCGCTGTTAGCAAGACTTGGTGAAACACATCGCGACCTGGCCTCTGTCGGATGTGAAACCTATGAGGAACTACCTGCTTTAATCGGGTCGTTCAAACCGGATGTCGTCTATAGCATCCGCTTTGCCGGGTCGTCCGGTTTTCCTTCCGACGCGCTGCTGGGGCCAGATGGCCCTGCGTGGATATCAATCGGAGGATCCGGGGTTGATCATTTGGGCATTTGGGATCCGGACAAGGTGAGCGTCACGAATTCATCCGGCGTAGCCGCTGATATGATGGCCGAATTCATCATGGGAGGCTTTCTTCATTTTTCCCTGGATATTCCAGGTCTTTTGCTCGATCAGAAGGAACGACTATGGCGGTCGGACCGTTTGATGACGCCCCTGGCTGGGAAGACCTTGTTGATCATCGGACTGGGCTCCACCGGGATAGCACTCGCAAAAAAAGCCAAGGCGTTTGGAATGAATGTCGTTGGAACGCGGGCCAACCCGAAACCAACCCCCTATGTTGATGAAACGTTTTCGGCAGACAGCCTGGGCAACTTGTTGCCGGAGGCAGACCTGATCGCCGTGTGCGCCCCGTTGCTAGCGAGCACGCGAGGTCTGATAAGGGAAGATGCCTTTAGTGCTATGAAGTCCGGCACGGTGTTGGCTGATGTGTCCAGAGGTGGAATTGTTTCGACTGACGCGTTGCTTCAGGCGCTCCATTCCGGCCAGATGAAAGGTGCCATATTAGATGTGTTCGAAACGGAACCATTGCCGCCAAATCATCCAATCTGGACGGCACCAAATGTAACAATCTCGCCCCACTGCTCCAGCGTCTTTGAAGGTTGGGAGATGGCATCCATGGATATGTTTATCGAAAACTTCAAAAACTGGATCGACGGAGATCCATTGGAAAATCTGGTTGATCCGATTTCCGGCTACTGAACGGACGCGAACATCGCAAAAGTATGGTTCCTGCCAAACGGCCAAGGTCGACCGTTGGCTCATGGTTGTTCCTTGGTGTTCTGAAGGTCCGCTTTGACGCGCACTGATCGGTAGTCACAGTGTTGGTTCAAGGTCCGATTATCACACCGTCGGAATCATAGCCTGAAAATATCGGCTAATTGGGAGCGGTTGTTCCCAACATTTTAGCTACCAAGGAGGGCTGGCTGCGAGAGCCCGTTTTGTCGAAAATCCGGGTCAGGTGGGTTTTTGCAGTGCTGTTGCTGATACCGAGTTGTTTGGCAATCTTCGGAAGTGCTTGCCCGGATAACATCAAGGCCGCGACACGCAATTGAGTGGGAGAGAGTTCATAGAGTTCGGCAGCCTCTTCCAGCCGCGACCTCTCATTGTCGGTGTCGCGAAATGTTACCAAAAGCATACCATCCCTGGCGGTGACCCAGACTATGTGCTGACCATCAGCGCTATCGCCACCAAGGATAATCGGGTCGGCCATCCTGCCACGCGGGTGCCGGATTGAAGGTCGTCGCTCAATCACGGTGAGCGCGGAAAATCGTTTGACGGCTTTGCGAAGCCTTTTGTCGTCGGCGCCATATCGACCCCGCAAAAAAGCGCCACTTCTTGTTAACGCCGGATGATCGCCGAGTTCGCGCTTTGCCACATCATTCATCCATTCGATCCGGCAGGCGGTATCAATGCGGATGACCGGGAAGTCAAAATATTCAAGCGTTGTATCACCATGGCCGGCCATCGAAATCCGCCATTGGCCATTGGTCTTTTCAAGAATCCTGATTTGATGGCTTAGACCGACAGTAACCGCCGGATCATCGGATTTTAGGCCGTATTGATCGTAGGATGCCCAGGCCATCTCTCCTGAAATTCGAATCGAAAAATTTGTCCGGCGCATGGACTGTGCGGCCGTTGGATTGGGCTTGGGAAATTTTTCAAAAACCTCCTTGATTACGTCGTGGCCCGAAGCCCAGCCTTCCACGTAATCCATCACGCCACCCATCAGCGCGCCAAGGCGGCGAATGCCTTCATCATATACCCAACAGTCAGCCCATGTTTCAAAGTCCCGGCTCAGAAACGCAGTCGTCTCGCGCTCGATGAGCTTGATGATGGCTTGTTTGTCGTTTGGCATGGTGATGTACGGTTGTTGGTGTTCACCCAGTGTGTTTCAGCAGGTCACGGATTTCAACCGCATTGGCAGGCTTTTGAATTTTGCGGCGTGTCTCCACTGCGACACCGATGAGCCATGATCCAAACTTCATACAGGCGGCATACATTCTTGCAGATCTTTCGAAACTGAACGCGTTGTAGAACTGATCCTCGCCGTCACTGTCGCTATGTGGCTGCTTCTTGAGCAATTGCGCCCCCAATATCTGTGAGTAATCCATGTTGCTTCCTTTCATGCCGGGCGAGTGCCCGTTCGATGAGGTGAGGATAGCCTCGAATGGATTCTCAGTTTGTCAGCCAATCGGACGACAAATGGATCTTTTTAACATCTAACAAATATTGGGCAGAAAATGACGGGAAGATCTATTGCTGAGCCCATCGTGAGCGGATGATGAACAAACGACCTAACTTTCTAAGACACCAGGTTGAGTTCAGCATCTGGCAAGTCGGTTTCTGTCATGCAGATCGGTATGACTAGCTTTTGGCAGGTGGCTATGTCCCAAACCTGTAGCGGCAATGCGGCTTTATAACTTCCGGTCTAGCCAGGCTTTGAGATTGCAAAGCTGAACCGTCCAGACGAAAAGAAATGCTCTCCCCGGTCGTTTAGCTCTGCTTGTTCGTCAGCCCACAATTGCAACTCCTGGTTCGGTACGGTTCCCTGTCCTTTGATGTATGACATGATGAATGGAACCACCCCTGCTTCATAGCATCCATCGTACCGGTCTACATTCAATATGGGGAAATAGCTGACCTCACTTATATGCAATCCAGAATTACGAAGTCTTGCAGCAAGGGTTCTGGGCAACCCACTATCGGCACAATGAGGTGCGAATGCTTTCAAAACGCGATCCATCCTCTGAGCATTTTCGCTGTGCCACGACACGGCATCCCAATCGGTAGCCAGGATCAAACCGCGCCCGTTTTTTTTCAATACGCGAAAGACTTCGCTACAAAAGGTATCAATGTCGGGGACATATTCAGCAACCTGTGTGCTGACAACCACATCGAAACTGTCGTCATCAAACGGCAAAGCGGTCGCATCGGCAACCTCATAAGATAGCCATGGGTGTTGAGATCTGGCCGTCGCGCGATCCACCATCTGTTGAGAGATATCCACTCCGGTAACGCTGCCTTCAGATCCGGTCGATGCTGCCATCGCCTCTGCGAGAAATCCCGGACCGCTTCCAATATCAAGAATGCTTTCGCCTTTTGAGATCGCCAGTCTGCAAAGTGTGTCTTGTCTTTGAGCAACAATATCGGAGCCAAGATATACCGCCTCCAGTCGTTGGGCCGCGGCCTCGTCATATTCCATTCCAGACACCAATAAACTCCCCAAATAGCAACCCAGACAAATCAACGTTAGGTCAATTTGCCGTTGGTGGAAACAATTTCCCGGTCTGTGATTGGTTTTCTTTTAGCCTTCGCGGATAGGTTGACCGTCAAGCCACGCACAAGGGAAATCTGATCTACTGACAACATCAATAGGAGAACAATTATGGTCGGACCTATCAATTCAAATCGCCCGGTTCATGTACCTCAGGCATCTGCAACCGATGAGGCAGCGTCTGCCACCCGCGGTAAAAGTCAAATGAGCGTTGGTCATCGAGCCAAGGAGGCGCTCGCTACTAGATCAGATATGTACGACGTGAATTATGATGCGCCCAATGCAATGGGTAAGCTCGCCTCGATGATCGCGAAAATGGAAGTGTCAGCAGTCTCTGTGCCGGACGCTCCCGTTGAGCCGGAAGGCGTCACTGTTGAGACGACGATTACGACAATTGTTGTGGACCCACCGGTTGAAGAATCCCCACCAGACGTGTTGCTGGATCTACCCGATGATGCAGAAATTGTTCTGGACACCGAGGCTGACGAAACCGCAGCAGAGGTGATACTTGATGCTCTCGCCGAACCTGAAGACGCCGCTGAAGCACCGGTCGTTGCCGATCTGGTTCCGGATGCTGAAGAGGAAGAGGTCTGAGGTTTTCTTAGATTCAGTTGAAAGATGTATTTGACTGGTCGGGTCAGACGAGAATTGGGGAAAGAAAATCCAAAACTCTTTGCTAATTCTTTCGCCCACCAGCCAATACGATGACACCGACGATGATCGCGCCGGTCAGTATCAATCTAACGCCTGCAGAAAGACCAAATGTGTTGAGCATGGTCACCAGCAAAAACATGAATAGCGAAGCGCCCCATAGCCCCGGCAGATTGGAATAACCACCAGCCACCGAGGTGCCGCCAATAACCACCACGGCAATCGATGCCAGCAGATATTCGGCGCCCATGTTGAGTGAGGCGCCACCGGAAAATCCTGAAAGCACATAGCCACAAAATCCGGCTAATACGGCTGACAATACGTAGGTTGCAAAGCGAATGAAATCGACGCGCACCCCTGCGAGTTTCGCCGCCCGTGGATTTTGCCCGATCGCCAACACGGATTTTCCATAAACCGTGCGGTGAAGAACCAGACCCATGAAAGCGGCAAGCGGCATCACGCAAATGGCCAGCAAGGGTACGCCGAGGATCTTGGTGGTTGAAAAATCAGCAAGCAGTGGCGGTGGTTTGATTTTCAACCCTCTTCCATAGGCGATGGCTGATGACTGAACCAGAAAACTGGAAGACAACGTGGCAATAATGGGTGGAATGCGCAGCAGGCGGATCAGGCCGTAATTGAACACCCCGACAGCTGCCCCGCAGGCCAGGGCTATCAGCAGTCCGGTCAGGATCATCGAGTTCTGGGAGTCGATAATCTTCATCGAGACCACACCGGCAAAGGTCATTGTTGCAGGAATTGACAAATCGACATTTCCCGGCCCGAGCGTAATGACATACATCTGGCCAATGCCAACAATCACCGAGAATGTTCCAAAGGACAGGGCCGCCGACAGGATTTCACCCGCTCCCTGGCCACCGGTAAATATGATGGTCGCAATCCACACGCAGGTGGCACCGATGAAGGCCCACAGCCATGGTTTTTCAGACAGTTTCATCAATGCGGAATGGGTCATGCCAGTTTCCGTGCCTCTGATCTGTTAATCACGGTTCGCAACGCCAGCACGATAATCAATATCGCCCCCTGGGCTCCGATCTGCCAGTCGGGAGAAATGCGCAGGAAGGACAAGAAGGATCCTGCCAATGTCAGCGTGATGGCTCCAAGGACCGCGCCGATAGGTGAAATTCTTCCGCCGACAAATTCACCTCCGCCAAGAATAACACCGGCAATCGACAGCAGCGTATAGCGCAGCGCGATATTTGCGTCAGCTGCCGAAGTCAGACCAATCAGCGAAATGCCGCTCATCACGCCAAAGAAACCTGCCAGCGCGTACATCGTTATCTTGGCCCGAACCAGCGACCAGCTGGCCCGTGCGACCGATTGTGGATTGCCGCCGACACCCCTTAAGACAGCGCCATAGGCGGACCGTTTCAACGCGACATGAACAATCAGCGCGATGGCGATGGATGCATAAATGGTCATCGGCACAAACGGGGTTTTGAACTTCATCACCGCAGTAACAATGGCAGGCGCTTTGCCGCCGGGTGTTGGCAAAACCAAAAGCGCCAAACCCAGCCAAACAAATGACATTCCCAGTGTCACGACAATGGATGGCAGATTGCGCAGATGGATGAGAGCACCCATAGCACCGTAGGCGAGAATGCTGGCTGCCAGTACCAAGAATCCGAGCAACGGCTGATCGTTGAGCCAGGTGACCCCGACGCAGGCAACAAAACCGACAAATGCACCAATCCCCAGATCGAGATCATTGACCGTGATGACGCACATTTGTGCCAAGGTGGCAAACGCAATTGGCAGCGCCAGATTGAGCAGCAGGTTCAAGCCAAAATAACTCATTGCCCGGGGTTGCAGATAAAAGATTGCCAGCAGGATGACGGTCAGCGAAAAGGCCGGCAGCAAACTGCGCAGAAGCCTGGGGGATGTGAGTTGGCTGATCATGAAGCTTCCTCAAATGATGCGTGAAGAACCTTTTGCTCTGTCAGTTCCTGACTGCTCAGATCCGCAGCAATCTGGCCATTTCGAAACACGTAGACATGGTCACAATGTTTCAGCTCATCCATCTCGGTTGTGTACCAGATGAAAGTCCGGCCGGTTGCCGCTTCCGCACGTATCATTTCATAAACTTCCTGCTTGGTGCCGATATCTACTCCCCGCATGGGATCATCCATCAGGATGGTATCAGCAGGTGACCCGAAGGCGCGTGCGAACAGAGCCTTTTGCTGGTTTCCTCCCGAAAGAGACAGAATGTTGTGATTTACATCGGGCGTGCGAATGGCAATTTTGTCGCGCCACTCTTCGGCAAGTTCATGTTCGCGCTTCAGGTCCAAAAGGCCCAGATTCAACAGGTTTCTGATCGAACTGATGCTGATATTTTGTCCAATCGTCCACAGCGGGAAAACCCCATCAGACTGGCGGTCTCCGGCAACAAATGCCATTTCTATTCCATATTGTTTGCGACGGTCGTAGATGCGCACCAGAGTATCGGTTTGTCCGTGACCACTCAGCCCCGCCAGTCCGACAATCTCACCCTTGTGGGCGTTAAGTGAAATTCCGCGATGTGCTTCGGTGGGATAGATCGACAGATAGGGCGTCTCTTCTGAGCGCTTTGAATCTGTGTTTTGGTCAAATTCGTGCAGGTCTTTGGCAACGCTGCCCATCGTTTCCACGAGGGTCTGGCGGGAAAAGTCTTGTGCGGGTCTGCTGTCAACGACATCACCATCGCGCATCACAATGATCCGGTCGCTGGTGGTCAGAATTTCTTCCAGTAAATGAGAAATCAGAACACAGGAGCCACCTGCACCGGTGAACCGACGGACATGCGCCATCAACTGATCGGCAATCGTCGCGTCCAGAGATGATGTTGGCTCATCGAGAATGACCAGGCGAATGTCGGAATCGACGATGCTGAAGGCTCGGGCGATTTCGACCATCTGTCTTTTGGCTATGGACAGATCGCCGACCAAGTCATCTGCAGAGATGCCGTGATTGGGAAATATCTCATCCAGATGTCCCAGAATGAGTTCGCGGGCCCTGGCTCGCCAGTTCCAGCCCTTGATGCCCGGATGTTGAATTCGGGCGTTTTCAGTAACGGTGAGATTGGGACAAAGCGACAGTTCCTGGAATACGCAGCGAATGCCCTGTCGTCGCGCTTCGCTGACATTGTGGTTTGTTGACGTGCCGCCGTCACCAAAATCCAGAATACCGGACGTAGGTGTCTGGATGCCGGCCAGAATATTCATCAAGGTGGATTTTCCGGCACCATTGTGCCCGACCAGCCCCAGACACTCGCCCGGCAATATATCCAGATCAACCCCATCCAGAGCGCGAACAGCGCCGAAATTCTTTTCGACGCTGTTCAGTTTGACGATTGGCCTAGACATATCGTTCATGGGAGTATCACGAAATTCCGTGCCAATCTGAAGTAATTACGGGGACCTACATGCCCGAGATTACTTTTTTTTGCATCCTCCAGGGAATACTCGATATTGGCAACGCCACCTTTCTCGGTACCGCCAAGCTTTTCCTCAAGATCATGTTGATCAACACGCAGGAAAGGAACCGTCAGGTCTTTTGGAACTTCAGCACCATCCAATACTTGCTGAGCTACCCAAAACGCCAATGTTGACACGCCCGGTGCAATCGAGACCGACATGGTTTCATACCCATTTGCGTCTTTTTGTTCTTTCCACCATTGCAACTCGTCCTGACGGTTGCCCATGATGATCAACGGTGTGGGACGACCAGCGGCCTTGAATGCCTGGGCAGCTCCGTATCCATCACCACCCTGGGTTACAACGGCTGCAATTTCCGGCAGTGAAGGCAAAATGCCGGCAACTGCTTTTTGAGATACATCCTGAGCCCAGTCTCCGTGCACGGAACCAACAATCTTGAACTGTGAATTTTCCTTCGCACCTTCATGAATGCCTGCACTGATTTCATCGTCAACGAAAACACCGGCAAGGCCGCGAATTTCCAGCAGATTGCCACCTGCGGGCACTTTATCGGCGAGATAGATCAGCTGCTCTTTGCCCATTTGCTTGAAGTTCACCGCGATGCGCCAGGCGCAAGGCTCGGTGACGATACCGTCAAAAGACACGACCGTTATGCCCGCATCACAGGCTTCCTTGACGGCGCCGTTGAGAGCATCCGGTGAAGCCGCATTGACGACAATTGCGTCATAGCCCTGAAGGATCATGTTCTGAATCTGAGCAGCTTGCTCGGTCACCTGATTTTCTGAGGTTGTGAATGGGTCTGCTGCTGCAACAATACCCGCAGCAACGGCTGCCTTGCCGTTTTTGTCCCAGCTTTTCAGCATTGCCTGGCGCCAGGAATTTCCGGCGTAGTTATTCGATAGGGCAATTCTTTTGCCCGATGTATCGGCCAGGGCAGCGGGACCAAATGCGGTTACACCCAATGTAGCACCGACGAGCAGTGCTGATAGAGATAGCGTTTTCATTAATTCCTCCAATGAATTTACACTCCTCGACGGCCCTTCGAATATTTTGTCGTTCTTATTACCCGTCACGAAGCATTTTGATCGATCGTGCGAACGGTCGCCCCAAAAGCATTCCACAGAAGACCCAGCGGACTCCATTCACGCCATCATTGTAGGAAGGCAGGCCTGTCTCGTAAGCGGCACAAATTACTTAATTGCTGCGGCGATGCACCTTGCAAACTGCGGGTTTCCGCAGGGTGTCGGTGTTCAACTGTCTGGAACCGCCCACGCTTCACACGGAGTGATTGCCCAACCAGCCATCCATCGATTCCTGGCTTGCAGCCAATCCATCGGCGTTCAGCAATCCTCTCGGGAATGCAATGGCAACCGCCCGGGTGCGGGAGTTGAATACCGGGCCGAATTCAGGGTCGACATCGGATCCGTCGATACACAGTTTTTCGTAAAGATGCTTCAACCGACTTTGCACACTGCGGGTAGAGATCTTTCTGCGCGCTGCGATGGTCTTGTCCGTCAGCCCCAGCGCGATGTCGGTGAGAACTTCAAACTCAGAATCGGTGAGCCCTTCCAGCGTGTCTTCGGACCGCTGCTGAATACCTCGCACCTCCCGGTCAATGATGCATTGGTCTTGCAGAAATACGCCTCGAACAGCCAGTTCGAGCCGTTCTTCGCTGGCTGATTTTAGCAGGTATCCATAAACAGCGCCTGAAGGAACGATTCGGGATACGCCGCGGACATAGGCCTCATCGGCATAATTTGACCAAAACAGAATTCGCATGTCTGGGTTTAATTGCCAAATTTCCTTTGCCGCATCGACACCGCTTGCCCGGGGCATCTGCAGGTCCATGATAATTCCGTAAACATCGTTTGATGCCACTGTGTTGACGGCTATTTCCCCATTCTCCGCTTCTAAAACCTGCTGACATTCCGGAAGAGCATGTTCCACGGCAGTTTTAAGAAAGGCCCTGTGAAGAGCATCATCTTCTGTAATCAATACATTCATTGTGCCGCCTCCACAGACAGGGTCCCGCCGATATGATCATGATGGCCGGTTGATATGTGGTTGCGAGGAACCGTGATCGTAACCCGGGTGCCTCCGTGGGGATCATTTCTTTCGAAGACCAGATTTGCTGAAACAATGGCAGCGCGGGCCCTCATATTGTCCAGCCCGTTGGATTGAGTGCCTTGCAGGGCTTCCATGCCAATTCCATCATCGCACACTGAAATAATGATATCGCGCTCATTTGCTTCAATTCTGACTGCAATCTGTTGTGGTGAACTGTGCCTGACTGCATTGTTTATCGCTTCCTGGACAATTCGAAACAAGGCCGTTCTAAGCGAACCTGAAAACTGATCCACGATCGAATTGGTGCTGTCTTCAACAATCGTTGTGATTGTCGGCACCATGCCACCAACGGTTCGCTCCAGTTGCGCTTCGACCGCCTGGGTAAATCCAAACAGGTCCATCACACCCGGCTTGGTATCTTCGATGATGCGCCGCAACTCATTGATACAAATGTTGATGTCATCGGCGATTCCACTCAACGATGTGTTGAGCGAAACCGGGCGGCGTTTCAACCCGGTTATTCGGCGCAAAATGCGTGTCAGATCGGCAAGTGTCTGATCGTGCAGATCCATGCCGATATGCTTGCGCTCGTCTTCCATGGCTTCGGTGAGCCGCAATGCGCCCAGACGCAGGGTTTCTTCACGCCCCCGCGCGGCCCCTTCCGAAAGCGCAGCAGTTTTGGCCTGGTCGCCCCAGATCAGGGCGTTGAAATATGGCGCAAGCAGGTCTGCCACCTGTTGCGCAATTTCCACATGTTCTGGACCATATCTTCCGATTTCATGACTGGACAGATTAAGGGCCCCAAGCACTTCACCATGGACCTGCAGGGGCACATGAACACGGCTTCGCAAATTTGCCTCAAAAATCGGAGAATCAAACGAGCCTTCAAAATGAAACCTGGAATCGTTGCACGCGTCACTGGTCAGATAATGGGTCACCTTGCCCGTCAATAGATCGCGAATTGGGCTTTCGACTATCAAGTGAGGTGTATCTGCGGTTTCCCCCCATTTGGTGGATACGCCCACTTCAAATGACACATTGCGCCCGGGTTGATCGGGAAGCAGGATAGAAATGTCGAGGTGGTCGTGCTCAATCAGCAGATAGAGTTCCCCGGCAATCTCACCCAACACGCTTTGAAAGTCCATCTGGCCAGCAATTGCTCGTGAAATCGCAAGATATCTTACCAGCAAAACCTCGGGGCTTATGTGCATATCATCTATCCTCGTCGACCAAAGCTAGCACGGCCCGTTGAGGCCGGTAAGCGCCTCAGACGTTGAAATTGGTGTGCTTCCGCATCTTCAACTGCGGGTATCCGCAATTCAAGCTGTCGGAAACAACATCAACATGTCGAATTTGCTCGCATACGCGAAGTACTTCAATAAACTAAGCTGCTTATAAGAGCAGGATTGTTGGAGTTTATTTTATGTCGGGAGAGATTATCAGCCATGATCAAAAATTCCTGCATCTCACCATACCGACGGTAAAACTCGAGCGATTGTGCACCGGCATGCTTTGGACAGAAGGGCCTGTTTACTTTCCGCTCGGTGATTATTTGCTTTGGAGCGACATTCCCAACAACCGGATCATGCAGTGGATGGACGGCGTGGGCAGTCGGATTTATCGCGAGGATTCAAACAATTCAAACGGCAATACACGAGACCACCAGGGAAGACTGATAACTTGTGAGCACCGGTCACGGCGCGTTACCCGCACAGAACACGACGGATCAATAACCGTGTTGGCTGATTCCTATGACGGCAAGCGATTGAATTCTCCCAATGACGTGGTGATGAAATCCGACGGAACCATTTGGTTCACCGATCCACCTTACGGAATATTGAGCGACTTTGAGGGCAAGAAATCGCCGCAGGAGCAAAAGGCCTGTAACGTCTTTCGGCTGGATCTGGAATCGGGCTCACTGGACGTTGTAATCGACGATTTTGATAAACCAAACGGACTGGCGTTCTCGCCCGACGAGTCGGTTTTATATGTGTCTGATACCGGAATATCGCACACCGAAAATGGTCCGCGTCATATCCGTGCCCTTGATGTTGCAGATGGCAAAACTTTATCAAATTCCCGGGTATTTGCCGAAATTGAAAACGGTGCTCCCGACGGTTTCAGACTGGACGTTGAAGGCAATATCTGGACCAGCACGGGTGGGGGCGTGCAGTGCTTTTCTCCCGAGGGCAAATTGCTCGGAGAGATTGTGATTGATGAAATGGTTGCCAATGTGACCTTCGGTGGACCGAAAAACAATCGGTTGTTTATTACGGCAACGACTTCTCTCTATTCCATATTTCTGGGAACCAACGGGTTGGTCTGATCGGCGGTTGCCAACCGCCGGTCAATCATGCAGCAACGTTGACGGCAGAATTTTGCAACGCACGGTAAATGGATCCGTCATAGTCCTGACAGATTGGTTCGGACGGTCGGCAGTGCCAATAATTGACCAGAAGCGTCAGTCTGAGTTCCGACGGTTCTTCTCCTTCCTTCATTCCAGGATGGAGTTTCGTGGAGTCGGGAATAACTCCGTGCAACCTGTCGCCGGGAAACACCACGTAATTGTTTGAATGCGCAGCTGCCGCTGTGGTCAGATGAGCGATGGTTGGAGACTTTGACTTTCCATCCGGTCCCGGTACCTGGTCGGTTATTATGGTTGGGCTTGAAGGAAAGTCATTGAGATAATAGACGCTGCCCAAAATTGGGAAAACCTGTTTGCCGGCTTTCCGGCTCAGCGACAGATCCCGATCGAAATGCATGGAAAGTTTTTTTCCAAATGGCAATCGTCCGAGCCACCATTCTGCGCCAATACACTCAGATGGTGGTTGGGCGATGTCGCGCAGGGCTACAACGGCCTCTTCCGCTACATTGCTTGGAGCCTGCTCATCGGGATACCAAAATGTGGTCGAATAGGACGACTTTCCTCGCGGCTTTTCTTCTCCAACGGCCAGCATCGCCGATAAAAGGCGTTGATGCAGGGCCTTGGGAAGGGCTCCCTCGAACAGTTGGATATCAGCCGGACTTGCAGTTTGGTCACTCATGGTATTACGCCTCCAGGTCTTTTGTCATACTGGCCAAGGACCCGCGTTCGCGCGGTTTGGCCTCCATAATTTTCAGCAGTTCATCACAAGCCAAGCTGGCTTTGGTCATATCGCCCTTGCTGATGAATGATCGAACCTTTCGCGCCGGGTCAGTGATGTTGAACGGATCGATGGTTTCCGGGATGTCATCGCTTAAGCGTTCCAGGATGATGTAGTTCAACCGCTTGTCGGTGCCGCCGAGGCTGGTCTTGTAAGGCTCGTCACCATGGCCAAAATCATAGATCGAAAAGCCGTTCTCGATGGCTCTTTGGATACTGTCGTTATGCAGCAGTAATCCGCTATTTTGTTGATCGGGGTCAGAGCTGCGCCCGGAAAGGACAAAGTGAACATGGCCGCGACTGGCGTCAGATATACAACCATGCGCCACCAGAGGTCGTTCTGCATGCCACAGAATAGGGAGATGCAAGGCACCCAGATCATGGGCGGTTTTCATCATGTGTCGATAATTGGCAGCGATATTGCGAGCCTGGGAAGGTTTCTTTTGCGAACCCCAACGACTCATCCAAAGATCCATCAGGATGTCGATATCACGTTTAACAGTATCTGCATTTGCCTGTGTGATATGCCAGGTACCACTTTCCAGTTGGCGACGGGCAAAGCGTCTGATCTTCTGTCGTGTGTTTGAGCTGAGCCCGGCCAGATAGGCATCATGGGTTGCAGGAAGTTCAATCTGCGGGCAGATCAGGTTGTCGACCGTGCCCTCATTGATGCGGTAATCTTCAAATCGTCCGCGAAAACTGTCTTCCGGAAAACACTTCAAAAACTGCTCGCTTCGGCGCCCGGTGGGTTCGTAACGCATGGAAAACCGTGTCCAGGGCATCGAACAGATGCTGTCGGCAATCGCGGCAATTGCCTTTTTTCTTCGTCCGGGTGGCACAGGAATCCGGTGAGTTCACTCAGCGCAACACGGCCACCTGGCTCCAGTATGCCTTGAAAGCTTTGCTTGCTGCTGCTCCAGCGTATGCGCGAGGTAATGGGGAAGAAGGCCACATAGCCGGTATTTTTTCCGACGTTTCGCACCGCGAGAATCCGGATTCTATCTCGGTTGCGACGGAACACATTCGAAATCCATCCCCAGGATAAAAAGTATCCAGACTCGGAGTCCAGTTCATACAAAGCCTTCCACGCCGGTTCCAGTTTGAGGAAGGTTTCTATGGAATCAATCGTTTCAACAACCAGCGCGGGTTCAGCTTCCGGTTTGCGCGCGGAGCTTAACAATGCATCTTGAACTGGAAGGTGAGTTGCCATGACTTATGGGTAGCGGCAATTGATTTAAAATTCGTATGCGTTTGTAGATCGTTAAAATGATTGGCGCGGTAGCTCGGCTATAGGTTGATATCAACACATCAATTGGAATTGACGAAGGTTGACGCAAGTTTGATGGTGTCGGCCCGGCAGACCGATCGTGCGAGCATATAAGGTTCGCTGGTTGGTGAGGTGCGGTATTGGCGTTCAATAATCAGGGCCGGTGATCCACAGGATATGCCGAGTGCATTGGCTTCTTCGTTGCTAAACGTGTCGGCATAAACCGTCTGATTGACCTCCTTTGCGACATAGCCGTATTGATCTGCGATGATCTCGGCGCCGGATTTGTGGAATTCACTAAAGCGGTCGATTACCGGTTCGATCAAGGCATCTATCCAGATCGTTACAAGGGCAATTGTTCGGGGTTGGGGTTCGATGGTTTTGCGCAACATGCGGGCCTCGGCAAGACGACGTCCCACAGCGCAGCCAAATCGTTCTGCAAGCAATTCGTCAGCCTCAATTACCCGTCGGCCGATCAGTTCGCGCACAGTTGCCTGACCGAAGGTTATCAACTCGTCAATCGACTGGATTGTCTCAATAAACGCACTCGCTGGTGCTGAAGCGACCACTCTTGAGCCTTGACCTTGTCGGGATGCAACGACGCCCCGTTTCTTAAGGTCCTGGACTGCGAAGCGTACGGTATGCCGGCTCACCCCAAAAGCGCGCATTAATTCGGCTTCCGTTGGAAGCAATTCTCCCACCGGATGCAAACCATCGCTTATCTCACGCATCAAATGGTCAGCGATCAGTGAATACTTTGGTTTAAGTTGCACCATTCCTCAAATCAGATCTTGATCGCGAAATCCCTGTATTTCGTCATCGGAGAACCCCACCTCGCGCAGAATCGTATCTGTATCATTGCCCATAGGGGAGCATCCGCGCGTGGCCTGAAGCGTACCCGTTGTGATTGGTGAAGCCAATAGATCAAATCCCGTACCGTCGCGCAATTCGGTGCGACTGATCCGGCCCTGCTCGCGCAATTGCGGGTCATTCAGCGCCTCCCGGGGGGTGCGGATCGGGGCCAAAGGCACCTTGCCCTGCAGAAGCTGCAGCCAGTTGGCCGTTGTGTTTTTACTCAGAGCCTCGTCCAGTATGTCGGTCAGGGATTCCCGGTGTTGCAAGCGCTGGTCAAATGTCTCGAATCTTGAATCAGTGATCAAATCGGATCTGTTGATCAATGTGCAAAGGCTGGTCCAGAATTTTTCCTTGTTGCACATGATGTAGATCCAGCCGTCTGCGGTGCGGTAAAGCTGGCAGGGGACCAGAGAGGCATGGGCCGACCGCGATATGCGGGCCGGGTCATAGTCGGAATTAAGTGCCCAGGCACTCAAATAACTCAGGTTGAAAAGCGCCGTGTCATAGAGATTTACATCAATGTCGCGGCCGATTTGGCTGCTGCGTGCACCCAAAACGCCGGAGACCAGCCCCAGCGCCAGGTAGGTGCCCGCCATGAAGTCCACGACGGATAGACCCATTCGCGTTGGAGGCGTGTCCGGTTCGCCCGACATATGGAAGTAGCCGGCCTCGGCCTGCATCAGGAAATCATAGCCCGGCCAGTCGCGCCGCGGACCATCGCGTCCATAAGCGGAACAATGGGCGCAGACAATTGCCGGATTGTGCTGCTTGAGAGCATCATAATTCAGGCCGAGTTTTTCCGGCACATCACCGCGCAGGTTATTGGCCACCGCGTCGGCGTTGGCCACCAGTTTTGCAAATATCGGGCTGGATTTTGGATTGCCCAGATCGAGACTCAGACTTTGTTTGCCCCGATTGACGGACTGGAAAAACAAACTGGCATCATCACCAGAAGCATCGGGCGCAAAATATGGCCCAAGCCCCCGTGCATAATCGCCACCCATCTTGCGGTTTTCGATCTTGATGACGGTGGCACCCAAATCGGCGAGATGCTGGGTTCCAAATGGTCCGGCTCCGTATTGCTCAACAGCCAGAACCCGCATGCCTGCTAGGGGGCCATCCATATCAGCCCATCTCCGCCCGCATGTCATCGACCACCGAATGCCCACGTTTGGTTGCAAAAAAAGATCGCGTCATATGCATGACATAAGTTCCATCCTGATTCTTGCCGGAATGGCGAATTCGCACGATTCCTGCCGTCGGTCTGGATTTTGACTCGCGCTTGTCGAGAACCTCCGATTCGGAATAAAGAGTGTCGCCAACAAAGACCGGGGCGGGCACCTTGATTTCTTCCCATCCCAGATTTGCGATTGCTTTTTGGCTGGTTGATGAAACACACATTCCAGCAACTATCGCCAAAGTCAGAGTCGAGTTGACCAGCGGTTTGCCAAACTCCGAGTGGGAAGCGTAGTTGAGATCAAAATGCACCGGGTGGGTGTTCATTGTCAGATGGGTAAACCAGATATTGTCGGTTTCGGTGATGGTTCGACCTGGCCAATGCTCATAAATATCGCCAACTTCAAAATCTTCGTAATACAATCCGGGATCCTCGCGAAAGCGGGACCCTTCGACATGGGTCAGGCCAGGTAATGATCGCTTCATTCGGTGCTCCTGTCATTAAACTCAATCAGCCGATGCGCCCGGGCGAGCACCGGGGCATCTACCATTTTTCCGTTGAAACTGAATGCGCCGCCTCCAGCATCCTCCGACGCCGCGACCATCTCGTGTGCCATTGTCAACTCATCTTCACTGGGCGAGAAAACCCTGTTGATGGTTTCGATCTGATCGGGATGAATCGCAATCTTGCCTGAAAATCCGATCTCCTGAACCAGTTCTGCTTCGCGCTCCAGCCCAGCTTCGTCCCTGTAATTCAGCCAAACTCCATCCAGTGCGGGCAAGTTGGCTGCAGCGGCGGCATTCACTACTTGACCGCGCCCCCACGCCAGGCCGGTTTCCATCATGCGCCCGCCGGTCTCTGCCATGTGATCTGCCGACCCATAACCTACGATTGCACTCTTCGGTGCTACCGAAAGAATGTCAGCCGCGTCGGCAATTCCCCTGGCGGTCTCCAATGTGATGAGCAGGCGCGTAGGTCGGGTGGCGATCAAGTCGACCACTTGGCATATTTCTGCTTGCGAACTGACTTTTGGCAATACGAGAACAGCTGGCCATCTTGACCAACTCAGCATAATTGCCATGTCCAGGATTCCCTCGGGGGTGCTGAGAGAATTTATGCGCAGGCCGAGGCGCAAATACCTGTCGTCATCGTCGCCGCCGCCGCCGTCGTCGCCGTCGTTGCCGCCGAAGCCGCCGCCACTACTGCCAGTGGCAAAATCAGATACCTTTGCTCGTGCCGCGACTTTGTCGCCTGGACCGACTCCATCTTCGAGATCGAGCACAACCAGATCAGCGCCCGAAGCCAAACCCCGTTCGAGCCGATCAAGGCGCGTCGTCGGTGTGAAAAGGACACTTCGGATCATTGATATTGGTGCTCGGCAAATTTTATTGGTTGTCCGTACAAATTTTATGGTTTAGGGTCCAAAGTCAAGACATGATTTGAAGTCCGACCAATATTTGCATTATATCAGGAGTGGAAGATGAATTTATTCAAACGTTTAGCAGTTATCGCGGCAATTTCAGCCGGCATTCTGAGCGCCGCAAAGGCCGAAGAAATGGCTTTCAGAATTTCATTGAATACCGGGCCAAATCACGTCAGAAACATTGCATTGGAAAAATTTGTCGCTCAATTATCCGAGCGAACAAAGGGAAAATTGGACGTTCAAGTGTTCCCGTCTTCACAATTGTTCAAGGGCCCTGACGTGCCCAAGGCTCTGGCCCAGGGTGGTGTTGAAATGGGTGTTCCGATCATTCTCTATATCAGCCGCGTTGTGCCAAATGCGGGACTTCTGGACCTGCCGATGTTTTTTGGCCGTACTGCAAAGGAGGTTCATGCTGTTATGGATGGACCCGTGGGAGCCGAGTTGAATGCCGAGATCGAGGCAAAGGTCGGCGTCAAGATCATCGGACCAAATCTGGATCTCGGTCATGGTTCGATTTTTACAACAGAATCTCCGGCCGGATCGCTTGCGGCGCTTAAAGGATTGAAATTGCGCGTCCCGGGAAGCCCTGCCGCGAAAGTGCGCTATCAAAGCCTCGGGGTTGAGTCGGTATCGATCAGCTTTTCAGATGTCCCGATTGCATTGGCTCAAAAAAGCATTGATGGGTTAATGACGACTCACGAAACCGTCCGCAGTGCCAAGCTGTGGGAATCCGGTCTGAAATACTCGATCGATACGCAAGGAACATTCCTGCAATATGTGCCAATGATCGGCAAACCCACCTGGGACAAACTGGGGCCGGAACTGCAAAAGGTCATTACAGACACATGGGCAGAAACAGTTGGCCCGGCTCGTGAACTGGCAGCGCAGCGTCAGGCATCGGCACGTGAAAAAGGTGTGGCCGAGGGAATTAAAGCCGTTCAGGCAACCCCCGAAGAACTGGCTGCGTTTCGCGCCGAGTTGATGAAACAGCAATCGAGCATCATCGAAGCGACGCGCATGAATGCGGAATTTGCGGCGCGCGCAGCGACAGCTCTGGGCAATTAAACGTTCACGGGTTGAATTTCGCCGCCTCAATCCTCCAACATTGGTGGGATGCGTGTGTTAAAATCAATTGAATCCTACGTTGGCGGAATTCTGGTGCTCGCCGCATTGGTGCTGTTTCTGTCAGGCATGGTGTTGCGGCTGATGTCGTCCCCGCTTGGTGGCGACTGGGTCGCGGAAGTGTCAATTTACATGGTGGCCTGGGGGCTATTATTGTCCGCTGCCGGATGTGTTGCGGAAGGTGAACATGTGCGGGCGGATTTCTTTCTGCGCATGGTCGGCCCCAGAACCCACTTTTTTGCAGATATTCTGGCCGCACTGGCGGGGTTGGTCTTTTGTCTAGTACTTGCCTGGTTTGGCTACAAGGTTGTCGCATTCGCCTTTGCGTGGGATGAACGCGGTCCGTCATATTTGCAGATCCCGACGGGCTATTATCATGCGGCCCTGCCGGTTTCGATGGGTCTTTGTGCCGTGCGATATCTGTTTGTCCTGATCGAATTATTGCGTGTCGGCGGCGGCGGTGGCGGCGACGGGTCGACCCAAAGCGAAGAGTTGTAGCGATGTTGGTCATCGTCTTCGCCGCTCTCCTGCTACTGTTGTTTATCGGCTTGCCAATCTTCGTGGCGCTTGGCGGGCTGTCCATGGCCCTGCTGATTTCCGGCCATACGCCGGGAATATCCACCGCGCAGGTCGTTATCGACAAGTTGAACGGCCAGACCATTTTGGCCGTGCCTTTTTTTGTGATTGCTGCACAATTCATGGAACGCGGTGGTATCGCCAAAAGCCTGATTGCCATGGCCGAAGCCTGGCTTGGTTGGCTGCGCGGCGGATTGGCACTGACTTGTGTCGGGGCGACAACGGTGTTTGCCGCCGTGTCGGGATCTTCCGTCGCAACTGCCCTGGCAATGGCAACAATCCTTGTCCCGGCGATGTTGGAGCGCGGTTATGATCGGCCCTTTGCGGTGGGCGTTGTTGGTGCATCGGGCACATTGGGCATCCTGATACCGCCCTCAATTATTTTGGTGATTTACGGCCTGATCGCAGAAACGTCGATCCCGCGCCTATTTCTGGCGGGAATCATTCCCGGCCTGATGCAGGGCTTGCTGTTTGCGGTTTTCATATTGTTTTATGCCAACCGCCATAAATTGCCGCGCCGGGACCTGCCGGACCTTTCGGAATTCATTCGTGCCAATATTTCCGCCATTCCGGCGGTAATCATTCCGATCGTTATATTCGTCGGTATCTATGGTGGCTATTCGACGATTGCCGAGGCTGCCGGGCTTGCTGCGTTCCTGTCGATTGTCGTAAGTTTGGTAGTCTATCGTGGCTGCACTGTGCGCGACATTGTCCCGATCACCGCCATTGCCATGCGCCGGTCCGCTGCAATCATCATGATAGTCGTCGCCGCCTTGTTGTTCGGGCACTGGCTGACCGAAACCCGCATGCCGGTCAAACTGGTTGAATTTGTCACCGATATCGACCTGCAGGCCTGGCAATTCCTGCTTATCATGAGCGCCATCATGTTGATTCTGGGCACGGTGCTGGAAGGGCTGTCGATTGTCCTGATTACGGTTCCGCTGGTTTTGCCATTGCTGCGGCAATTCGATATCGACCCGGTCCATTACGCCATTATCGTGGTCATCAATATCGAGGTTGCTATGCTGACACCACCGGTCGGATTGAACCTGTTTGTGTTGTCGGGGGTTTCAAAAGCACCTTTGTCAGAGGTGATCAGGGGCATTTTGCCATTCCTGGCACTGATGATTGTGTTGTTGATCAGCGTCACATTCATGCCAGGCCTGACCCTGTATCTGCCAAACCTCGTGCTGGATTAAATCCGCAACAGATTAGATGGCCAGGTCCAGCCGGGGCTTCCAGAACGGTCTGAAAAGCTCGATCTTGGGACAACGGTTCATCACCACTTTAAGGCCGGCGTCTTCGGCCAGTTTGGCGGCTTCATCGTCATAGACGTCAATCTGACCCCACAATACTTTGGCGCCCAGATCCACGGCATCGCGGGCAATGCCCAGCAATTCTTCCTTGCGACGAAATACCTGCACCATGTCAATGGGCCGATCGACATCGCGGAGCGTTGGAAACACTTTCAGACCGCGGATCTCGGTAACATCCGGACGTGGATTGATCGGGATCATGTCGTAGCCGGTCTCATGCAGCACTCGCAGCACACCATAGCTGAATTTGGTCTTGTCGGGGCTGGCGCCGACCATGGCGATGGTTTTGACCGATTTGAGGATATCGGCCAGATATCCCGGCTCATAATTGTAGATATGATCGATATCGGCTTCGGGCATTTCAAATCTCCCTGGGAGTAGCAATATCCGCCTTGAGTTCATGAGGCTCAAGCGGATCAAGGAACGGGTTGCGATAAAGTTTATCGTGGCTTTCAACGCCGATTTCCAGCGTTATGTCAGAAGTCGCGCGGGCAACGCACATAATGACATAGCCATCGTTGATTTGACGGTTGTTCAGCGCCACCTGTCGACGTTGGTCGACTTCGCCGGCAACCAGTTTTGCCGCACAGGTAATGCAGCCACCATATTTACAGCCATATGGCAGATCGACACCTTGATCACGCAATGCGTCCAGCAGGCTTTGTCTGGACTTGACCTGATAGGTGGCGTTCTGCCGGTTGGCGATAGTGACGGTGTGGTGGGTCATATCCAAATGTCGCTCGTACAGTCGCCACCGGGATAGCGCGTCTCATGGCAGCGCGACGGGCCGTTTGGCTCCTTGCCAAAATCGACCACAAATTCTGGGTCGATCTCCATGCCACCGTTGTCGGTGTCGCAATTGACCATCAACATACAGCCGCCATTGGTGCGGATTTCCGGATAAAACTGATTGTCCCAGGTGCTGAACAGGCTGGTGGTGACGTAAAGACGTTTGCCGTCCAAACTGAGCTGGATCATCTGCGGTCCACCGGTAACCCTGACACCGTTAACCTCGGGTGCCTTGCCAAGCAGACCGCCCATCCACACCTGTCCGGTAAGAACGGGATTGTGCGGGTCTTCAATATTGTATTGGCGAATATCGCCGTGGAGCCAGTTGCACAGGTATAGATATTTGTCGTCCATTGAGAGCAGGATAACTGAAATTACGCCAGGAACCGGTATCGGCCATTCCGGATGCGGTTCGTTTTCCACATCGATGATCTTTTCCCATTTCCACTCGCCCTCGCCCTCGCCGCCGCTGTCGTCCCGCCACCAATGGATGATGTTGGCCGACAGGGCCGCGCCGCAAAAGCCGTGAGTGCTGTCAGGATCGTGGTGAAAGCGAACCTCCAATGGAACCAGTCCATCTTCGCCCAAGTAGAAGGTCTGCTTCGGTTCCTTTTTTTCAAAATCCCACAGATGAATGCGGCGGCCATATTTGAGATGGCCAACTTCTTCCAGATCAAAGCCCGGCATGAAGGTATTGGGTGCTGCCCATTCTGATGATGCCATGACATTGTGGCGCGGCTGATACCAGAAGTCATAGCCAAACGGGATGTCTCCCATGGAGTTTTCCCATCGGCCAATAATCTCAAAATCCTTGTTCAGATGCAGATAGCCGCCTGGGGCTTCGCCCTGTGCATCGCCCAGCATAGAGATGATGATCTCTGACCCAAGGCAGTGAACCGTGTGCGGTGCGGACAGATTTGTTTTGGCCTTGATCTCGCTTCCTTCGATCACCTTGTACAGCGTGGGTGCGCGTGGGTCTGAAGCCGCGTCGACAATGTGGATGTTTGATGAGCGCACTCCGGGTACCAGCAGATATTTGCGGCTCATTGAGGAATCATCAAAACAGGAGGAACAGGCATTCCATCCCATGTGATGCAATTCGTCACCGATACCGGGCATCTCCAACCGGTGAATGACCTGTGAATAAGTTTCGCTGTCTGGATCTGCATCTATGGTGCACAGATAGTCGGGCTTTTGAATGCCGGTGCCGGTATAGATGGCGATCGAATACAAGATTTTTTCGCGCGGCGCCTTGATCGCCTCAGCAGGTGATGCGTAACCCGGTCCGCAGCAAAGATCTGACATGTTCAATTCTTCCCAATTCGTATCAACCCAACGAGCTCGCGTTGGCAAGTTTAACAATAGTCCAGCAAACACCAATACTCAAAAGGCAATTATCGCTCTCCTGTTCAGCAGTTCAGGTAACCAGGTTGCAGACTAATTGTTTAGCCCGAATCTGGTGCGCGATAGATTGAAGACCGGTAGTTTTTTGAGACGCTAGCGTAATAATCGACGATGTGACAATTAGAGTTCTGTTCAGCATTCATGCATTTATTCTATGAGTCTCAAGGGGAACTCCGCCACATCATCTGGCGAGGCGATTACTCAGCAGGTTATCCACGTCGGGTGTGAAGATGCTGCGCTTGGGAAGAGATCAATAGAACGGCATCTGGGACTGCATTCGGGTCAGGTTTTGCTCTTTTTCTTCATCAGTCAGCTCAATGTCATCTGAAAATGCGATGGTTCTTTGCCAGTCCCCAATCATGTCGCGAAAACTGCGTTTTTTCGGGTCCAGACTGATGATCATATCATTCATTTGCCGCAGTCTACGGACCAGCGTTTTCATGAACATGGCGGCTTGTTCGGGATTGTTTTGAAAGGATGAAATGAAGTCATCGTAGGAAGTGGCCAAACACTTGGTTTGGGCCAGTGCTTTGACGGTCGCTGAACGTGGTCCGGGGTCAAGCAGGCTCATCTCTCCAAAGATTTCACCGGCTGAAAGTTGCGCCATGGATTTGCACTTCGACCCAACGCCCTTGAACACCTCCACTTCACCATAAACGATCAAGAAAGCAGTCTCTCCTTCGTCGCCTTCCGATATGATCGTGTCGCCTTCCTTGAATACAACGATTTCCATTCCCCGCTCCCCACTCAATTTACTCAGTTTGCTCAGTTTGCTCAGCTACCATAGGATAAGCAGATACGGCGCACCAGCGCTTGTTTGCAAGGTGTGAAACAGGCCTGGACGAAAGTCGATTGGTTATTTGAACTGAACAATCACGCAATCAAAATCCTCTTCGCTCGTCACAATGGTATGGTGGCCCTTTCCGTGGGTGTCCTCCATGTGCCAGACGTCACCGGGGCCGATATGGCGGGTTTCCTGATCACTGGCTGTGACCGTGATGCTGCCAGATAGGCAGACAAGCTGTTGTCGACTGGGAGTTGGATGGGCCGGTTCATTCCAGCCAGACCGAAGTTTCAAGAACAGGGTCTGAGTTGCTGGCAACGCATCAGAGATTTCAATCTTTTCTGCCGGAGGGGCAAAAACCCGTTCCTCGAGATGGACCTCCAGATCTTCCCAATGGCTCTCGCCTGCCGCATCGGAATACAGTTTGTAAACTTTCATTGACTCACGTCCAATTAATACCGGTTCCTGCAAATTATCACCTGTATGCTTGCTCCGCAAAAACTCCACTCGGTAAGTTCATCCGGTTGCCAAAACGCCCAACCGCTCCTATCCAGTTTGTATTGGTAATGCAGGACATTTCGAAGATGGACAAATTGTATGATGACCTCCTCGCAACACTTGGTGCCAAAGGCGTCGTGCAAGGGAATGATGTAAAAACCTATCTGACCGATTTGCAGGGTTTTCATAGCGGTAGCGCGGAAATCGTCGTTCGGCCGGCATCAACTGAAGAAGTTGTGGCAACGGTCAAGATATGCGCCAAGCACAATGTCGCTATCGTGCCCCAGGCCGGAAATACAGGCCTGTGTGGCGGTGCGGTACCAGCTGCTGGAAGCGGGGCGGTCATATTGTCAGTGTCCCGGATGAACCAAATCCTCAATATCGACCCACAATGTTATGCGATCACCGTTGAGGCCGGGGTCATTTTGCAGGCGGTGCATGATGCGGCAAACGGGGTCGACAGGGCATTCGCGATGGATTGGGGAGCCCGCGGATCGGCGATGGTGGGTGGTGCTATCTCTACCAATGGCGGTGGATTGAATGTGTTGCGCTACGGTACGGCACGCGATCAGGTGCTTGGCCTGGAAGTCGTGCTACCCGATGGTAAAGTCTGGAATGGGCTGCGCACCCTGCGCAAGGACGCTTCCGGATATGATCTGAAACAATTATTCATAGGCGGTGAAGGAACCATCGGAATCATCACCAAGGCCTGTTTGAAATTGCACCCCTTGCAGCCGATTGACCAGTCCATGCTTGGCGAAGTTGCAGACTTTAAACGTCTCAATCAGCTATTCGGCTTGGCGCGTGACATCGGCGGAGATGGTTTGAGTGCATTTGAACTGCTTCCCGGTGAGGGCGTGCGCCGCGTGCCACAGGTTAAGCCGGCGATCTCGCCCCCAATGGAATCGGATGCGGAATGGTGCATTCTGGTGCGATTTTCCGGCCGCGATGCAGAACAGGTAGAATCGCAATTGATGGCGTTTTTTCAACAGGCGCTGGATCGGGAACTGTTGGGCAACGCAATTATCAGTCAGTCCATCGCACAGGAAGAAAACCTCTGGCACCTGCGAGACGAAATTCCAGCAGAAAATCTCTATGACGGTAAAGCAATCAAGTGGGATGCGTCGGTACCGATTGACCAGGTCACGGAGTTCATTGAACAGGCAAAACATTTGGTGTTGACCTTGCGCCCCCAGGCTCGATTTTACGCCTTTGGCCACATTGGCGACGGAAATGTTCACATCCTTGTATTTCCCGGCGGCGACGGCGACGGCGGAGAAATTGATGCTTCGGATATCGACGAAATATGCGCTGAACTCTATGCGCGAATGGATCAGTTGATCTGGTCATTTGGCGGTTCGATCTGCGCTGAACATGGAGTGGGCACTGAAAATGTCGAGCGATTGACGGGGCAAAAATCCGAAACCGAACTGCAAATGATGCGTCAGATAAAACGGCTCTTCGATCCTGATGGGCGGATGAACCCGGGCAAGCTTATTTCAATGTAACCGACTACTCAGTGCATCTTTGACGAGGGACGACCGAATGAACACCTTGTATGACACGATCGGATTAAATTATGCCGATCTCCGCAAGCCCGATGCGCGAATCGCAGAGCGCATAGAGAGCGCTCTGGGAAATGCCAAATCGGTGTTGAATGTTGGGGCTGGAGCCGGTTCCTACGAACCGGCCAACAAGCAGATTACGGCCGTTGAACCGTCGGCTGAAATGATCAAGCAACGGGCTGTTTCCGATGTGGCGGTAGTTCAGGGGCGCGCTGAAAATCTTCCATTTGAAGATAACAGTTTTGATGCCTCAATGGCGGTTTTGACCATTCACCACTGGTCCGACCAGCAAAAAGGCGTGGAGGAAATGCGACGGGTAACGCGGCAGAAGGTTGTTTTCCTGACTTATGATCCGTCATTTCGTGGGTTTTGGCTTTTTGATTACTTTCCAGCCCTTGTGACGTTGGATGAAGGCCAAATGCCGCAAATGTCGGATTATCAGGATTGGTTAGGCCCGGTGGCCATTTCTCAGGTGCCAATTCCCAGCGATTGCTCGGACGGCTTTCTTGCGGGCTACTGGCGACGACCTGAGGCTTATCTGGATGAGCGCGTCCGCGCCGCCATGTCGTCATTTTGGGCCTTGGATGATCTGGATGAAGGCCTTGAAAAACTCAAATCAGACTTGGATAGCGGGGAGTGGCAAAAGCGCCATGGTGATCTGCTCAATCTGCAACAACTGGACTGCGGTTACCGACTGGTCGAAACTGTTTGATCCGGGGCAACCGCAGCGCGGCAATGTTGTTTTGCGTTGGTGGAGCCAATAGAGTGATGAACTCAACGCCGGTCTGATGGATAAATTGCCCCCAACAAGTCTGGCTTGCAGATAACGATAGGCATGGAATATGCAGGAAACAGTGTTCATTCCCGTGATTTTTATTGGCGCCATTGTGGCGTTTATCGCCTTCTGGTTGGGCATTGTTTACATGATATCCAGAATTGGTGGCTGGGCCGGCCTGGCAGAACAGTTTCCTGCGACTGGGCGAATCCAGGGGAGCGTCTATCGGTTTTGCAGTGCGCGGCTGAAATTCATGACAAGTTACAGCAATTGCATGACTGTGATTGTGTCACCTTCAGGTCTGTATATGGAGCCGATGATCCTGTTTCGTTTTGGCCATTCTCCAATACTAATACCGCGCCGTGCGATAGTGGATTATGATGTGGGATCGCTGCCGTTTTTTCGTTCTGTACGTTTGACAATTCAAAAGCCAAACAGCGCGCAAACGATATCCGTGAGATTGTATGGCAGAGGCCTGTCAGACGAGCTGGAACAATGGCTCGGCGGCCCGCAGCTTTCAGGTCGGATTTGAAACACTGAAACCACACGGTTGGGGGGTTGAAGGTCAAAGTCTAAGTTTTCAGCTCACCCGTCGCTGGGGCCAGCACGGTCTGCAGCCAATCAGCAAACAGTTTCAACCGGGGATCGCGAAATGGCGATTGGGGGAACACCAGATAAAGACCGCTTTTCAATCTTTGTGCCAGCGGATGCAGGCGCACAAAGCGGCCTGAGTGCAATTCCAGCTGCATGGCCTGTATGTCGGGCAAGCATACGCCGTTACCACCCAACGCATATTCGGTTGCCAATGCGCGGTTATCGAAATGGATGAACTTGGGTTCCAGTTTTTTTGACATGCCGGCTTCTTCAAACCAGTTCCGCCAGGCCTCTTCCTGTCCCCTTGCGATGGCCAGATCCATTGCTGCAATATCCTGTGGCTGAAGCGGAAGCTTCCTGCCAGCGACCAGTTCCGGAGCGCATAGGGGCGAAACAAGATCAAGGTGAACACTGTATTGATCGAGTCCCGGCCAGTTTCCCAAGCCATGGCGCAATGCTGCATGGAAATCGGTATTGGTAAAGTCGACCAGCTCGTAAGAAAACCCAAGATCGACCGACAGACCGGGATTGGCAGCGTGAAAATCTTGCAGGCCCGGAACAATCAGCCGATTGCCATACCATGGTACAACCGATACCCGCAGCGATCCTGTTAATTCGGTTGATCGGAATCGGTTGACGGCGAAATCCATGCGATCAAAAGCGTGGTTGAGCTCTTCCGAAAGTGCCCGAGCTTCATCGGTCAAACGGACGCCGCGGGTCACCCGGTGAAACAGTTGTGCATCAAGATATTCTTCCAGAGCTTTGATCTGGTGGGAGACGGCAGCGTGAGTGACGTTCAATTCGTCAGCTGCCCCCTTAAAGCTCAAGTGCCGCGCTGCGGCTTCAAAGGCACGAAGTTGATTGAGCGGGGGCAGGCGGCGGGTCATGCCAGGAACGGATGAATTTTTCTAACCATCCCCGTTAGATATGATCGTTTGTCGGTGCCCACTTCAGTTTCCTATCGTCTCTGCACCAGCTGATTAAAGCAAAGGTTCAATAGAAAGGGAACGTTATGAAACAGATTGCACCAAACCGATTTTCCGAGCTTGATATCGAATATATGCGGGCCGGGCTTCCACTTACACCTGACTTCCACCGCTTCACCACCCGGTTGCCAGGCGTAAATCGCCTTCAGCAGATATTTCGCCGTCCATTCTCCGGCAGAGTCGGTCGCTAACTTGGACAAATAGGCATTTGCCGGAATATTGTTTCAGGCAATAGGAGGACAAAGTGTCAGACCAATCCGAAAACATTTTTACCGACGAGCTTGAAAACTTTACCGGCGGTTGCCTGTGTGGAGAAATCAAGTTCAGATCCGTCAACCCGCCCTACAATACCGGCTACTGTCATTGCAAAATATGCCGCAAATCGCTTGGCAACCTGTTTGGAACCTGGGTAATTTTAAAGCGCAAAGACTTGGAATACGTCACCCGTGAACCCGACTGGTATCAGTCAAGTGATGAGGTGCGGCGCGGGTTTTGCGGCAAATGCGGCTCTCCCATCGTTTTTCAACCCATGAAGCGGGACTTTGATGCGGTGTGGATTGGGACCATTGACGGTGCTGAACGGTTCAAACCGCGGGGTCATTTTCATACAGAAAATAAAATTCCCTGGGTTGATATCCATGACGACCTGCCGGTCAGATCCTAAGTCACTGTCGGTGGGCTCTTCGGCACTTTCCAACGGCGTTATGACTTAACCGGACTTGATCAGAGTTCCCAGATACTGCCGCGTTTCGTCGTCCCAGGAACTGGGATCTTCACCATGGGCAATCACTGCATGCAGTTCCATCAGTTTCCAAACTTCATCTTCGGTGGCGGCCTTAACTTCACCCGAGCAGGTTTCCAAGCCTTCGCAGTCCTTGCAGGCATAAGAATAGATCGCGGACATGATGTTCTCCTGTTTGTTGTGTGAACGTTTGCTGTTTAAAATTCTGAAAATGTCGGTAAGTCGTCATCGAGCTTGATCCAGGGTTGCTGGTGGCTGGTGAAAACATGGGATTTGGGGCTGACAATTGAAGGGTCGTCCAACGTGATGGCTGAGAACCAGGCGTCTGCGCTCCAGTCCTGACCATCTACTTCACCCTCGGCTGCATAGGTCAGAGTGGTGCCGCAGTCGCCGCAAAATCCTCGTTTAATGCCTGACGATTTTTCAATGGTTTTGATGGCTCCATTGGTAAAGGTAAAATCTTCGGCAGGGACCCGTGCCCAGGTCGCAAACGCCGCGCCCATCGCCATTTGGCAAGAGCGACAATGGCAATGAGCAGACCATGTTGGTTGACTGACGATCTGGTATCGCACTGCACCACAATAGCATCCACCTTCAAACTTGCTCATAAAATGTTGCCCTTCATTCTTCCAACACCAAAGAAATTCTAGTCCATATTGATCTTAAATTTCCAAGAAATTCTGTTACATTCCATGTCAACATTGCTTTTTACTCATCAATATGCGACTCAAAAATAATTCCAAAGCTTTAGAAAATCTATTATATGGAATGGAAAGACTTTCCCCCTTGAACAGCCTGCGTGCATTTTCAGCGGTGGCACAATGTGGAAACTACACGCAGGCAGCCAGTCGGTTGAACGTCACGCAGGCGGCTGTAAGCCAGCAGGTCAAGGCCTTGGAACTGCGACTTGGGATGAAGCTTGTTTCGCGGGTCGGGCGCAGCATCGAACTGACCGGCTCCAGAGCACTTTTGGCACGCGAGCTGGAGACCGGATTTGAAATCATCGGTCGCGGTATCGAGCGATTATGGGAAGAACAAGTCAGTCGCCCGGTGCAAATTACCATGCCACCCGCCTTTGCGGTTGAATGGCTGATGCCCAAAATGGCCGAGTTCCAACGGCTTCATCCAGAGATTCCGTTGATGCTCAACCCAACTTCCAAGATGGTTGACCTGAGACCTGGTGGGATGGACATAGCAATCCGTTATTCCGACCGACGACGGCTGGAATCCGGTCTTGATCCGCTGCTTGTCTCGGACATGATCGTGGTTGGTGCGCCATCACTGGTTGATGCCCACGCACCTTATGATCCTTCATCGCTGGTTGAGTTTCCATGGATTCAGGAATTGGGAACCAATGAGGTTGCTGACTGGTTTACCTATCATGGTGTCATCCCGGCTCAGTCTTTGAAGCTCAATGTCATGCCGGGCAATCTGATCATGGGGGCAGTTCGACGAGGCGAAGGTATCACCTATACCGCACGGGCATTTTTCGAAGAGGATCTTGCATCGGGCAACATCATCGAATTGCACTCAGAGCCGGTGTTCGGACACTACTGCATCAAGCTGCCGCAGGATTATCAACGCCCGGCGGCGCAGATATTCCTGAACTGGCTTCGCAGCAAGGCGGAAACCGTATCGACAGTAGATAGTTGACGATAGCTCGGGTCGGGCAATCACAATCTGTGGATTGCTGAAGTGCTAACCCTTCATCTCAATTCGGATGCCGTGCACAGCTTTATCGCCGGTATTGTGGACGCGACCAAGCGGTTGCGGTGCCATATTGACCACCAGAGGGCCCTTGCCATCCCAGGCTTCGATGGCCTGCATGACATCACGGCTTGGCGGCAGACGTTCGCCCTCCGGCGAAATGTCATAAATATCGGGGTGAATGGCATCGAGTACAAATACCGATGGCCATCGATGGTGGTGCAACGGTTCTTGGTCATTTGGCGGCAGCGTAACTTCAAGGACCCTCAACCGATCATTTTCAAAAATTACCTTGTGGTGATCGGGAGCTGCAGCAACCGCATCGAATTCTAGATCCCAGCTTTCGGGGTCCGACATATCTGACATTTTGCATCTCCGGCGAGTTTCATAATCAGGGCAGTGTATGCAAACCCCTAAACTTGGTCAAAATTGCCGGGACCGGGTCCAACGGTGCATGGAATACAGGTCAGTCTTTCTGCCGGCGTTTGGTGGCCTGGCCAGAAGTTCGTGGTGCTGAAAAATCGGCTTTGGGCTGCAGATTTCCGCCAGGGTTGCTATTCGCTGAGGTGAAGGCTGCGTCCCATTCGCCGAGTTTGTCTTCGCGGTCCTCCCAGGTCTCCAGCAATTCTTCATCACGATACATGGCAAAGGGCCGCAATGTGCTTTCGTAGAAATCGACCTGTTCGTGGGTGCGGTATTGTTCGGCCTGATAGCCGTTCCAATGCAGGCTTTGCTCAAGTGGTCGGTGGTAGCGGCGGTTCTGGCTGGCGGCGGGAAATCCGATTGGGATGGTACCATAGGCTTTCATCCAATCCGGATACCCAAGAAGCTTCGACAATTCGCGATTGGTCAGGTCTTCGCCACCGCCAGACAACCAAGCGGAAGTCAGCCCTTCAGCAGTCACCCCCAACTGGATATTCTGTATCGCCGCCCCCAGCGAACACAAAAAGATCGCCTCGTTATTGTCGAGATATTCAGCATCCATGTCGGCTGTCGTGGGTTGTGGAAAACAGACTTTCCAGCGGGGATCACCAAGAACAATGATGATGGCCACCGTATTGGCCAGATAGGTCTTTTTGACTGCCGGAAAACCTTTTGCATGGTCCACCAGTCTTTGGGCCTGGCGTTGAAAAACTGCTGTCACCGCGTCACGCATTTGCGGATCATCAACCACAATAAAGTCCCAGCATTGGGCATTGGCTCCCGAAGGGGCCCAGCGCCCGCAATCGACAATGCGGGAAAGGGCCGCGCGGTCGACGTCGCGTCCGGCTTCAAATTTTCGGACGCTGCGGCGTTGGCGAATGATATCCTGGAAAAGTTTGCTGGCCATTTGTGTCTCCCATATTCGGGAACACTGTAAACAAAAAAACCTGCCAGGAGCACATTTCTAATAAAAGAAATGACGGGGTGTCCTGGCAGGTTACTCGGCACATCATCGCAAGATGATCCCTACGCGCCGATTGAGGGTTTCGCGATCCGGATCAATAGGCGCCGGATCAGCGAAAATTCGATATGCTAGCCGCCCAGTTGAATTTTGCAGGAGGCTTTCAGAGGCGCCCAGTTGCTAAGTGTCTTGCCGTATTTGGTGCCAATCAGAATGCGATATTGAGAATCGACTTTGTGATGGACATCAAAGCTTCGCGTAAAACTGGCCATGTGCAGGCCGTTGGCACCGGTTTTGGACTGAATTGTATACGGACCGCTGACGCTGCCGCCTTTGCGGGCGAGCAGGTATTGAATCGTCCCCGGCTTGTTGGTGAATATCCATCCGGTCATTTTCGCAGGTGCCGGGCAAACATTGACGATTGGGCTATTGATCGCCAGTTGGGCTTTGGTGACTTTGAGCTGCCCTCCAGGTGGCGCAATCAAGTTTCCTGCAAAAGCCGCGCCTGAACCAACGGAAAGAGCCAGCGCTAAAATATAGGGGGCAGGTTTGTTAAAAAATGGCATCTGGTTTCTCCATGAACCGGGTTGGTGAGCCCAATATGGAGAAGCAGTGAGATCAATTCTGTGCAAATGTGCACTCATTGAAATGGATTGAATTATAACAATATAATCAATGTATTATGAGGATAATATCAATGTTCTGCTGATAAATCTGCTAATTTTTTAATAGTACCGGCGCATTTTTTGCGAATGTCACACTGACTTTAGTACCTGATTCCAACGGTGCATCGACATCGTCGGATGTGGCGAACAGTTCACCGGCATTGGTCTTAATCGTCAGCTCCAGATGATTGCCGACATAGGTAACCCGTACAACTTCTCCGGCAAGACTGTTGGCCGCCCCCGGCTTGCCAATCACAATCCGGTTGGGGCGCACGCCCAACAATGCAGGCCCGACCTGATTGTCTCTAGGGGGTAATCTTACATTGTATCCGTCAAGCTCGACCAGTGCCTGATTGCCCTCAATCGAGACGATCTGACAATCAAGAATATTTGCTTCGCCGATAAAGTCGGCAACGAAGCGATTTGCCGGGGCGTCATAGAGATCTCGGGGCGTGCCGTCCTGAGCGATGACGGCATTATTCATCACGATTATCCGGTCGGAAACGGCCAGTGCCTCTTCCTGGTCGTGGGTGACATAGACCACCGTCAAGCCTAAATTCTGCTGGATTTCGCGGATTTCTTCGCGCACCCGTCGGCGTAATTTGGCATCGAGATTGGACAGGGGTTCATCAAACAGCAGCACCTGCGGTTCCAGCACAAGCGCGCGCGCCACGGCGACACGCTGCTGTTGGCCACCCGACAGTTCACTTGGCAGGCGATCGCCATATCCATCCAGCCCGACTAGATTCAATCCGGCAAGCGCACGATCCTGAATTTCGGACTTCTTGAAACCTGAAAATTTTAGTCCATAGGATACATTTTCCAGCACCGACATATGTGGAAACAGCGCATAGGACTGGAACACCATCGACACATCACGATCTGTGGCTGGAAGATTGGTGACATCCATGTCGCCGATCATCACTTTGCCGCTGGTTGGCATTTCAAGACCGGCAATCATACGTAGCGTCGTGGTTTTGCCACAGCCCGACGGACCAAGCAGAGTGACGAGCGTACCAGCTTCGATATTGATCGAGACATCGTCCACCGCTCGAACACCGGTGGTTGGATTGCCATAAACTTTAGAGACATTGTGGAACGATACCGAGGCGGCTTTGCTGTTTTTGTTGAGCATCACACTTCCCTAATTTTTCGATGATGGCTGACTGTGTCGTCGGCCGATATTGGTGCGGCCGACCAGCAATTGGAGCAGCCCGACGGCCGCCAGCATGACGATGATCAGCGAAGTGGAATAGGCGATGGCGAGCCCGTAGTCGTTATTCTCAACGCGGCCGATAATGTAGCTGGTCGCCATATTGTATTCCGCGCTGACCAGAAAGATAACCGCTGAAATTGCTGTCATGGCCCGGACAAATGAATAGACGAGGGCAGCGAGTATGGCCGGTTTGAGCAGTGGTAGAATTACATTTAGAAAGGTCTGCCAGGAATTTGCCCCAAGGGTGAGGGAAGATTCGTCGAGGCTTTTGTCGAGCTGTGACATGGAGGCGATACCAGCTCGCACACCAACCGGCATGTTGCGGAAGATGAAACTGACAACAAGAATGACGCCAGTGCCGGTGATCTCAAGAGGCGGCACGTTAAAGGCCAGGATATAGCTGACGCCGATCACCGTGCCGGGAATGGCGAAGCTCAGCATGGTGCCAAATTCGAAGGAGTTTTTGCCGGCAAAATTCTGGCGGGTCAGCAGATAGGCGGTGACCAGCCCAACCGCGGCTGTCAAAGGCGCTGAGATGGCGGCAATTTGCAAGGTTGTCCAAAAGGAATCCCAGGCAGAGCCGGTGTATTTCCTGACGCCCTCTTGTGTGAAATCAATCGAGAAAGCCGTTATGTAGTGTTTGAAAGTTAGCGTATTTTTGACACCCCACAGTTCAACAAAGGAACCATAGATAATCATCGTATAGATGGTGATCGTAAATATCGTCCAGATGCCGACGACAAGGTAAACCGGAATGGCCAGGCCTTTTGGCAGTAACGGATGGACGCCTGAATCACCCTTTCCGGTCATGGTGGTATAGCTCTTCTTGCCGAGCCAGAAGCGCTGAGCCCAAAACGCACCAAGGGTGAATGCCAGCAATACCAGCGCCAATACGGCGGCGCGGCCCTGATCATATTGCGCCCCGACAATGGCGAAGAATATCTCGGTTGAAAGCACATCGAAATTGCCGCCAAGTACCAGCGGGTTGCCGAAATCCGCCATGCTTTCGATAAAGCCCAGCAGGAATGCATTGGCCAATCCGGGTCGCATCAGGGGCAATGAAACGGTGCGAAACGTCTCCCAGCGATTGGCCCGCAGGGTTTGCGCCGCCTCTTCCATCGACGGGCTGACACCTTCAACAACACCGATCAGCACCAGGAAGGCAATTGGGGTAAAGGCCAATACCTGGGCGATCAGAACACCTGGCATGCCATAGACCCAGCGGGTGGGAGCAATGCCAATCGTGTCGGCTACAAAACGCGTGACGTTTCCTGACAAGCCGAACAACAAAATGATCGCCAGACCAATAACAAAGGGTGGGGTGATTATCGGCAGAACAGTCAGTGCCCGCAGACCTCGTTTGAAACGGAAACCCGTGCGCGTCACCACAAGGGCAAATGCCAGACCTAATACGGTGGTAATCATCCCAACCAGTATCGCCAGGACCAGCGAGTTCCACGCCGCGCCACATCGTCCGCCCTGAAGACAGCCGAGACCCCACAAGCGTCGGTCGGTAAATTTTTCAAAAAAGACACTGATCGAATAGCTGTTATCCTGGGTAACAAAAGCGGAAGTCAGCATGTTGAAGATCGGATAAAAGACGAAGATTGCGACAATGGTGATAACAAAGCCGATGGCACCAACAACGAATATGTCACCATTGACAGCACCGCGTGCTGCAATGCCCTGGGTCAGGATGAACAAAAAGGCGCTGGCAACCAGCATAGCACCTGTGCCCATGCCGAACTGTCGATCTCCCAGCGGGCCGAACAGGCTTTCCTGCCAGCCAAAATTCCAGCCACGGATGCCGATGGAGAATCCCTGCGCAATCAGCCAGCCAAAACCCAGTGCGCCACAGATGATTAGTATTTTAGCATGAAGCGGGTCGGATCGAGGGCGATTTAACGCAAATATCGGCCCAATCAGAAATATCAGATGCGGCAGCAACCAGCCTTTTTGGCCGCTGATGCCCTGAAAAAATACTGGAGCCACGTCATCGTCAAGGGGATAGCCTTCAAAAAGCCAGCCAAACGTAAAGACGCTGTCTTCAACACCATACCAGGGGAAGACAAAAAAGCCCGCCCACCCGATAATGAGCCAGAGGATCAAAGTCGGGTGGGCGGAGCCGGATTTGGTTTCAGCAATTGCTCGCAATGGGTTGAAACTTATTGAGGCAGTGTCGAGACCTCATCATCCCATTTCTTCAGCAGGCGTTTACGTTCAGCGCTGGAGCCGTATTTTTTGAAGTCATAATCGATCAACTTGATCGACGACAGGTCCGGTGCTGATGGTGACGTTTCGGCGCCTTTGTTGGAAGGAACCTGATAGGCCTTTACTTCAAGCGCCCGTGTTTGTGCAGCAGCCGTTAGGGCCCAGTCGTAGAACTTCTTGGCTTCATCGAGATTGCGCGCACCCTTGATGATCGACATGGAACCGATCTCATAACCGGTGCCCTCGCATGGTGCGACCACTTTGATGGGGAAACCGGACACAGCCTGTTTCACTGCGTCATGCATGAACACGATGCCAATAGTATTTTCACCACGGCCAGCTGCCTTGATTGGAGCGGAACCGGATTTGGTATATTGGTTGATGTTCTTGTGCAGCGCCTTCATGAAGTCAAATCCACCGTCTTCTCCAAACAGCTGAACCATGGTGGCAAGTGTTGTATAGGCGGTGCCCGATGAATTCGGATTGGCCATCTGAACGTGACCCTTATATTCGGGCTTGGTCAGATCCTTCCAGCATTTTGGCTCAGGCAAGTTGTTGGCCTTCAGCAGGTCTGAATTAAAGCCGTAGCCCAACGCGCCGGAATAAATTCCGATTGTGCGATCTCCGGCAGATGTTGCCTGAGAAATCGCCCAGTCATTCAGCTCGCCGCGCATACCGGTAACATATGGCTCTGTCAGATCTTCCTCTGCAGCCTGCAGATGCGGGTCACCAGTTCCACCCCACCAGACATCGCCTTTGGGATTGGATGATTCTGCCTTGACCTGTGCAAAGGTCTCACCAGAGCTTTTGCGGGTCATGTTGACGTCAATGCCGGTCGCTTCTTCAAAGCCACGGGCCATTGACTGACACCAGTCTTCCTGGGCGCTGCAATAGAGCGTCAATTTGGCCGCACTGGCCATGGTCGTTGAGGCTGCAAGCACTGCGGCTGCTGCCAATAGGGTTTTTTGAACGTTTTTCATTTGAACTCCTCCCAAGTCTGAATTTCCAACCTTCGGTTGTGAGAGTTTATGACACGTTGAATTTGTGGTCCTGTCAATGCGGCTGATGCAAAGAAATGCCTAATGGGAGGATTTGGAACGGGATCGGTGCAATTTGGGGTAGTGGACGGCGAGACGATTTTCGCCTTCCAGCATGTAGTCACGGGTTATCGGCAGGGTTTCCAGGTGCTTTGTTAACTGCACTTGATAAACCACCAGATCGTGGAAGCGGAATGAGGCTTCTGAGGAAGCCAGGTAGAATTCCCACATGCGACAAAAGCGCTCGTCATACATGAGTTGCGCGCTTGCGGTTTTGCATGAAACGGCGACGCCATGCATTCAGGGTCAGCGCGTAGTGGAGGCGCAATATTTCAAAATCGGTGATCAGCAATTGCTGATCTTCACAGCCCGGCACCAGTTCGGAAAACGCCGGTATTTTGCCGCCGGGGAAGATGTATTTCGTGATCCAGCGGCTGGTCTCGCAAGGTCCATAAAGGCGACCAATCGTGTGGATGACAGCCACGCCGTCCTGATTTAGCAGTTCCTTTACCTTGGAAAAATACTCGCCGTAGTGCTCGACACCGACATGTTCAAACATGCCGACTGAGACAACCCGGTCGAATTTTTCATCCAGTTTGCGGTAGTCCAGCAGTTTGAAAGTCACTCTCTCCTGCAATCCGCGCTCGGCACATTTCTGGCAGGAAAGTTTGTATTGCTCCTCCGACAGGGTGACGCCCACCACGTCAACTCCGCAGGTTTCGGCCAAATATATCGCCATGCCACCAAATCCCGAGCCGATATCCAGCACTTTCATCCCCGGCTGCAGTGCCAGTTTGGCGACGATATGCTGTTTCTTGTTCAGCTGCGCCTGTTCCAGACCATCCTCTGGATTCTGATAATAGGCGCAGGAATATTGCAAATCATCGTCGAGAAACAATTCAAACAGGCGACGTGACAAATCATAATGATGCGCCACATTTTTCTGTGCCTTGCCGATTGGGTTGGGTCGAAACTTTCGCCAGCGCCACAGGTTCAAGACATTCCATTTGAGGTGCGGAGTTGAGCCCTTTTGAGAGGCGAGAATGGCAAACAGATCATAAATGCTGCCGTCCAGCATTTTCAGGCTGCCATCCATGAATGCTTCACCAGCCGCAGGATCAGGAAACAGGACCAGACGCCAATAGAGCGAAGGGTTTGTTATCTGAACCGTCAGCGGCTGTCCCGTGCCATCTCCAAAACTGTGCGATTTGCCCACCGCATCGACGATGGTCAGAGTTCCTGATTTGACTGTGCGGTTTAAATAGGATTTCAGAAGAAAGAATGCAGGCATAAGGCTGTATCCCCGCGCTGTTACTAACTAATAATCTAGGCTTCCAAAAGTTATTAATATGCTTGATGAAGAATTTTTACCATTTTTGGAGCAGACCGTCAAAAATTTTAATAAAAGTATCTTATGATTGGATTTGTAGGATTTAATATATCATAATCAATATTATATATATGTTTATTGGAAAATGCATTTTGCCACTTAAACTTAAACAATATTTCATGGGTATTATAGTTTATCCGGCGACCGCACCCACTCGTTCCAGAACAGCTCTACGTCAATGGAAAGCGGCAGGGGACAATTTTGAAACTCATTGCAAAGTGGTCTTTAATGGTACCAGTGATGTCGATAGTCGGGGTGTATCAATGCCCAAATTGCAAAGCCACGACACGACTGTCGACCATCCGCAATGGTGATGGAAGGTTATGAAAATTGGACTGGATCACCCGACACAATGATAGCCTGACCCTGCGCGACTTGCTGGAGGGGGGCAATGAATTGATATTTCAATGTAGCCAATGCGGCCGTAAGACACCGCTTGACTTGAAACAGTTGGTTATCCGGCACGGCATCGAAACCCGTGTTGCCTATATCAAGCGCCACACGGATTGCTCTAATTGCAGCTAGGCAGCCTGTTCCCCCGGTTTTGGCTCACCGCCACCGTCGCCACCGCCGCCACCGCCGCCGCCGCCAAGGCTGCCGCCGACTGAATCGATCGCCCATTTTTTGATCTGACTTTCCAACTCCTGATTGCGCTGACGCAAGTTTTCGGCATCGCTGACAACCTTTTCACGCTCCGCCTGATGGATGGCTTCCAGTTGTTCCTTCAGCTGTTGATTTTCTTCAGCAAGGGACTCCCTGTCCTGCCCGGTAAGGTCATCCATCTTTGTCTGCAGGGCTGTCAGTCTCGAATTCAGCTTGGCCTGAATTTCGGCAATTCTTTCATCAACCCCTTCTTCACCGGCCGGGTCGCCGGCTTGGCTTTTTGCAGTCAGGAAAATCGGTACGATTGATAAAATTGCAAACAACACCACTGGGCCAATCGCCACCGGGTAGATCATTTCCTTGAGTCCGAAATGTCCCACATCAAATGCAGCCGCAAACATCACGGTGGCCAGAATAACCGCCACGCATTGCAGTATCTTGAGCACGAGTGCCATTGGAGGTCTCCAGGTATTTGCGACCGCCAGACGGTCGGATTTAGTCGAATTCCCATCTATATTACCCGTCCAGGCGTGCCCGAAACTTGCGTAACCTGTCAGCAAACCATCGCAGCATGGCGATTTTGCCTTTCCGATGCTGGCCTCGATCATCATACTGCCTGCAGGAGGAGTGTTTCATGCCCAGACGATTTGTCGATATCAGCGTTCCATTGGAGGCAGGTATTGTATCAGATCCACCGATGATGCTGCCGACCATCGACTATGTGGATCACAAGATGTCGGCTGAGGGCATGGCGGCCTTTTTCCCGGGTCTGAAAACGGATCAACTGCCGGCGGGCGAAGGCTGGGCGGTCGAGTTTCTCAAGATTGCCACTCACAATGGCACCCACCTTGATGCGCCGTATCACTTTCATTCGACGATGAATAATGGCGAACGGGCGATCACCATCGATGAAGTGCCGCTGGAATGGTGTTTCAACCCTGGTGTCAAACTGGATTTTCGCGACTTTGATGATGGTTATGTGGCCACGGCTGCTGATGTGGAGGCGGAACTCAAACGCATTGGACATGATCTGCAGCCGCTGGATATCGTTGTGATAAACACATCGGCTGGTGCTCATTACGGCAAGGATGATTATCTGCTAAAGGGTTGTGGTATGGGGCGCGAAGCCACGCTCTATCTGACCGAAAAAGGCGTCAGAGTAACTGGCACTGATGCCTGGTCCTGGGATGCTCCATTTGCCTATACCGCACAGGAATTTGCCAAAACTGGCGATGCTTCGATTATCTGGGAGGGTCATCGGGCTGGCATGGAGATCGGTTATTGCCACATTGAGAAACTGGGCAATCTGGAACAGCTGCCATCGAACGGATTTGAAATTTCCTGCTTTCCATGGAGCATCAAGGGAGCTTCGGCCGGATTTACCCGAGCTGTTGCCATCTTTGATGAATGAATGCCCGGTTGGCGTGATGCTTTTCACATTTGGTGTTTGCAGGCAGCTGACATGAAGGCATGAAAACTCATCCCACTCCGGGTGAAGTGGCGTGATTGATGGGGTCGATGTTCGACAAGAATCATCGACCCGATATTGCCCCATTGAGCCTGACGAGCTCTAACTTCCTGGCGGTGTATAACTACCCACCAGGCCACCGGCTTTCTTGGCAATGTCAACAAATTCTGCCGACGTCCAGGCGCGAACCGTTTCGATATTCGACAGCGATCCGGTTGACCCGACGGCCATTCCAAGAGCCACCGTATCTGCTCCATCGCTGGCTTCGGAAACCAATACAAGGTCATTTGTGCCGGTGGTCATATAAAGAGCCACAAGCTTTGCTCCCGCCTTCTCCAGCAGGCCTGAAATGGCATCTGCACGGTCAGAAGGACTGTCCACCATTCCTTTGACACCAGATTGAGAATAGGAAGCGTAGGTAATAAATAACGGCATAGGCTTAGTCTCCGGTTTGGCAATTTCATGGATTGAAATCGCGAATACCGTGAAATCGTTGCATAAATTTGCATGGCCAGTCGAATCAGCCGCAACTGGCTGTGGGTAACCCTGCGCTCCACTACGAGCCCAATTGGGTTGGAGTCAGAACGATTTTGAAGACTTGGAAGACGTTGCCAATTGTTGATTGCGGCGGGCTGTAACGGTTCTGTTCTGAACAGACCGGGCAGGTTCCAGTTTGCCAGCTGCCATGGCTTTGCGCAGATAGTCGGTAGCTGATTTCACGTCCATTGGCCGGCCATAGAAATAGCCTTGTCCGGTCGCGCATCCCATTGCCAACAACGTATTGTGTTGCTCCTGGTTCTCAATTCCTTCAGCCACGACCGAGATGCCCAAAGTGTCCGCCAGCTTGATCATCGCAAGAACGATGGCGCGATCTGAAAGGTCATTGCTGAGATCGTTGATAAAGGAGCGGTCGATCTTCAACTCATCCACAGGCAAAGTTTTCAAATGGGTCAGTGACGCATAGCCGGTGCCGAAATCGTCGAGAGAAATATTGAAATTCAGATCACGCATATGGGCCAGGGTTTTTGGTACATCATCGGCGCCACGACCGACCACGCATTCCTCGGTAATTTCAAGAACCAGATTTTTGATATTTAGTGATGTTTTTTGAACCTGCTGGGCAAACAGCGCCATGCGGTGAGGATCCTTGATCTGCAAAGGATGGATATTGACCGACACTTTGCCGGGATTCAGGCCGAGTTCCTGCCAACGGCAATTGTCTTCAATATATCGCGCCAGCACGAAGTCGGCCAGTTCAGACATCAACCCGCGTTCTTCCGCAACCTGAAAAAAGCCACCCGGCGCAACTACGTCATCGACGCCGCGACGCCAGCGCAGCAGGCTTTCCAAACCGTGTAGTTGACCGGTACGTATGTCCACTTTCGGTTGGTAGAAGAGCTCAAATTGATTTTCAGCAATGGCAATGTGCAATTGCCTTTCCAGATCATTGTCGGCTTCCAGCCTGGCGCCCAATCCGTTGTCAAAGAACCAGCATTCACCACGGGTAACAGCCTTGCCACGCTGCAGAGCAACATCGGCATAGGTCATCAGCGATTCAGCGTCGCGCGCATCGGTTGGAAAAGTTGATACGCCAAAGCTCATGCCGGGATTCACAAGGGTTCCGTCAATATCAACCTGCACGTTGATGTTTGACAAAAGGCGCTGCATGAATCCGGTTTTGTCGCTCGCCATGGTTCGATTTTCGACGATGACGGCAAATTCGTCACCTCCCATTCGGGCGACCAGATCACCTTCTTCAACGCAGGAAGAAATGCGCTCAGCAATAATCTGCAGCAATCGGTCGCCAGCGGCATGGCCTGAGACGTCGTTGACGTTCTTGAAATGGTCAAGGTCGCCGACCAGAACGAAAAAACTGTCTCCCAACAACATCGCTTCGTTGATGGTGCCTTCCAGATGGCTATAGAAGGTGCGCCGATTCGGCAGCTCGGTGAGATCGTCAAACGAGGCCAGCTGCTCAAGCGAATCATTGGCCTCATCCAGTTGGATGACCTTTTTTTCCAAATCCTTCAATGCAGTTGAACGCTCGATTGATGCGTTGGCATTGTTCGAAACGATGGTCAGCAGAAATCCGATATAGGATACGGCGAGGCCGGCCAGCAGGTAATAATGAATCTCGTTCAGTGTTATGCTTTTGATGATAACCGGCAGGAAGATTGTTGCCAGATAGGTCAGGGCAGCAGGATAAATGCGCGACAATTGCACGCTGCCGGCGGCCGCCATGCCGACAACCGCGATGCTCATTATCATTTCTTCGTGGTGCGGCAGATTGCCAAGATAAAATGCCGCCAGCAGCGACCATGGAAGAGCATAGGCTACACCCGACATCATGGCGCGCGGGATGGCGCGGCTGGAGAGTTTTTCTATCTTGCGATGCCGGTTTTTCCGCCAGCGGCTGTAAGACCAGCCGCACATGATCAAATTGACCATCTACCAGGTAAACATCGCAGAAAAACCGGTTTGACCGACCAGCGCAATCGCAACAATGGTCGCGTTGACGATCTGGCCAATCGTGGCAACGGGGGTTATTCGAAATAGATCGGCAAATTGTTCCGGCCCGATCCGCTCAAGTGGCGGCAAACGCCTTAACTGCAGAGAGCGGGAAAGATGACGATAAAGGTTGCTGGTAAACCGGCTGCTCTTGGTGAGTATCTTGCGCTTAAGGCTGGCCATGTTTTACGTTCCCCAGATGGGACTTCGGAACATTCAGCATTTTTAAAAAGCCGTGGTCCCTCAACCCCGATAGATCGACATTCCCTCTGGTCGGGCTGGTTGGAGCGCGTCATGCAGAAGCAACAATTGCTTCGTTGAACCAGGAAGCTTCAGGCTATCAATGGGGGGTTAACAAAACCTTGTAATCCGATGGTTGGGAATGACACACGATCATTGTCAGCCGTCGTTGTTCAGTCGCCATTAAAAGACTGATGGGTTTGGTATTCAGTAGACGAGTAACCCTGCGACAACGGCTACTTTTTTGGGCCCGGGAAAGGCCCAAGGCAGGATGATCTGTGCTCGATCTGGAACACGTGGTTATAAAGCTGCGCCACCCATTGTTTGCCTTCCATTGTCTGCTCAAGATAATTCAGAGCCGGACCAATCAGCGGTTGAACCTGAGACCAGAAGAATTCTGGAAACTGTTCAACCAAATCCATTGGAGAATCATAGCCGAGACGCGCAGCGGTCCCGGATTCGGCAAATTCGTGATACAAACCATTGATTTTGCGGTGGTAAAATGGATCGGCCATCTGACCGATCAGATCGGCAGCCCGAACAAGTGCTTCTTCGGTGCGGGTTCTGGCGTAAAAAGGATCATCGGGGATTGGAAAACGCGAGTAATCGATCGCCCGGGCAATACGTTCTTCGTCAATTAATTTTGAATCCGAAAATCTCTGACGTGCATAAATCATACCCCGGTCGATATGGTAGGGCGACAAGAATGCATCTGAGGCACCTCGCGGTGGAGTAACCGTCTCGCCTTTGTCATTTATTACTACAGCGTCGTTTGTGTCGCCGTCGCAAATTCCCCTTGCATAGCCGATGTCATGAACCAGAAGGGAAATGATATAGTGAACCCAGTCTTCCGGGAGAACGGTTTCGGTGATCAATCGACCGCGCATGATCTGCTGACCAACCAGCGTGACCATCATCGTGTGTTCAGCATTGTGATAAAGAGCGTCTGAATTGCCCAACCGCTCAAGTACCAGACGAGCCGCGCCGCTCAAATAAGCTGCATATTCGGGATTTCTGCCAGAAAAATATTCCAGATATGTGTCGGCGAGATGATCGCCAAACGCTGCTGCAACGATGGATGTCGGGTTGAACAAGTCGGCGCTCTCCATATGCCTGTCCTGGCGTCAATCATTAAAGGTGTGACCCAGGGCACCAACACAATAGTCAAGATGATGTCATATTATGGGACAAAATTGCAAAAACACAGTCTGAGCAACAACAAAATGATTAGGTAGGGTTAATTTTCATTGATCGGAGTAAACAGCGAGAAAATGGTCAAGATGAAACTTTGTTCTTGGACATTGCGAAGGGACCATGCCGGGGGAAGCTCTTTTGTTACAGGTTGCGCTGCCAGTTTGAAAATTATTTGGTTGATCATCGCAACCAGTTGAACATTGACTTGCTTCCGCATCGGCTAAGCTGTTCAATTCCGTTGTAAGAGAATTTCCGGTTCAGGTGATTAATATATATGGCAGCCACGCTGAAAGATGTTGCGGAACTGGCGGGCGTATCAACGTCGGCTGTGTCGCGTGCATTTACGCCGGGGGCCTCGGTTTCGGCCAAAATGCGGGCGCGTGTGGACGATGCGGCACGCCAACTCGGCTACAGTCCCAACGTGCTGGCCCGAAGTTTGACAACTCGCCGAACCAAGATGATCGGGCTGGTCTCTAACAACTTCCACAATCCGATTTTTCTGGAAGTATTTGATTTATTTACCCGAGGCCTTCAGGAGCGCGACCTGCGACCATTGCTGGTCAATCTGACCGACGAGACCGATCCGGAAAAGTCGGTCCAGATGATGAAGCAATATTCGGTTGACGGTGTGATCGTCGCGTCGTCCACCTTGTCGCCGGAATTTGCCGAAGCGTTTCGCGACGCTGGCATGCCAGTTGTTCATTCCTTTGGCCGGTTTTCCAATGCCCCAAAAGTACACCTCGTTGGCATCGACAATGTTGCCTGCGGGCGCATGGCCGCAGAAGAGCTGATCCGGCGGGGCTACACAAATGTGGGGTTTCTGGGTGGTCCCAAATTGGCCACTTCGACTCAGGATCGATTTGCAGGTTTCATGGAGACCATCAAGGCCAATCCGTCAGTCAAAAGCTCTCACAGCTATGCCAATGCCTATTCATTCGATGCCGGTTTCAATGAGATGCGGCGGCTGTTGCGGGGCAAGGTTCAGCAGGCCTATTTCTGTGGCGACGATGTGTTATCGATCGGCGCGATGGCGGCCGTTCAACAGGCCGGGCTGAAAGTGCCACAGGATGTCGGTTTGATTGGCCTCAACGACATGGAAATGGCCGGTTGGCAGAATATCAACCTGACAACCATTCGCCAGCCGATCCGGCAGATCATTCATGCCTCAATTGAACTGGTATTGGCGATGATGGATGATCCTGACAGGGCTCCGGAATATCGTCTGTTTCTGTGTGACATAGTTGACCGTGGAACTTTGTTGACCGGGCCGGATAGAGGTGCAAAGTCAGGCTGACTGTGAAAGCTGTGGCTCCAGAACCGGCGCTGGCCGGTTTTCGGCAAGATCATCAGCCGTGCCAATCCAGATGTCGAGAAACTGTTCCAGCCATTGCTTTACAGGTGCATCGTAGATCAGCCGACCATCGAGATGTTGCCGGCGGTTTTGAGCGCCGGGCAGTTTCATCCGCTCAGCGCCCTTGACCGACCATTTGCACATCATGGCCAAGGTCAGCTCGGTGTGAAACTGAACCGCATAGGTGCGATCGCCATATCGAAACGCCTGATTGGGATAGGTGTCGCCACGAGCCAGCCGAACAGCACCATGAGGCAGGTCAAACCCCTCCCGGTGCCACTGATAAATCATCGCCGGCCAGTCCATAAGAGCATCGCCAGCGGCGGTAGCGTGAAGTGGATAATAGCCAACCTCCACCTCGCCTTCAGGATGCGAGGTTACCTCACCGCCCAGATGTCGCACCAGTTTTTGTGCCCCCAGACAGATGCCGAAAAAAGGTCGATTTTCTTTCAGTGGTACGGCCAGCCAATCGGTTTCGCGTTTGACGAATTCATCTGAATCATTGGCACTCATCGGTCCACCAAACATCACGGCCCCGGCATGTTCATCAAGACTTTCGGGAAGATGGTCACCAAGGGGTGGGCGACGAATGTCCAGATCAAAGCCACGTTCGCGCAGCCGTAATCCAAGCCGTCCCGGCGTCGACGTTTCCTGGTGCAGGATGATCAGTATTTTTGGATTACGGTTCGTGGTGCGCATGGATGATGTTGGCCTGTTATGCTTTCGGGCCCGACTGGTTCAGCCGGTCCAGAACTCGTTGTTTTAGCACCATGCGTTCACGGGACTGAATGCCAATCAGTTCAGCAACCCGCCAGACAACATTGTCTTCAAACTCGTGGAGTTCCCCATCCGCATACACCATTTCCCAAAGATCCTCGACCAACGCAAGGCGTTCGCTCTGATCCATTTCGTCTTTCAGTATGCTGGTGAAACGATACATGTCGACGGCATCTGTCTGGGCCAGTTTGGCGGCATTGGCCAATGTCAATGCTTCCCCATCGGTGACCGAATAATGCTCTCGCAAGACCTGCATCAATCGGGATTCTTCGTCAGTCGTAATTTTACCATCCGCGGCAATCACATGCACCATGAGCGCTGCTGCGGCGAGGTTCTTGTCAATGGCATTAGCCGTCGGCGCCCCACGCTCCTCCGCCAGCCCGAACATGGATTTGAGTTGATCAAGCAGGGCCAAATTCATTCCTCTCAATGCCACAAATGGCTACTCGCCGTTGTCTAGCGTTTCTTTTGCACCAGTCCAATAACGAATAGCAAAATGACGGCACCAATCGTGGCATGGAGAATGGAGCCGATAATTCCGCCACCGATGGAAATTCCAATCACCGGTAGAATAAATCCGGCGACGAATGCACCAACAATGCCGACTACAATATTGCCCACAAGGCCGAATCCGGCCCCTTTCATCAGTTTCCCGGCCAGCCAACCGGCAACGGCGCCGACCAGCAGGAAAATCAGAAGGCTTTCGATGCCCATAACGTCACCTCTTTAAAATCAAATTGGATTGGCAAAGGGTAAATCATGCCGCGGCCCAACAGCAAGGAGCAGTCGGGCTTTGCACAAATTATCTGTGGGTCGTGGTGAGCAGAGACGATTAGACGCGCCGCTCAATCATCATTTTCTTGATTTCTGCAATTGCCTTGGCCGGATTAAGCCCCTTCGGACAGGCCTGAGCGCAGTTCATGATTGTGTGACAACGGTAAAGGCGAAATGGATCTTCAAGATTGTCCAAACGCTCGCCGGTGGCCTCGTCACGGGAATCTATCAGCCAGCGATAGGCCTGCAGCAGGGTTGCAGGGCCAAGATAGCGGTCGCCATTCCACCAGTAGGAAGGGCAGGACGTGGAACAACAGGCACACAATATGCACTCATAAAGACCGTCTAGTTTTTCGCGATCTTCCGGGCTCTGCTGCCATTCCTTTTCAGGCTTTGGTGTGACCGTTTTCAGATATGGTTCGATTGAACGGTGCTGGGCGTAAAAATTTGTCAGATCCGGCACCAGATCCTTGACCACAGGCATGTGCGGCAAAGGATAGACCTTGATTGCTCCATCGACTTCATCCATGCCCTTGGTGCAGGCCAATGTATTCGTGCCATCAATATTCATGGCACAGGAACCGCAAATTCCCTCACGACAGGAACGACGGAAAGTCAAAGTCGGATCGATATTCGACTTGATCCAGATCAGCGCGTCGAGGATCATCGGGCCACAATCGTCGGTGTTGACAGAATAGGTGTCGATGCGCGGATTGCCGTCATCATCAGGTGACCAGCGGTAAATTTGGAACTCGCGAGATGGCGCCTGTTGATCAGCAGCAATTTTCGTCCAGACCTTGCCGTCTTCGACACGTGAGTTCTTGGGCAGTGCGAGTTCGACCATTGCTGCGGTGACCTGTTGTTTTTGATCTGCTTTATTACTGACTACATGCCAATAGTGACCGTGCTTGGCAAGTTGGCAGAAGGTTGCAGGCCAGTTTTATTTGGCTTGAATCTTAAGTTGAGACCGGAGGAGAGAGATATTCGTGACACAACTAACCGCCCGTATTGCCCAAGAACTTCTTTCACACGAGGCGGTGGTGCGCGAAGCATATCAGGACGTTGTTGGGGTCTGGACCTGGGGCGTCGGTGTCACGGAGGCCTCCGGGCACACGATTTGTCCGCGCTATGTGGATCACCCGCAGACAATGCGTTGGTGTCTGGAAATGTATCTGCGCCTGTTGCATGAAGTCTACGCACCCGAAGTGGAGGAGGCGTTTATGGGGGTGCCGTTAAAGGAAAATGAATTCGGCGCAGCCTTGTCGTTTCATTACAATACCGGTGCGATTAAATCCGCCACCTGGGTGGAGGAGTGGAAATGTGGTAAAGTGGAAGCGGCGCGAATGTCGTTCATGAACTGGCGCAAGCCGCCTCAAATCATCGGCCGCCGGAAAAAGGAACGAGATCTGTTTTTTGATGGTGTTTGGTCGAGCAGTGGTCTGGTACGCGAATATGCCGTGCTGAAACCAGAATATCAGCCCGATGCCCAAAACCCGAAATTTATTGACGTCTCAGTCCTGCTGGGAGAATTGATCGGAGCATGACAACACCAAGGCCATTCAGCTCTCGCGGGTCCAGATGGCGTTCGATCGGGTGCGCAGATTTTCGCGATAGCCTCGTTTGGCCAGAAGGCCTTGTATATCGCAGTTCCACTCATCCATGTGCAGATGTTCCATGACAATGCCGGCGGGCAGAAGTGAGTCATCCGCCTGTTCCAGAAACGGGCCCAGCGCTTCGCCTTCGTAACCTTCAATATCGATCTTGAGAAAGTCGATATGGTCGACCTGTTGTTCCTCCAACACGCTCAACAATGTTTTTAAGGGAACCTCGATGCCACCCTCCTCAACGACATGAGCCAGATGCGCGCCGTCAGGAATTTCCAGCCGGGCAACTCCGTTTTCGGGTCCAATGGCGCATCCCAGAAGTTGCAGATTGTCGATGGCCTGATTGCCGCTGGCTTTGATTGCACCAAGATTAAACCGGATGTGCTGGTTCAATTGCGGCTGTGGCTCGATGGCAATTGCCCTTGTGTGTTTCGGTCCGTTCAGCACGGCATCCAGGCTGTAGACGGCAATGTGGGCACCAATGTCGATCATCACCGGTCGGTCGCTTCGCCGCAGGATCTGATGCATGAATTTGCGTTCTTTGGGATCGTATCGATCCAGTCGGAACATCGGTTTGCGCTCCGACATGTTCGTGTGGGGGTTCATGCGCATCGGCACCCCCCACAAATGGGTGTCTACGGGGCCTTTATGCAGCTTTTCCACCAGTGAGCGGGTGACTTTGCGCAGTCGGCCATGGCCCATCAATGTATGGCGGCTCAGCCATATCAGCAGTTGAACCACCAGGCTGGGTGTATTTTCCCCATAGGGCGGTTGTGCCGACATTCACGCAATCCTTCTGATACGTTCATTGCGACTTAATATACGCGCGCCTTTGGTTTGATGTAGCTGACTTCGTTGCTCATCGTATATGTATGCACGGGGCGGGTATCGAGTTGAACCTTGCGCTTGTCATCATCGGCATAGGCCAATGTGTGATGCATCCAGTTTTTGTCGTCGCGATCGGGGTAATCTTCATGGGCGTGGGCGCCGCGGGACTCCTTGCGGTTGGCGGCAGATTCCACCGTCACCACGGCCTGGGAAATGAGATTGTCAAATTCCAATGTCTCGACCAAATCGGTATTCCAGATCAGGCCGCGATCCTCAACTGCAATATCCTGCGAACCGGACCAGACATCGGCGATCTTTTTCTGACCCTCTTCGAGGATTTCATTGGTCCGGAAAACCGCGCAATTGGTCTGCATGGTTTCCTGCATCGCATCGCGCAGTTTTGATGTTGGTGTGTCGCCATCAGCGTGGCGGAAATGGTCAAGGCGTGACAGGGCCAGATCACCGGCATCCGCTGGTAGTGGTGCGTGGCTCTGATCTGATTGAACAGTTTCCTTGCACCGCAATCCGGCGGCGCGGCCAAACACAACCAGGTCAATCAGCGAATTGGAGCCGAGACGGTTGGCACCGTGGACCGAGACGCAAGCGGCTTCGCCGACGGCCATCAGACCGGGTACAACCTGATCTGGATCGCCGTCTACCTTGTTCAGCACTTCGCCATGATAATTGGTCGGGATGCCGCCCATATTATAATGGACGGTTGGAATTACCGGGATCGGGTCACGGGTGACATCGACACCGGCAAAGATTTTTGCTGATTCAGAGATGCCCGGCAAGCGTTCGGCCAGCAGATCTGCATCTAGATGATCCAGATGCAGGAAGATGTGGTCTTTTTTGGCTCCAACACCCCGGCCTTCACGAATTTCCATCGTCATCGAACGGGAAACCATGTCGCGCGGTGCCAGGTCTTTTACAGATGGTGCATAGCGCTCCATAAAGCGTTCACCTTCAGAATTGACCAGATAGCCACCTTCGCCACGCGAACCCTCTGTGATCAGGCAGCCGGCGCCGTAAATCCCGGTCGGATGAAACTGAATGAATTCCATGTCCTGAAGCGGAAGGCCTGCGCGAAGAACCATCGCATTGCCATCTCCGGTGCAGGTATGGGCCGACGTACAGGAGAAATAGGCGCGACCATAACCGCCGGTGGCGAGAATGGTTTTGTGGGCGCGAAAACGGTGGAGTTCACCGGTCGCCAGATCAATCGCAATGACACCCCGGCAGGCACCGTCTTCCATGATCAGATCAATGGCAAAATATTCAATATAGAATTCGGCGTCGTATTTGAGACTCTGTCCATACAACGTATGGAGCATGGCATGGCCGGTACGGTCAGCTGCCGCGCAGGTGCGCTGGGCTGGTGGTCCTTCACCAAATTCCGTTGTCATGCCTCCGAACGGACGCTGATAGATTTTGCCTTCTTCGGTGCGCGAAAACGGCACGCCGAAATGGTCCAGTTCATAGACGGCCTTCGGCGCTTCGCGGCACAGATATTCAATCGCATCCTGGTCGCCGAGCCAGTCTGATCCCTTGACCGTGTCATACATATGCCACTGCCAACTGTCCTTGCCCATATTGCCAAGCGAGGCCGCAACACCGCCCTGGGCGGCAACCGTATGGGAGCGGGTGGGAAAAACCTTGGTAACGCAGGCGGTTTTCAATCCGGCCTGTGCAGCACCTAAGGTGGCCCGCAAGCCAGCACCACCGGCGCCGACGACACAAACATCGATTGTGTGGTCAATAAACTGGTAAGCGCTTTTTGTATTTGTCTTTTTGTTTTTCGCTGCTTTAGCCATTGCCGCGTCAGCCTCCGAAACCGAGTTTGAGAACCGCAAAGCCACAGGCGGTGGCCATGATGACTGCGAAGAATGTGTTGGCAATCAGCAAGGCTTTGCCGGTGCCGCCATGAACATAGTCTTCAATGACAACCTGCATGCCGAGCTTCATGTGATAAATGCCGGAACCCAGCACCATCAGCATGATCACTGCCACCCAGGGTTTGGACAGGCAAGCGACAACTTCTGCGTGTGAGGCGCCGTTCAGGCTGACCACCACATAGATGAAGAAAGCAATCAGCGGAATGTTGGCGATTGCCGTCAGGCGCTGGTGCCAGAAATGCTGGGTACCTTCGCGCGCCGAACCGAGCCCGCGAACGCGGGAAAGTGGGGTGCGCATATCGTTTTGATTGGCCATGCTTCGTCTCCCTATCGTACCGTGTAGCCGATAATCCAGATCAGGATCGTCAGCGCGATTGAGGCAAAGGGGTGAAATTTGGCAATCTGGGTGGTGAAGTCTTTTTCAAGTCCGGCACCAGTGTCCTGAATCAGATGTTTCAACCCGCCGAGCAGATGGTGCATCAGCGCCCAGGTGTAACCGAGCAGGATAAGGCGTCCAATGATGGAGCCGAAGAACCAGTTGGCGGTTTCAAACGCCGCCGGACCGGATGCGGCTGCAATCAGCCACCAAGCTACAAGTATTGTGCCGAAATAAAGGGCGGCGCCGGTAATGCGATGTAGGATCGACATCACCATGGTGGGGATTGGTTTATAGATAGAAAGATGGGGCGAGAGCGGGCGTGGTTTATTGGCGCCCGTTGTGGATGGGGTATCGGTCATGTTGTCTCGACAGAGAACTCCGTTCTGTTCGACGCCACCATAGTCAAAGCCATTGGCTAATAAAAGGGTCTTTGGACGTAGATCAAATGATTGGCCAGCTAAAGCAGATCAGGTTTAACTACGCTGTAGTCAATAACTGCGGACCTGGATCAGACAAGGTCGTTATCGATCAAAAAGCGGGCCGACTCAAGCACACTCTTTTCCGGGCCCTGAAAGTCGATGCCCAGGAGTTCGATCGCGCGCTGGTTTGAAATATTAAAATCGACCTCCAGATTGGGCACTACTGCGGCAACCCTTTTGTTGAACACGGCAAGGAATTTAATCAGCCATGAGGGAGCCAATCGGGTGGGGATTCGGCGGTCTGGATAGGCATTGCTCAGCGTCATGGCAAGTTCGTGGAACCAGACGAACTGACTCACAGCGAGGATGCGTTTGCCATATGTCGCAGGCCGGTCAATGGCGCGCACGTGAGCCGTCGCAACATCGCGGACATCAACACAGGCGAAACCAATTTTTGGCAAAGCCGGGTCCTTTGCCAGCAAAAGCCGCTGCAGCACCTGCAGGGAAGTGCCGATGCGACTGTCCAACGCGGGGCCGATCGCCAGTCCGGGATTGATGGTGGTCAGGTTACATTCCGCAGCCTGCGTTTCGATGAATTCCCAAGCTGCCAGTTCGGCCAGGGTCTTGGATTTTCCGTAGGCGTTACACGCCGGATGATCTGGAACCGACCAGTGGCTTTCATCAAAAGGTATTCCCGCCTCTGTCGGCGGGCGATAAACGACGGCCGCTGTGGAGGATGTCAACACGATGCGTTTGACACCATATTCAACAGCAGCCTGAAGTGCCCGAAGTGTCCCGTCTACGGCTGGCCTGATCAGTTCTTCTTCATCGCCGGGGGTATCCAGCGGGAATGGAGAAGCTGTGTGCATCAAAACGTCAATATCCTGCATTGCTGCTGGCCAGCCTGCGTCGCGATTGAGATCCAGTTCGACGAATGTCAGGGGCAATGCCGCGTCGGCGGTTTTGTTCAGATGGGCCCTCATAGAGTTGAGAAGCTGATCAGCGCGTCCTTTCGAACGCACGGAAGCCCGCACTTCATAGCCAGCGAGTAACAATTGCAAAACTATGTGCTTGGCAATGTATCCTGACGCACCGGTCACCAGAACTTTGGTCATGCGAATTTATCCTGGTTGTCCAACTTAGCGCCTGTCTGCCAGAAAGCCGCAATCAGGTGTTGAGGTCAATCATGACGATAAATCACACCAAGGTGATTTGAATTGCATGGTGAATGCCTTGAGCCAGACGGGTTTTGACGGCACATAGCCGGGAGAAGATATTTTAACTGGAGTTCGGCGTCATGAAACGCTTTCTGCTTGCTGCCATGTGCATGGCATTTTACTCGCCCGCCACAATGGCTGCTGAAAAAACCGCGATTTTTGCCGGCGGCTGTTTCTGGTGCATCGAAAAAGACTTTGAGCATGTTTCCGGCGTGGTTGATGTGGTTTCCGGATATACCGGTGGCTCATTGAAGAACCCGACCTATCGCAATCACAGTGGCCATCGCGAAGCGGTTAAAATCACATATGACGATAGTAAGGTCGGCTATGACCAATTGCTGAGCATATTCTTTCGGACCGTGGACCCAACAGATGACGGAGGACAGTTCTGCGACAGGGGCTACGCCTATTCCACGGCAGTCTACGCATTGGACGGAGATCAAATATCAGCTGCGCAGGCATCAAAAAAACAAGCTGCAGAAGCGCTTAAACAGCCGATCGCCACGGAAATAGCGATGGCTTCCTTCTGGACGGATGCGGAAGGGTATCATCAGGATTACTATAAGAAAAACCCGATTCGTTATAAATATTACCGCTATCGTTGTGGCCGTAATCAAAGGGTCGAACAGCTCTGGGGCGATCAGGCCTATCAAGGGGTTGTTCACGGCAGCTGATTGCAGCCACATCCAAATTTCGGGACCGCGATACCAAATGTTGGCTGCGTAAGTTGATTTTGCTATCTACTTACGTTACGTAAGCATGAGTATTTCAACCTTTCCACATTCACTTATTCATAACTTGTTCACCCTATATTCAGTTACGGAACTATAGGAATTGGTCACATTGATGATTGGTGATGGAGGATCGGCCTCATTCCGCCCAAATTTGGGGCGTATGGCGCTGATCGGGAAAGACACGATGGCGGTTATAATGAGTCAGGTATATACCAAAAGCACTGAATCGGGGCGCAATGGCGGCCCTGGTGAGACAAACAATCCGGCAACTGGCTTGGCTCGAACGGCCATCCGGTTTGCGCCGCTACTATTGGTTGGAGCTCTGGCAGTGTCGGGTTGTCAGCGTACATCCGGGTTTTATCAAAACGAGCGCTTGCCGACACGTCAGGAACCGATTTCTCTTGAGCCTGCTCCGCTGACCCCGGTTCAACAGGGTGAATTGCAACCCGTATCGCCAGTTGATGATCAGGCTGTTCCTGCGTTGCCGGGTGAGCAGACCCAGGTTGACGTCGCCAGCATCGAGCCGCCGGCAAATGCCCAGCCGGTAACAAGGCAGGCCATGGTTGGCGCCTGGACCGTCAGTACTGGTGGTTCCAGCTGCCAGATCTTCCTGGCCCTGACTAAGTGGTCGGGTGGATACCGTGCCGCATCGCGCGGCTGTTCGGCACCGTCCATATCTGATGTGCAGGCTTGGGATGTACGGGAAAAACAGGTGGTTCTGGTGAATTCCGCTGGCGGTACCGCGGCAACGCTCTACCGTTCCAATGAGCAGCGATACGATGGTTCGACCAATGGTGGCGGTGCAATCTCGTTTACGCGCTGACGGTCCGTCGCTCAGCCGCAAAAGTCTTCCTCAGGTTGTCTAAATCATGACCATTGACGATCCGGCGTCTTCACAAAATTTATCATCTTCTGATGACGCCAGTGCGGACCAGGTTACGTTGGGTCGGCTGTCTAGCGAGATCAATCGGGCAATCGAACAGGGCCAGTTAAAAGCCGATCCGGCACAGCAGCCGGCGATTGCCGCGCTGGATTCAATTCTCGACACGTTACATGCGCCCAAACTGGGCAACAAGAAAAGCGCACTAGGCTGGTTGTTCGGAAAAAAACCCCAGACTTCCGATACCTCACCTCGCGGCCTGTATCTGTGGGGCGGTGTGGGACGTGGCAAGACGATGTTGATGGATCGATTTTTCGAGCTGGCCCCGTCTGAGGATTCTTCAGTAACGGTGGCCAAGCGGCGGGTCCATTTCCATGCCTTTATGCTGGATGTCCACGCGCGTATTCATGTCTGGCGTCAGCAGCAAAAAACTGCGCAGGAGCGTTCTGCCGATCCAATTCCACCTCTGGCGGAGCAATTGGCAAAAGAATCCCAGCTTTTGTGTTTTGATGAATTCGCCGTCACGGATGTGGCGGATGCGATGCTGCTGGGGCGACTGTTCACGGGCCTGTTCAGTCACGGTGTTACGGTTGTTGCGACCTCCAATGTAGAACCTGATCTTTTATACAAGGACGGCCTTAACCGGTCGTTCTTTTTGCCATTCATTGCGCTGGTGAAAGAACGCATGTTGGTCTTGGAGCTGGCATCGGAAACCGACTACCGCATGGAACTGTTGTTCGATGGTCATACCTATATGGTGGGCGATAAATCGGCGCAGGAGCTTGATGCGCTGTGGACGGAAATGACGGATGGGCTGTCTGTGGCCCCGGCCGGTATTTGCGTGTCGGGCCGACAAACCGATTTTGCCGTAACCTGTGGTGGTCTGGTGCGCGAGAGTTTTTCTGCCCTTTGCGAACGTCCGCTTGGGGCGGGGGACTATCTGGCTTTGGCGGAGCGTTTTCACACCCTGTTTCTGGAAGATGTTCCGGTCATGCAATATGAGGACCGCAACGCCGCAAAGCGATTTATTGCCCTGGTCGATACGCTGTATGATCGGCAACGCATTTTGATTGTTAGCGCCAGCGAACGACCTTCCAAGCTTTACCCCGTCGATCACGGCACCGAAGCTTTTGAGTTCAAGCGGACAATTTCGCGTCTGCGGGAAATGCAGAGCGATGAGTGGCTTGATAAGCTGAATGATTAGTCGATAGCTCACCTTCCCATTTTGCCACCATATCCACAGTCCAACCGCATTATTGGGGTCGGTTTGGAATTAGCCATTTTTGCCTGTTTGTAACTACTCAGCTACCCTATTTCTGCTGCCATTAGGTGCGACAATTTGA